>CAZDFA010000051.1:0-16079 GCA_964504555.1 uncultured Flavobacteriaceae bacterium | reverse complement strand
AGGACGCCAGGTTTTCATCCTGGTAAGAGGGGTTCGATTCCCCTACGGGCTACAACATAGATATTGAGATTTAAAACAAAAACATGGCAAATCATAAGTCAGCCTTAAAAAGAATTAGAAACAGCGAAACTAAGAGGCTAAGGAACAAGTATCAGCACAAGACTACTCGTAATGCTATTAAGAAATTACGTGAAACGTCAGATAAAAAAGCAGCCGAAAAATTGTTTCCTACTGTTGCAGGTATGATTGACAAATTAGCAAAACGTAATATTATCCATGATAATAAGGCAGCTAATTTAAAATCAAAACTTTCAAAGCACATTGCTGCGCTGTAAATTCTTAAAAACTAACTTAACCAACCTCTGACGATAGTCGTGCATGTTGCTTTAGTGAAACTTTAAAAATCCATAATAATGGAAGATTTAGTAAAATTTGTAGAAGATGAATTCGTAACCACAAAGACATATCCAGAATTTAGTGCTGGAGATACCATAACTGTGTTTTATGAAATTAAGGAAGGTGAAAAAAGTAGAACACAGTTTTTTAGAGGAGTTGTTATTCAACTAAGAGGCTCTGGAGCTACTCAAACTTTTACGATTAGAAAAATGTCTGGTACCGTTGGAGTAGAGCGTATATTCCCAATAAATTTACCTGCAATTCAAAAAATCGAAGTTAATAAACACGGCAAAGTACGTAGAGCACGTATTTTCTACTTTAGAGGCCTAACGGGCAAAAAGGCTAGAATTAAAGAAAGTCGTTCTTAAAGAAAGAACAACATTATATAAAACCTTGACTGTTGTCAGGGTTTTTTTATGCCCTTTATGAGTTTGCAATTATTGTCAATTTACGCAACATTAATACCATGGCAAAAAGCTAATAGCTATATTTGTTATATCCTTTTTAAAAATTTCGACAAAAGCCAACATATTTAAATAATACTATTCTATGACCACAAAATCGACGGTTATCAAGTATACCAAAACGGATGAAGCGCCTATGCTGGCCACACATTCTTTCTTACCTATAGTAAAACGCTTTACAAAGTCTTCAGGTATACAAATAGAAACAGAAGATATATCTCTAGCTTCCAGAATACTGGCCAACTTTTCTGATTTTCTAAAAGGTGACCAAAAAACAAAAGATGCGCTCTCTCATTTAGGTGATTTGGCCAAGACACCAGAAGCCAATATCATCAAGCTACCAAATATTAGTGCTTCTGTACCTCAACTTTTGGCTACAATAAAAGAATTACAAAGTGATGGTTTTGCAATACCTGATTTTCCAGAAGAACCTGAAACAGATGAAGAAAAGAACATTCGTCAACGATATGCCAAGGTACTAGGTAGTGCAGTAAATCCTGTTTTAAGAGAAGGAAACTCAGACCGAAGAGCACCTATACCTGTAAAAAAATATGCGCAGAATAATCCACATAGTATGGGAGCCTGGAGTGCCGACTCTAAATCTCACGTTGCTACAATGAGCCAAGGTGATTTTAGATTTAATGAAAAGTCGGTATCCATTGACAAAGCTGGAAGTGTGCGTATTGTTCATCTTGATAAATCTGGAAAGGAAACCGTTCTTAAAAATGATATTGCCTTATTAGAAGGTGAAATCATTGATGCTACAATAATGCAAAAGGCTGCTTTAATTGACTTTATAAAGTCTCAAATTGAAGATGCAAAGGCCAATGACCTTCTTTTCTCATTGCACATGAAGGCAACTATGATGAAAGTTTCTGATCCAATCATATTTGGTCATGTAGTTCGAGTATTCTTTGCTCCCGTTTTTGAAAAATATGGAGACTTACTTGAAAAAGCGGGTGTTGAAGAAAATAATGGTCTAGGAAACCTTTTAGCCAAAATTGAGAATCTACCGGAAGACGAACGTTTAATTGTTCAAAATGCTATAGATACCTGCCTTGATGAACAACCTGATCTTGCCATGGTTAATTCAGACAAAGGCATTACCAACCTACACGTACCTAGTGATGTCATTATAGATGCATCGATGCCTGCAATGATAAGAACCTCAGGCCAGATGTGGAATGCCCAAGGCAATCAACAAGATACAAAAGCCGTAATACCTGATAGCAGTTATGCCGGGATATATCAAGAAACCATAGATTTTTGTAAAAAACATGGTGCTTTTGATCCAACTACAATGGGTACAGTACCAAATGTTGGCCTTATGGCAAAGAAAGCAGAAGAATATGGCTCTCATGATAAAACTTTTGAGATTGCAGCCAATGGCAAAGTACTGGTCATAGATCAAAATGACACTGTACTTATAACACACCAGGTAGAAAAGGGTGATATATGGCGTATGTGCCAAGTAAAGGATGCCCCAATACGTGATTGGGTAAAATTAGCTGTTAAAAGAGCTAAAGCTTCCAACACTCCAGCCGTATTTTGGTTAGATGAAGATAGAGCCCATGATGCAGAATTAATTAAGAAGGTAGTGCTCTATCTTGAAAATCATGACACTTCAGATATAGAATTGCATATACTATCTCCAGTTGACGCGACAAGATTTACTCTAAAAAGACTCAAGGCAGGAAAAGATACTATATCAGTTACTGGTAATGTATTACGAGATTATAATACTGATTTATTTCCAATATTGGAATTAGGTACAAGTGCAAAAATGTTATCCATTGTACCGCTAATGAATGGTGGTGGCCTTTTTGAAACTGGCGCAGGAGGGTCTGCTCCTAAGCACGTGCAACAATTTGTAAGTGAAGGTCATTTACGATGGGATTCTCTTGGAGAATTTTTAGCGCTAGCGGTTTCCTTAGAACACGCATCTGAAGAGGCCTCAAACCCTAAGGCATTAGTTCTTGCCGAAGCACTCAATGAAGCAACAATTGAGTTTCTAGCAAATAAAAAATCGCCATCTCGAAAAGTTAATGAACTAGATAACAGAGGAAGTCATTTTTATCTTGCCAAGTATTGGGCACAAGCACTGGCTGAGCAGAACAAAGACATCGATTTAAAAACAGAATTTGCAGAAGTTGCAAATCAACTTTCTGAAAATGAAAAAAACATTATTCAAGAGTTGAATGATGCACAAGGATCACCCGTTGATATTGGAGGCTATTATTCACCAGATTATGAAAAAATATCGCGAGCAATGAGACCAAGCGCAACTTTAAATACAATAATAGGCTAGTTATAATGAGTTTAACTTATTTAAAAGGTTGCAATTACAATGATTGCAGCCTTTTTTTATTTTTTAACATTGCTTCTAAAAAATACCACTTAGTTTTATAGCAGGAATAGTAAATCTTCTATGAAAAAAAAAATCGCCACGCTGTTCATCTTATTTATAAGCCTAACATCTTTATTCTCTCAAAATAAAAATTTTACGCTTAATGGGAGAATAATTGATGACAGTAGCAATGAAACGCTAATTGGTGTAAATATTTTATTTCCTGAAATTAATGATGGTATTACTACAAATAATTATGGCTTCTATTCCATCACCCTTCCTGAAGGTACTTATAAACTGCAAATCACATATCTAGGTTATAAAACACAAGTAGAGACTATAGTGTTAACTGGTGACATCACTCGTAATTTCAATCTAACTCCAGAAACCGAATCTTTAGAAGAAATTGTAATTACCCAAGAAAAAGATATAGAGCGATTGGACGTGCGCTCTCCTCAAATAAGCATTAATAGACTTAGTGCGCAAACAATCAAGAAAATACCAACGGTCCTTGGGGAAGCCGATGTATTAAGATCTATACAGCTACTACCTGGAGTAACTAGTGCTGGTGAGGGCGCTTCAGGATTTAATGTGAGGGGTGGTGCGGCAGATCAAAATCTAATCCTTCTAGATGAAGCAATTATCTTTAATTCATCACATTTATTTGGAGTGTTTTCCGTCTTTAATCCAGATGCAATAAAAGATCTTAAATTATTTAAAGGAGGAATTCCTGCACGATACGGCGGTAGAGTATCTTCCGTACTAGATATCTATCAAAAAGAAGGCAATAGTAAAGATTTTACCGTAAGTGGCGGTATTGGTGCTGTATCTAGTAGATTATTATTAGAAGGTCCTCTTAAAAAAGATAAAGGCGCATTTCTAGTAGCTGGTCGCTCCACCTATGCACATCTTTTTCTGCCCATATTTGACATTAACAATGAGGCATACTTCTTTGATTTGAACGCCAAGCTCAATTATAATATAGACGATAAAAACAGTATTTATCTCTCAGGATATTTTGGACAGGACGTCTTTAACATTCAGGATAATTTTAGCAATGATTATGGAAATGCCGTGGCCAATTTGCGGTGGAATCATCTTTTCTCAGACAAACTATTCTCTAACCTGTCCTTAATCTACAGCGAGTATTTTTATGGATTAAATCTTGACTTTGTAGGTTTTGAGTGGAATAGCGGGATTCAAAACATTAACTTAAAATATGATTTTACACATTATTTGAGCAATAAATTCCAATTGAGATATGGTATTAATAATATCTACTACCGCTTTAATCCAGGAAGAATTGAGCCTAGCAGTCTAGATTCTGGCATAGTCGAAGACCAATTAACCGTTCAATTTGCCAATGAGCTTGCCGGTTATATTGATATTGAACATAAGGTTACCTCCAATTTAAGTTTACAATATGGATTGCGCTTAAGCAACTTCTTGAGATTAGGTCAGGATGAAATTAATGTATACGCCAATGATGACCCTTTAATCTTTGACCCACTAACATTAGTCTATCGCGGTGCAATCCCTGTAGATGTAAGCAACCCAGACCGTAGTGATGTATTGGCTACTTTTACCAATTTTGAACCGCGTTTTTCTCTAGCCTATGCTTTCAATAACACATCGTCATTTAAAGCTAGTTATACAAGATTAGCTCAATACTTACATTTATTATCCAATACACAATCCCCTACTCCACTTGACATTTGGCAACCTAGTGGTCCCTTTATAGAGCCGCAATTACTAGACCAGTTTGCTGTTGGGTATTTTAAGAATTTCAGCTTCCGCGGAAGCGATTTTTCGCTAGAAACCGAAGCTTTTTATAAGAGTATAGACAATCGCATCGATTATATAGATGGTGCAGATCTTATCGCCAACGAAGCCATAGAACAGGTTATTTTGGCTGGTGAAGCTAGAGCCTTTGGTCTAGAGTTTTTATTACGGAAAAATACTGGTAAACTAAAAGGATGGTTATCCTATACCCTTTCAAGATCTGAGCAGCGTGCACCTGGAAGAAACGAAAATGAAACAGGTATAAATAATGGTGAATACTATGTTACTCCTTTTGATAAAACCAATGATCTATCCTTATTTTTGTCGTATGATTTGAATTCAAAATGGAGTTTCAATGCAAATATGACCTACCAAACCGGACAACCCACTAATTTACCAATAGGTCAGTTTGAATTTCAAGGTGTAACTTCTCCATTCTTTGGACCACGTAACTCGCAGCGATTACCCGATTTTCATCGATTAGATATTTCAGCCACCTTAACACCCAAACAAAAACCAAATAGGAATTGGCAATCACAATGGGTTTTTAGTTTGTTTAATGTATATAATCGTATGAATGCGGCTTCCATTAACTTTAGACAAAACCCAACAACAGGAACTAACGAAGCCTTGCGCACCTCGATTTTTGGAATAATCCCGTCAGTAACCTATAATTTTAAAATTTAATTTATGGCGATTACAAAAAAAATATGGTCTGGGATTACAGTACTTATTATCTGTGTATTAAGTGTACAATGCGAAGATGTAATAGATATTGAAGTACCCAATGGAGAAGAACAATTGATTATAGATGCTCTTGTACGTGTTGACACTAGCCAAGCATTAACTTCAATTCGCATTCGTGTTACTGAAAGCATTTCTTTTTTTGAAGAGCCAAATCCTGGTCAGGTCATCCAAATGTCAATCGCCAATATTATAACAAATGAATTTGTATTATTTGAGGAAGATGATAATGACCCAGGCGTTTACGTACCAGTTGCAAGTGATGGAAGCATTCCTGTAGAAGGTGATGCCGTACCTACCACATTTTTAACTAGTGGAGACGCATTGGTATTGGCCGCTGCCACGGCAGAACAACTTATTGTATCTTTTGCGCAATTTGTCCCGACCGTACCTATAGATAGCCTAGAACAAGGTGATGAAATCCTCTTTGATGAAGATGATAGAGAAGTGATTGTTACATTTACGGATGATGGTAGTCGGGAAGATTATTACATTTTTGATTTTGATTTTGATGAGTTTATTACTACACCAGACACATTCTTTCAGGGCGAGGAGTTTCAATTTTCATTCTTTTATGATGGCACGGAAGATGGCTTGACGCCGGGGGAGACTGCAGAGATAAGCATCCTTGGAGCAGATATTATATTCTTTAATTATTTTTCTTTGCTTTTGGAGCAAAGTCAACAAGGAGCAGCTGGACCTTTTCAAACACCAGCAGCCACAGTAAGGGGCAATATCATTGATATTACTAATCTTGTGGATATTGATATAAACAATATTGATATCAATAGCATTGCTGATTTTAATATAGATGCAACTGATCTTGCCGAGTTTAGCAATGTAGGCAATCCTAACTTTGTCTTAGGCTATTTTGCCGTCGTTCAAGAATTCACCGACTCCATTACTATTGAATAAATTGCTTACAGTTAATGTATTATATTAGCATCTTATGAAAAAAAGATTGTTTGGGATACTTATTTTAGTACTTACATTCTGGGTTGTTTCTGGTCAAAAAGAAGTGCCTTTGGATTATTTTGAAAAACCTTTAGAAATCCCGCTTATCCTATCGGGAACATTTGGTGAATTGCGATCTAATCATTTTCATAGTGGATTAGACATTAAAACACAGCAGCGCACTGGTCTAAAAGTAAAAGCGGCAGCAGCTGGGACAGTAAGTCGTATTAAAATATCGCACTTCGGCTATGGCAAAGCACTTTATATCCAACATCCAAATGGCTATAGTACGGTCTATGCGCATCTAAAGAAATTCTCTCCTGAAATAGAGGCATATGTAAAAAAACAACAGTACAAAAAAGAAGCCTTTGAAATAGAACTCTTTCCAAAACCAGGTTTATTTAACATAGAAAAAGGAGTACTTGTTGGCTATTCAGGGAATACAGGAAGCAGCGGAGGACCACATCTACATTTTGAAATTAGAGATGCCAATGCTAGGCCAATGAATCCTTTTTTATTTGGTATAGACATAAAAGATAGCAGTAAACCATTAGTTAGCAAGATTCTAGCCTACCCTCTAGATAAAGAAAGCCAAATCAATGGTTCACAAAAACCTATTGAAATAAGACTAACCCCCTTAAAAAATGGAAACCTAACCGCCGAAACTATAAAAGCAAAAGGTAAAATAGGGTTTGGCATCGCCACGGTGGATAAGCAAGATCTCGCTAATAATAAAAATGGAATCTATGAGATTACAAGTTCCTTGAATGGCAGTCCTAATTTTACAGTGAAAATGGACAAATTTTCATTTGCAGAAACACGCTACATCAATAGAATGATAGATTACAGTTATTACAAGAGAAATAAGGATCGTGTGCAGAAGCTTTTTGTTGAAAACAACAACCCGTTGAGTATTTATTCTGATGTATCGAATTTTGGAATACTACAAATAGAAGATAGTCTATCCTACCATTATGCTATTGAAGTAAAAGATTTTAAAAACAATAGAACTGCGATCACTATACCCATTCAAGGCACTCATCAAACAATTGTAAAAGATAGTACTCCTGCTAACCCCAACTATTACTATTATACAAATCAAAGTTTATCTTTTGAAGATGGGTTGTTTGAGGTTTATATCCCTAAAAATGCATTATATGAAAACACTAGCCTTGATTTGAAAACAGATGGGGACATACTATATCTTCATAAGGAAGAAATTCCCATACATAAAAATATTAGTCTTTATTATGACCTGAGTAATTACGCTACAAGAGATCAAGAGAAACTTTTTATTGGGCGTTATGATTACAAAGACGAATTATTTTATGTAGGTGCTAATATTAAGAATGGAAAATTAATGGCGAGAACACGCAATTTTGGTAATTATGGTATTGGTCTAGATAAAACGCCGCCAACCATTGCTCCCATTAATTTTAATGATGACAAATGGATTTCAAAAAATACTTCTTTAAAATTGAAAATAGAAGATGACGTAAGTGGTATCAAAGGTTACCGGGCTACTGTTAATGGCAAATTTATTTTGATGGAGTATGACTATAAAACTGACACCCTCACACACGATTTTAGTGATAATCGCGTTACTGATACAGAAAATCATTTAAAAGTAATTGTCACCGATAATGTCGGAAATAGTACTACATTTGAATCCACATTTTTTAGAAAAAATTAGCGTCGTGTGAATAAGAAACAGCTACTAAGTATTTGCTTTTTATTTTTTGCAATTATAGGCTTCTGCCAAACGTCAACTATAAGAGGTGTCATTGTAGACGAAAACAATGTACCAGTTCCAGAAGTAAATATATCCTATGGTGACGGTCAAGGAACCCAATCCAATTTTAATGGGTTTTACCAGTTAGAGATACCATCCAATCAAGAAATCACTATTACTTTTTCAAGTGTTCAATTAAAAAATGTTATACAAACATTTAACCTATCTCCTAACGCCGATTTTGAGTTCAACCCTGTGATGAAGCTGGACGTAGAGCAGCTTGCAGATGTTATAATTGATGGCCGAACAAGAAGAAGAGCTGAAGGTATTGTAACCTTATCTCCTACAGCAATACGGAAAATACCAGGCCCATCAGCTGGTGTTGAGAATTTATTAAAATCTTTACCAGGGGTAAGTAATAATAATGAACTAAGCACCAACTACAATGTAAGAGGTGGGAATTTTGATGACAATCTAGTTTATGTTAATGAAATTGAAGTATATAGACCATTTCTTATACGTTCGGGACAACAAGAAGGCTTTAGTTTTGTAAATAGTGATCTTACCCAAAATGTAAGCTTTAGTGCAGGTGGTTTTCAAGCAAAGTATGGTGACAAACTGGCTTCAGTCCTAGATATTACCTATAGAAGACCTACAGATTTTGGGGTAAATATAGATGCAAGTTTGTTAGGAGTTACAGCAGCAATTGAAGGTAATTCTAAAACTGGTCGTTTTACGCATATTACGGGTTTAAGATTTAGAGATAATGGCTTATTGCTTAATTCTACCCAAACAGAAAGCAATATCAATCCTGTTTTTGTTGACGCACAAACTTATTTAACCTATAAGTTTACCAATAAGTTTCAGCTGGACTTTTTGGGAAATATCGCTCTCAACCAATATGATTTTGAGCCATTATCTAGACAGACCAATTTTGGCACATTGCAAGATCCGAGATCGCTTATTGTATTTTTCGATGGTCAAGAACGTGATCAGTATGAAACATATTTTGGTGCACTTAAAGGGACATATTCTGTAAATGAAAACCTCACTTTAAAACTCATAGGCTCGGCTTATCAAAGTCAGGAACAAGAATTTTTTGACATAATCGCACAATACAATATTGGTACACCTAATAATAATATTGGTGATGAAGATTTTGGCGAAGTAGAGTTTACAGAGGGAGCAGGCTCGCAATTACAAAGTGCTCGTAATTTATTAGATGCGCTATTTATCAATTTAGAACACAAAGGTTCATATCTAAAAAATGATACACAGATAGAATGGGGAGCAAAGTATACTTTAGAAGATGTTAGAGATCAACTGCGAGAATTTGAAGTAATTGATTCCGCAGGATTTTCCATAAGACCACCCATTGCTGACTTTGCAAATGATGAACCCTTCACCCCTTTTGATGCACCTATTGAGCCATTTGAATTAATCAATGCTCGCAATGAAATTCAAATTAACCGTGTTTCTGGTTTTGTGCAATACAATAGACGTTTAGATCTAAACAATGCAGAAGTATGGTTAAACGCTGGCGTACGTGCTCATCATTGGACTGTAAGCGGTGAGAATATAGAAAACACCTCTCAAGCAGTGGTAAGTCCACGAGGTCAAGTTTCGATTAAGCCAAACTGGAAACAGGATATGCTTTTTAGAATTGCTGGAGGCTTTTACCATCAACCGCCCGTTTACAGAGAACTAAGAGATGCATTAGGACAAGTACAGCCAGATGTAGATGCACAACAATCTGTAGATGTGGTCTTGGGTCATGACTGGAGTTTTAGAATGTGGAATAGACCTTTCAAACTTGTAAATGAAGCTTTTTATAAAGGCCTAACCGATGTAAATACCTATACTCTAGAAAATGTACGCATTCGCTACCGAGCTAACAATGATGCAATAGGACGGGTTTATGGTTTTGACACCCGGCTTAATGGAGAGTTTGTACCTGGAACAGAAAGCTGGATAAGTGTTGGGCTACTGCGCGCAGAAGAAAATCCAGATAATAGAGGATTCATAGCTAGACCTACTGATCAGCGGTTTAAAGCTGCTTTTCTTTTTCAAGATTATGTCCCAACAATTCCTAGCCTAAGATTGTATTTAAATATGGTTTACCAAAGTGGTTTGCCTGGCGGTACGCCCAGTAATGCAGATCCTTTTGATTTTGAAGAGCTACCTCGACTACCTGATTTCTTTAGAGCAGATGTAGGGGTGTCCTATGTTTTTGCTGATGAGAAAAAGCAATTTCCAAAAGGACATTGGTTACATGCTTTTAAAGAATTTAGCTTAGGCGGAGAAATATATAATGTTTTTGATAGACTCAATTCTATTACAAATACATTCGTAAGGGATGCTCAGTCAGGACAACAGTTTGCAATCCCCAACTTTTTAACACCTCGTGTTCTAAATGTGCGTTTAACTATGAAATTTTAGCCGTTATATATTCAGTTAGAATTCTAATCACATAATCAACTTCCTCTTTAGTGTTATATTTTGAAAACGAGAATCGTATACTCGGTTTGTTTAAGTCTTCATCACTTAAAATTTCTTGAAGAACATGAGAGCCTTTATCGCTTCCACTTTGGCAAGCACTTCCCTTAGAACAGGCAATTCCCTTCATATCCAATTGAAATAACAATAAGGTAGCTTTATCCTTAGAAATAGGCAAACAAACATTTAATAAGGTGTATGTTCCTTTTTCTGGATCAAAACAGTTGCCGTTAAATTTAATCTCTGGAATATGTTCTTGGAGTTGTTCAACAAAGTAATTCTTTAAACTTCTTAAATAGCTTCGTTCTTCGACTAAATTTTTGTAAGCCAAATCTAGGGCTGTCTCCATACCAACTATATTATGCACACTTTCAGTACCAGCGCGTAAACCGCGTTCTTGGCCTCCACCTAAAATAAGTGGTTTAATACCGCTATTCTTTCTAATGAAGGCAAACCCTACCCCTTTAGGCCCATGAAATTTATGAGCACTAGCAGCAATAAAGTCTATCGGTGTTTTTTGTAAATCCAGTTCAAAATGGCCAACGCTTTGCACCATATCAGAATGCACCAAGGCATCATACTTTTTGCACAGCATAGCTAGTTTATCAATTGCTATAATATTGCCTATTTCATTATTAACATGCATTAAACTCACCAATGTTTTAAGCGTACTATTAGCGAGTAGTTCTTCTAAATGTTTTTCATCAGGTGTTCCGCAATGCTTTAATTTTACAAAATCTAAGACTACACCAAAATTCTCCTTCATATTTTCAGAAGTATGTAAAACCGCATGGTGCTCAGTTTTAGAAGTAATGATGCGAGTCACTCCTAGATGTTTCGCCGCACTTTGAATTATTAGATTATCTGCTTCTGTTCCTCCAGAAGTAAATATAATCTCGCTTGCTTGCGCATTAATATGTGAAGCGATTGTCTTTCTGGCCTGCTCTATTAAGCTTTTTGCAGCTCTGCCCTGCGCATGGGTTGAAGATGGATTGCCAGCGTATTCCTTCAAAACCTCTATGACACGAGAAATTACCTCTGGTCTAGGTTGTGTTGTTGCAGCATTATCAAAATAAACCTGTTGCATATTGTACTAAAAAGTGAAGACTGTGTTAATAAATGTAATCTGAAGAAAATAAATTTGTTTCTTATACGATATAAGTACAATTGTACTAATTTTACACGAATTTTAGAGCCTTGAAGAAAATTTTTTACTTACTAATAACGATTATTTTTTTGGTCTGCTGCGATGATGGAGACATTGTAGTAACAGATTTTGATTTTGAAAATCAAACGCTCCAGCAATGCACCAATTTTGATGAATTTTTATTTTTTGTAATTAATGCCCTAGGGACAGAAACCTTAGCTGTTCAATTTGATACTACCGAACCTTTTCAACAAGAGCAAGGAATTAGAACAATAAACCTTAGTACAACAAGCCCAGTAATTTACAGAAGGTTTAATGATGAAGTAACATCAGATTATTTTTGTAGCCCAATACCACCTACTGAACCACTTGTTGCTGAAGAATTTATTAGTACCGCTGGAATTTTATCCCTCACCACCTTTGTTGATGAAGTTGACAATGATGGAATACCGTCAGATGATGAGGGAATAGAATTTACTGAAGAAGGGTTTGTTGACACAGAAATGTCTTTGGATACTGATTTCGATGGTCTGCTGGATTTTATGGATGAAGATGATGATGGTGATAATGTGCTAACTTTTGTGGAATGTGGATGCATTGATCCTGAAACCAATATGGTAAATCTAGACTTAGCTCAGGATTCCGATGGAGATGGCATCCCAGATTACCTTGATGAAGATGATGATAATGATGGTGTACTTACAATAAACGAAGATCTTGATCAGAACCTTAATCCAGCCAATGACTTTTCTGATGAGAATTCTCAAATGCCTGATTATTTGAATCCAGAAGTAGCAATAGTAACAGAAATTACAGAATTTAGACTACATAGCTTCACTCGATCTAATATAGAAATTACAGCGTCACTCACCAATCTAGACTTAAGAAATACCAATGGTGAAGAAGTTATACGAGACATTACCCAATTATTTCTTGGAACTATAAGCGGATCTGGAGGCACAATAATGGTAACACCCGACTTTAATTAATATACATTCTGACTCTTTTGATAAATATGTACCTCTGTAGCTCCCCTGCCATAATTTGCCAAACTGGCGTCATAGTACACCAAATTAGAATAGCCTTTTAAAAGTGAATGCAATTCTTGTCTTAACACCCCAGAACCAACCCCGTGTATAAATACCAGTTTGGGTATGTGTTTTTGTCGAGCATAAACAATTTTCTTTTTTACAGTTTCTAATTGTAAACTAAGCATATCATAATTACTCATACCCTTATTAGAATCAACCAATTGATGTATATGCAAGTCAACCTCTAGAACACTTGCTTTGGAGATTTTCTTTGATGTTTTTCTTTTTAATTGCCCCTGCTCCTTCTGCTTGATTACAGTAGTAGATACATCTAATTGTACCTTATCCAAAGGAATATATGGTATTAGCTCATTTTCATTGAAACTAAGTTTGAATCCATCTAAAGTCTCTATTACTATTGTATTACCCTCAAAATCTACGACATGACCCGCAAGATCTTCATTTACAACCTGCATCAATAATCCTCGATATAAAGCCATTTTTTAACGATTAACTACCATTTTTAGAGCGCAAAATTAAACGAAGTCATTAAAATATAGATTATTTCAATTTATTTTATTATTTTTACGACCTAAATTCATACCCCAATGAAACAAGTAATTACAACCCTACTAGTTTTGGTTGCTGCAAATTGTTTTGCGCAACTTCACGTTAGTCCTACAACTACAGATAATACTTTTGTCTATGTTTCGGATACTTTTCTCTACGTAGAAAATGAAATCGATTTAGAAGAAAATACTACCGGCGGATCGACAGAAATTCCAAATATCGCTCTTCGTAATGGTGCACAATTATTACAAGGCAATGGCAGTAATCCAGATAACTCTGGATCTGGTGACATATCCGTATTTCAAGAAGGTACTCATTTTGCCACAGAATTTAATTTTTGGCATTCACCTGTTGGTATATCTAATAATGTTTCTGGGATCGTAGCTGCTGGTAATAGTGTTTTCACCTTAGCAGGCCCTGTTCCACCTCTTTTTGTTCCTGTGGATGAGCTTGGTAGTAATCCAGCTTTAATTATGCCTCCACCGGCTTTAGATGGCTTTACATCTACCGCTACTGGAACTCAAATAGCTTCCTTTTGGATCTTTGGCTTAGACGGTGGTGGTACTACTGCAGAATTTGATCCAATTAAAAATACAGGAAGTTTGGCTGCCGGCTATGGTTTTACTATGAAAGGAGTAAATGGATCAGATAACACTATAGTTAATGGTGTCGAAAATAACCCTGGTGGAGCTCAACGCTATGATTTTAGAGGGCGCCCTAATAACGGAGAAATTACGGTCAATATTGGTATTGGAGATAATGTGCTTACAGGGAATCCTTATCCCTCTGCTTTGGACTTATCTCATTTCCTTTTTGAAAATTCTCTAGATACAACTATGAAATTCATAGATGATAGTGGTAATCCAATTCTTATTGTTGGAAGAGGTGTTCTTACAGGTCAAGCCTTCTTTTGGGATCAAAATTTCGTAGGTTCGCATTTTATAGAAGAATATCAAGGTGGCTATGGTGTTTTTACTCCTATTGGATTAGATACTCCAGGAATGTATGAGCCCCCAACATTTGATATGTTTGATGAGGATGGTAATACAATAACTACAGGAGGAACAACTTCTACATTTGATTTGCAGCGTAGATTCTCGCCTGTAGCTCAGGGGTTCATAGTTCAATCTCAAACTGACCTTGCTGCTCCATCTACTTTCATTATTAAAAATGATCACCGCGTTTTTGCTCGTGAAGATGCTGCCAGTTTTTCTGAATTTAGAAATGCTGAAACAAGTAAAGGTGATAAAAGTGATCCTAAAGGTGATTCAGAATCGAATGCTGTAGTTGATCGTAATCCAGATATAGTAGGTGTTAAAATCAATTATAAGTCTGAGAATTTACGGCCAATACCTAGAATGCGCATTTTTACAGAAATAGATAATACCTATATCAGACCTATTTCAGTGGCATTATATCCTGAAGCGACTAGAGGTATTGATTTTTTAATGGATGCACATGCTTTTGGCACCCTAACTGCAGATGTTAATTTTGTAATCGAAGAGCAAGAAGGATTTGCAATTAATGTTATTGATTCTCAAAAAGATGCTATTTTACCTCTGCACGTAGAAACCGAGTTTCAATCTTCATTTGTCTTTTATGTGAAGGGATTTGAAAATGGTTTTGATCAAGATGAGGTATATCTTTTTGATGCACAAACAGGACAATATATTGACATCATAAATGACAAAGCTGAGTTTATCTTAGATACTGGCATATACAATGATCGTTTCTTCATCACTTTTGCAAAGAATGCAACACGTTCTGGCGAAGAGATAACACAAGAAGATAAAGAAGAGGTTCAAGAACGTTTACAGGTATTTAATGCCATAAATGCAAGACAAAATAATAATGCTCAGACATTAGAAGTAATTAACCCCGAAGGAGCAGACCTTATCAATATTGAATTATTTGATATAAGCGGTAAATTAATTTTTGGGAGACAAAATGTAGGTAGCGATACCAGTTATACCTTCCCTACTAATAATTTAGCAACCGGCGTATATATTATACGTATGCAAACTCAAGACGGTTTAACCAAGTCTAGAAAAGTTGCTATAGACAACTAAATCATTTGGAAAAATATATGTTACCCTGCCTAAACAAACAACTCTTTGGAGTTGATTGTTTAGGTTGCGGTATACAGCGTGCTACGGCACTTCTTTTTAAAGGTGAATTTGCAGCGGCCTTCCATATGTATCCAGCCATTTACACCCTATTTTTATTAGCAGGGTTTTTAACACTTAATGTTTTCGTTAGTTTTAGATTCGATAAACCCATAAAAATTGCTTTAATTAGCATAAACATTTTGATAGTTGTAATAAGTTACATTATTAAAATGTCAGCTTTATTTTAATAACCATTTAACCAACTAAACCATGGAAAAACAACAATTACCTAACGCTACCCTTATACT
>CAZDFA010000050.1:0-16611 GCA_964504555.1 uncultured Flavobacteriaceae bacterium | reverse complement strand
CTTTCTGAATAGTAATGGTAGTAGTGACGCCATGAAAAACCTTATCCAGGTTGATTATAGATCCTCCAAATACCTCACCAATGGCTTGTTGACCTAGGCATACGCCAAGAATTGGTTTTGACGAACCATATTCTCGTATTACATTTTTTAACAGACCTGCTTCGTCTGGAACACCTGGTCCAGGTGATAGTAAGATTTTATCATATGCTTTGCATTCATCCAATTGAAACTGATCGTTACGTTTTACGGTAACCTGGCAATCAAATTCTTCGAGATAGTTTACTAGGTTATATACAAAGCTGTCATAGTTATCTATAACGAGTATCTTTTTCATTGCTATATGGTTTCTGCAAGTTCTAATGCTTTGGTTAAAGCTCCTAATTTATTATATACTTCTTGTAGTTCTGCAGCCTCATCACTTTCTGATACGATACCAGCACCCGCCTGATAATGTAATTGGTGATTTTTACTTAAGAAACTACGAATTATTATCGCGTGATTGAAGTTTCCTTCAAAATCCATAAAACCAATAGCACCTCCGTAGAAATCCCTATTTCGGTTTTCATAGCGCTCAAGCAGTTGCATTGCCATATGCTTAGGTGCGCCACTTAGTGTGCCAGCAGGAAAAGTATCTGCAACAATTTGTAAAGTGCTGGTATCTTTAAATTTTTGTGCAGTTACCTTACTCACCAAATGAATAACATGAGAGAAAAATTGGACTTCCCGATAGGTGTCTACAGTGACATTATTACCATGTCTTGATAGGTCATTTCGGGCAAGATCAACAAGCATCACATGTTCACTATTTTCCTTTTCATCTGCAGCGAGTTGCTTGGCAAGCTGTGCATCATCTTCATCATTGCCTGTGCGTTTAAAGGTGCCGGCTATAGGATGAATTTCGGCTTTGTTGTCTTGCACAATCAGTTGCGCTTCAGGGGAACTGCCAAATATTTTAAAATCGCCATAGTCAAAATAGAAAAGATAAGGTGAAGGGTTTACACTACGCAAAGCACGATATACATTAAATTCATCACCAATAAAACTTTGACTGAATCGCTTGCTTGGTACTATTTGAAAAACATCACCGCGCTGGCAATGGGCTTTACATTGGGCAACAAGTTTCTTGTAATCATCATCTGATATATTAGTAGTAGGATTTCCGGATCGCTCAAAGTTATACTCAGTGAAAGATTTTACACGCAATAATTGCGCTATTTGTTCGGTGTTATCTTGTGTATTAATGGAATGACAAAATAGGTAGGCTTCATTATTAAAATGATTGATTGCAATCACATTTTGATATACAGCGTAGTATATATCGGGAATGTCTAAATCACCTTCTTTTTTTGCAATTTCTATATTTTCAAAATACCGAACCGCGTCATAAGCCATGTAGCCAAAAAGACCATAATTAATGAATTTATGAGTTATTTTTTTGGCTGTAAATGCTTTTGCAAAAGTGTGTAAAGCAGCAACCACATCTGTGTCTTGGTCAATTGGAGATTGCTTTGGCTCCTCGTTAGGGTATTGCGTTGTAATGCTTCCGTGCTGAACCTTAATAAACGCTATTGGGTTGCAACAGATATAGCTGAAACTATTGTCATTGGCGTGATAATCACTACTCTCTAGTAATAGACTGTTTGGGAATTTATCCCGAAGCCTTAAGTATACTGAAACGGGTGTTATAGTATCTGCAAGTAGTTTTTTAGCGTATGTTTTTAAGTTATAATCCATTCCTTAGGGAATCATATATTATTTTAAACAAAATTTCCACTGGGGTGGAAGTGAATAAAAAAAGCCCGTCGTATGACAGGCTTTTAAATGGGTATATTAGCAATGTCTACGACTCAAAGAGCTGTATATTCCACCACCAAGTATATGTTGCTTTCTTTTTCATTTACGTTGCAAATATATTACAATATATTTTCTAGAAAAATATTAAGCTATTTTTAGATGCTAAAGCTGATTTTAAGCTCAAAATCATCACTAATAGCTTTGTTTTTTAAGGTGTCTACTAAAGATGCAGAACCATAGGTAATGCCATGTTTGGTGCGGTCTATTACTAGCTTTGTTGTAGCCTTATTACCTTCCATTGTAAGATCAACTTGTATACTTTGACTTACCCCTTTAATCGTAATATCACCAGCAAGTACATAGTTGCTTCCATTGCGTTTTGCTTTTTTGATTTTAAAAGTAGCTGTTGGGAATTCTTCTATGCCAAAAAATTGAGGCGAATTTAGATGACCTTCTAGTTTTTCTTTTCCACGACCTGCCTGAAGATCGGTTACTTGTATGCTAGTCATATCAATAACAAAAGTACCGCCTACTATTTCTTGTCCTTCCATTACTAAATTCCCATTTTTAAGGTCAATGGTACCTGTGTGTTGCCCGCCTACTTTTTTGCCAACCCAAGTAATAGTTGCATCTTTTACTGGGACTTCTTTTTTGACTGGCGTGCTTGTAAATGCATTAGTGACAGTAAACACTAAGGCTAAAACTCCAGTAATTGCTAATTTTTTCATTTTAGTTTGTTTTAATTATAATTATTTGTTTCTAAGATTGTTGAGCATATTGTTGAGTTGCTCTAGCTCATAAGTTTTTGTATTTTTGGTAATCTGTTCTTCTACGTCTTTTATAATTGGATCAATTGTATCCAACAGTGAGAGACCTAATGTAGTTATAGTAATATCTACTTTTCTTCTATTTGTAGGACAGGTATTTCTATTTACAAGTTCCTTGCCAATTAGTTTGTCAACAAGTCTTGTAGTATTACTCATTTTACTAACCATTCTATCCTGTATGGTAGATAAGTTAGCGGGCTTACCTTTTTGCCCTCTCAGAATGCGTAGCACATTAAATTGTTGCAATGAGACGTCAAATGGTTTGAGCGCTTCACCTATAAGTTCATTAACCCAATTTGCAGTATAAATTATATTAATGGATAATTTCCGCGCAAGGGGTAATTCTTTTGTTTTAATCTGTTCTTCTATTGTCACTACAATAATTGTACATACAAATTTAATTTGTTCAGCCTTATTAAAAAATACTTTAACATAGTATTGTGCTTTTTGTGAAAACTGCAATTTTATAGCCAAAAAGCACTTAGAACTTTGTTAAATTCTTAGTATGTACGGTCTAGTTTTTTACTTTTGAGAAGATGAAGATGTATATACTAGGTTTGCTACTGGTGTCTTTTGGCTGCAACAACAGCTCAAAAGACAATAATGCAGCTTCATTTATAGATGCAAATGTTGAAGCGGCTGTAGTACCTACCTATACTTTTGATGAGTTTGAAGGATTGTTGTACAAGAATGATGACAAGACTTATGTAATTAATTTTTGGGCTACTTGGTGCAAACCTTGTGTCAAAGAGCTTCCATATTTTGAGTCATTGAAACAAAATTATAAAGACGACAATTTGGAAGTAATCCTTGTGAGTTTGGACTTTCCTGAGCAAGTAGAAAGTCGATTAATTCCTTTTATCAAAAAAAGGAATCTAAAATCACAAGTAGTGCTTTTAGATGACCCTGATGCCAATCGATGGATTCCAAAAGTAGATCAGAATTGGTCAGGAGCCATTCCGGCAACGATTATTTACAAGCAGGAAGAACGTTCATTTTATGAGCAATCTTTTACTTATGATGAATTAGAAAAACAATTGAAATCTTATTTATAACTATGAAAACTTTGAAGATTTTAACAGCTCTAGCTATCCTTGTGGTTGTTTCTGCTTTTGCAGTACGTGGTTTTGGAGGTGATGGTACATCAACAGGCTATGGTATTGGCGATGTTGCCGAAGATTTTTGGCTTAAAAATGTTGATGGTCAATTGATGGGTCAAAAGTCCTTCCCTGATGCAAAAGGTTATATTGTCATTTTTACGTGTAACACCTGCCCATTTTCGGTAGCAAATGAAGATCGTATTTTGGCGCTTGATGCGAAATATAAAAATACCGGCTATCCTGTAATTGCGGTTAACCCTAATAATCCAGAGGCTCAACCTGGAGACAGTTTTGAAAAAATGAAGGTGCGAGCCAAAGAAAAAGGATTTACTTTCCCTTATCTTTTTGATGAAGGTCAATTAGTCTATCCTAAGTATGGTGCAACAAAAACACCACATGTATATTTATTAGATAAAACCGAAAAGGGTAATATAGTTCGTTATATTGGTGGTATTGATGACAACTCTAGAAATGCAGGGGCAGTTAAGGTAAAGTATTTAGAAAATGCTGTTAATGCTCTATTACAAGGAAAAGAAATCGAGATTACAGAAACTAAGGCAATAGGATGTTCTATAAAAGTCTAATTCTTTTGTAAGTTTTTAGAAAAAATTAACACTAAAAGTCCACAATAGATTTGTGGATTTTTTTTGTTTCAAGGATTGAAAGTTAGTTGCTAAACGATTTATTTTAATCATTCATGATAGATTTAAATAGAGCAGAATGGAAAGCTCAAACAATAAAAGACGCTAGTGCTGTTATCCTAGATGTTCGTACACTTGAAGAAGTAGAAGAAGGGATAATACCCAACGCAATACATATAGACATTTACAAAGGTCAGGGATTTATTGACGAAGTTGCACAATTGGATAAATCAAAAAATTATTATGTCTATTGTCGCTCTGGAGGAAGGAGCGCTCAAGCCTGTACACTTATGGATGATTTGGGGTTTAAGCAAACCTTTAATTTACTAGAAGGGTATTCGCAATGGGATGGTGAAACCGAACAATTGTTATAATTATGAATAGAGTAATTAGACATTTTGGGATAATAGTATTTGTACTTTTAATTACTTCCTGTCAAGAAAATCACGGAGATACAGTGCAACTTATTACCGTGAGCGAGATGAAGTCTCTAATGCAGCTGGGAGATGTTCAATTGGTTGATGTGCGTAGTGAAAAAGAATTTGCCAGTGGGCATATTTCAAGAGCTCAAAACATTGTTTATTTGGGTGATAATTGGGAAAAAGAATTTTCCAAATTGGATAGAGAGAAACCAGTTTTAGTGTACTGCGAAAGAGGCGGTAGAAGTAAACGCTGCACAAATAAACTTGTTGCAGCAGGTTTTCAAAAAATATATGATCTTGAAGGAGGTATTCAGCAATGGAAATTTGCTGGAGAACCTTTGGAAAATTAATCCAAAATATAAGTAATACTAAAGCCGCCTTATTATAATTAATAAAACGGCTGTTTAGTTTTTTGTGGAGTCGGGCGGACTCGAACCGCCGTCCAAACAAGCAACTCAATTGCTTTCTACATGTTTAGTTTCTACTTATTTTTCGAGCATATTCCGGCAAGAAACTACCAAAATAGGCCTTATTCTTGATTAAATTTCACAAAAGCATCAAGACCCTGCATTCGCTAGGTTTACTTTAACGAAGTCACTATATCAAATGCCGCAAACCAAGGCTTTTGAGTGACTTCCTGCTTGCTCGCCTTGCGAGCCGAGGCATTATCTTACTATAATTCGGATTATGCAGCTAGGGCGTAATTATTATCGCCGTTTAAAAGTGTGAAATATGATTTTTACGAGCTGTATCTCAGCGCTCGACATGCTTACCATTTAGTCAGACTCGCTGTCAAAACCAAATCGACCCCAATATTTAAAGAACGTTTTTCAAACAATCTTGAAAATAAAAATTTCCACTTTCCCATAAGAGTTCATTATCGAGAAAGCATACAAAGATAGCCCATAAAGCCTATCTTTGCTTACATTTTAGAACAAATAATGTGCCGTTTTAGCCATCTTAGAGGCTTATTCTATAGTACACTTTATGAAATTTGCACTAATTCAAGAAAGAAAGAATCCACCTGATCGACGTGTCGTTTTTTCCCCGGAAATACTAAAAAATGCGAAAGAGCAATTTCCTAAAGCTTCTTTCTTAGTTGAAACTTCTCCGACACGTGTTTTTTCAGATGGAGCTTATGAGGACTTTGGTTTTGATATTGTGCGTAATCTAGATGAAGCTGATGTGCTTCTTGGGGTAAAAGAAGTGCCAATTGAAGCACTTATTTCCAATAAAAAGTACTTCTTTTTTTCGCATACCATTAAAAAACAACCCTATAATAGAAAACTCCTTCAGGCAATTCTTGATAAAAACATAGAATTATATGATCATGAGGTTATTATCAAAGAAAATGGAGCACGCCTCATTGGCTTCGGTTACTATGCGGGACTGGTTGGCGCCTACAATGGGTTTAGATTATTAGGGCTGAGGGATCAACTATATACCTTACCTAAAGTTGAGTCACTTACAGATCTCATAGCTTTAAAAATGGAGTTAGAAGCTGTTAAGATACCTAATATCAAAATTGTATTATCAGGCTCTGGTAAAGTAGCTAGAGGGGCAAAGGAAATCTTAGATCATTTAAAAATTAGAGAAGTTACTGATGAAGAATTTCTAACTCAAGTTTTTAAGAAACCTGTCTATTGTCTAATAGATGTTATGGAATATAATAGGCGAAAAGATGGACAAAAAGGTGATATATATGCCTTTTATGAAGACCCTTTGCCTTATGAGAGTGATTTTATGAAGTATGCTCGAGTGAGTGATTTCTTTATCGCAGGTCACTTTTATGGAGATCGTGCACCTTATCTATTTACTAGAGAAGATGCAAAACATCCTGAGTTTAGGATTAAACAGGTTGCCGACATATCATGCGATATTGATGGTCCGGTGGCTAGTACAATTCGATCTTCAACAATTGCAGATCCTTTTTATGGTTATGATCCTATTGCCGAAAGCGAAGTGTCTTATAAGGCCGAAGAAGCCATAGCTGTTATGGCAGTAGATAATCTTCCTTGTGAATTACCAAAAGATGCCAGCGAGGGTTTTGGTAAGACATTCCTTGAACATGTGATACCCGCATTTTTTAATGGCGACAAGGATGGAATTTTGGAGCGGGCACGCATCACTGCCAATGGCAAACTTACGTCGCGCTATAGCTATCTGCAGGATTATGTTGATGGGAAAGAGTAAATGTAGATGAAATTACTTATTACTGGAGCAACAGGTCTCGTTGGACAAGGATTAGTTGAAAAATGTTTGCAATCAGGCTGGGAGGTCAATTATTTGACAACATCACAAAACAAGATAAAGTCTGATACAAAAGGACTTCAAGGATACTATTGGTACCCCTTAAAGGGATATATTGACAAAGAGGCATTAAAGGGCGTACAGACCATTGTTCACTTGGCTGGCGCTACTATTGCTCAACGTTGGACTAAGAAAAATCGTAAAAAGATAGTAGATAGTAGGGTTATAGGGGCGCAATTAATTCTGGATACGCTTGCGCGAAATAATATACAACTCAATCATTTTGTTTCTGCCAGTGCTATAGGCTGTTACCCAAGTTCACTAACAGCCAAATATGACGAAACTTTTGAAGGGTGTGCCATGGGTTTTTTAGGAGAAGTTGTAAAAGATTGGGAAAAAGCAGCATTAAATTTCAAAGGCATAGGGTGCAAAGTTAGTATTATGAGAACAGGGATTGTTTTAGATCCAGAAAGGGGAGCCTTGCCTAAAATAGCTAAACCTATAAAATTTGGTTTTGGCGCAGCATTGGGATCTGGAAAACAATGGCAATCTTGGATTCATATTGAAGATACTGTAAACTATTATCATCATGTTATAACTCAAAATCTTGAAGGAATTTTTAATGTTGTTGCTCCCAATCCAATAACCAATAGAGAGCTCACTAAAATAGCTGCTCAACTACTTAAAAGACCATTATGGTTACCAGCAGTACCTGCTTTTGTACTAAAAGCACTACTCGGTAAAATGGCAACAATAGTGTTAGAAAGTCAATATGTAATTCCCGCAATGGCTCAAAGCATACATTTTAGTTTTAAATACACTGAAACAGCAAAAGCTTTAAAAGATTGTATAGATAGAATACATAGTATCGATAATATTAGAGGTAATTAGTAGCTATAACAATAATGACATTTTGGCATTATCCCTGAAATGGCAATACTTTTGCCTACTTAATAACACAAATAGATTTTAAAAGCCAATGGCAAAAAAAGGTAAGAAAACAGCTCAAAAAAGTAAGGCCGATGATGTTGCAGTTGAAGAATTGGAGCAGCAAGAATCAGCTCCGGTAGAAGAGAAGAAACCAGAACAGTCAAAAGAAGAGCAACTTGAAAAATCCTTAACCGAAGAAAAGGAGAAATTCTTGAGATTGTTTGCAGAATTTGAAAATTATAAAAAACGTACTACTAAAGAACGCCTCGATTTGTTTAAAACTGCAGGTCAGGAAGTGATTCAAGCTATGCTTCCTGTACTTGATGATTTTGATAGGGCCTTGGCAGAAATTGAAAAAGCTAAGGATAAAGAGTTAGCCAAGGGTGTAGGTCTTATAAGCAATAAATTCAGAGAAGTACTCAAATCAAAGGGATTGACCCAAGTTGAAGTAAAAGCTGGTGATACTTTTGATGCAGATCGACATGAGGCGGTTACCCAAATTCCAGCACCAGAAGAAAAGCTAAAAGGAAAGATTGTAGATGTTATTGAACGAGGCTATAAGTTAGGTGATAAAGTTATTCGTTTTCCAAAAGTAGTTACAGGACAATAGGATATGAAAGAAGATTACTATGACATATTAGGCTTATCCAAAGGAGCTTCTCCAGCAGAAATTAAAAAAGCCTATCGCAAAAAAGCGATCCAGTATCATCCTGATAAAAACCCAGGTAATGCCGAGGCCGAAGCTATGTTCAAGAAAGCTGCAGAGGCTTATGAAATATTAGGAGATGAGCAAAAACGCTCACGTTATGATCAATTTGGCCATCAAGCATTTGAAGGAGGAGGATTTGGTGGTGGCGGTATGAATATGGAAGATATCTTTAGTCAGTTTGGAGATATTTTTGGTGGTGCGTTTGGTGGTGGTGGTTTCTCAGGATTTGGAGGTTTTGGAGGTGGTCAAGCCCGTGTAAAAGGAAGTAATCTGCGCATACGGGTTAAGCTTACGCTTGAAGAAATAGCAACTGGTGTTGAGAAAAAAATAAAAGTAAAACGCAAAAAGCAAGCTGCGGGTGTTTCGTACAAAACTTGTTCGGCATGTAATGGCGCTGGTCAGGTGGTTCGTGTTCAAAATACAATCCTAGGTAGGATGCAAACCTCTGCACCATGTTCTAGTTGTGGTGGTACAGGAAAGATTATAGATAAACGCCCAACTGGGGCTGATGCACAGGGTTTGGTTACTGCTGAAGAAACTGTAAGTATTCAAATACCAGCAGGGGTTGTAGATGGTATGCAACTCAAGGTAACAGGCAAGGGTAATGAAGCGCCAGGTAATGGAATTTCTGGAGACCTCCTTGTTGCTATTGAAGAAAAAGATCATCCAAATTTACAGCGAGAAGGTGATAACCTGCATTATGATTTGTATGTGAGCATTAGCGAGGCTGTTTTAGGCACTTCTAAGGAAATTGATACTGTTACAGGCAAAGTTCGCATCAAAATAGAAGAGGGTGTTCAAAGTGGTAAAATTCTTCGCTTACGTGGAAAAGGCATTCCTTCCATTAATGGTTATGGCAAGGGAGACTTGTTAGTACATGTTAATGTATGGACTCCCAAAACCTTAACAAAAGAACAGCGACAATTCTTCGAAAAAATGGCTCAGAATGAAAATTTTATGCCAAGTCCAGAAAAAGAAGACAAGTCATTTTTTGAGAAAGTAAAGGATATGTTCTCCTAAATGTAAGACGGGAAATATAAAAGAAATTATCTATTTGTCGATAAAAAAAACTTATCTTTGAATAACGTTAAACACTTTTTTAACGTTATTTTTCTTTTTCATAGCAATTTTTTTCCCATCCTTGATTTTGTCGAGGGTGGGTTTTTTGATTATGTTAAATTTTAAGGCTTTTTGTTTAAGTTTTCTTTTAAAAGTTAGTAGATAAATTAAACGTCAAAGCTCAAAGAGCGCTGGCGATTTTAGTATATTTACATCCTTTCAGGATCAATTAAAAACTATAGATGGCTGCACTGTTAAGTGTTCACAATGCTTCCAAAAAATTCGGAAATTTTACCGCATTAAATAATGTATCGTTAAATGTTCCTGAGGGTAGTGTTTTTGGTCTTTTAGGGCCTAATGGTGCTGGCAAGACTACTTTACTTCGTATTATCAATCAGATTACCATGCCAGATAGTGGTCAGGTTTTGTTTCAAAACGAGCCACTAGCCCCGAGACATATTCAAGAAATTGGATATATGCCTGAGGAGCGAGGTTTGTATAAGTCTATGAAGGTTGGTGAACAACTACTATATCTCGCTCAACTCAAGGGTTTGGAAAAAAGCGAAGCCAAGAAAAGAGCAAAATACTGGTTTGATAGGCTTGGGATTGGAAATTGGTGGAATAAGAAGATTCAAGAATTATCAAAGGGGCAAGCGCAAAAAATACAATTTGTTGTTACTGTGATTCATCGTCCTAAATTGCTCATTTTTGATGAGCCTTTTAGTGGTTTTGATCCTATAAATGCAAATCTAATTAAAGACGAAATATTGCAATTACGAGAGGAAGGTGCAACTATAATTTTTTCTACACATCGTATGGAATCTGTAGAAGAGTTATGTGATTATATAAGCCTACTCAATTTGTCAAATAAAATTTTAGATGGTGAGCTTGATGCCATAAAAAAAGAATATAGAAGTAATATGTATGAAGTAGGTTTGAGCCTTGACTCGAATGACTTCCCTAAAGTGGAAGAAAAAATGGCTTATACCTTTGATTTTGAAAAAACATCCTTTAAGTCTTTGGATGACTCCTTGCAATTGCTGGTAAAATTAAAGCCCCAACAGTCTGCTAATTCACTTCTATCTACTTTAATGAAAATGGGTGAAGTATCTCATTTTAAGGAGCTTATTCCGGCCGTAAATGATATCTTTATTAAAGCAGTAAAAGATACCAAATGAGCATGCTGTCATTAATAGTAAAACGTGAATATATCGCGAGGGTTAGAAACAAGTCATTCATAATTATGACTTTTCTTAGTCCGATAATTTTGGTTGGGATGATCTTCTTAATAGCGTATCTTACACAAATCAACAGTGATACAGATCGAACAATTCTCGTGGTAGATGAAATGGGGAGTTTGTATGAGGCCTTAGAGAATACACCAAATACGACCTATAAAAATTATTCAAATTTAGGGATAGAAGCCGCAAAAGAGCTTGCTGAAAACGGAACGTATTATGGTGTAATTCATATAGCGCCCCAGGGTGAACGTAGTAATTTCATCTTTTACAGTGCAGATACACCACCAATTGCTTTGGTTGAAGCAATTGAAAAAAAATTAGAAAAACACCTTACAGACAAACAGTTAGTTGCGAAAGGCGTAAACCCAGAATTCATCACTCAATCGAAAGCAGATATTGATCTTAGTATTCAAAACTTTACTGGGGATACTTCTTCAAAATTGAGTGGTTGGATTAAAGCTGGTTTTGGAGGAGCCGCTGGTTATCTTTTAATGATGTTTATTATCATATATGGTAATATGGTCATGCGCAGTGTTATTGAGGAAAAGACTAACCGTATAATTGAAGTCATTATTTCTTCAGTCAAACCTTTTCAATTAATGCTAGGTAAAATTTTGGGAACTACGCTAGCAGGAATTACACAATTTTCCATTTGGGTTTTTCTAGGAGTAATTCTTCTCACTATAGCCAGTCTTTTTTTAAAGATTGATACTAATGCGGCTCTTGATCCACAAGTACAACAATTGGCCGAAGATCCAGATAAGATAGCTTTATTTGTAAATGAGGTAACACAGCTGCCTTTAATTACATTGGTAATTTCATTTTTGATTTATTTCATAGGAGGTTATTTTTTATATAGTTCTATTTATGCCGCGATTGGAGCAGCGGTTGATAGTGAAACGGATACGCAGCAATTTATGCTACCTATTATTATGCCGCTAATGTTAGCCATATATGTTGGCTTTTTTGCGGTAATAGAAAATCCTCATGGTACAGTTGCTACAATTTTCTCCATTATTCCGCTAACTTCACCTATTGTTATGCTAATGCGTATTCCTTTTGATGTTCCTATGTGGCAATTACTATTGTCAATTATAATTTTGATAGGGTCATTTACCTTAACCGTATGGTTTGGTGCCAAAATTTATAGAGTAGGGATCCTTATGTATGGAAAAAAACCTACCTATAAAGAATTGTTCAAGTGGTTAAAATATTAGACAATGCAACAATCTTTCAGTGGAAAAGTAAAGGAACTTATTGCTAATGATATTTGGGGTTCTATACAAGCTTTTTTAAACTGGGGTGTTCATATAGGTTCAGAAGAAAAGGGAATTCATATTACCATTGGTACTGTTCTCATAATAATAATCGGGTTTATAATTGCAAATAGACTCTTAAAACTTACGAGAAAACTTGTTTCTGCACGCTTACCCGAGGAAGATAAAAACAAGTTTACAAGTATTTTTGATTTTTTGAAGTATTTCATTTATGTCCTCATAGTTATAGGAGTGCTTCGGGCTTCGGGAGTAGATGTTACTGTATTTCTTACGGCTTCGGCGGCTCTTTTTGTAGGGATAGGTTTTGGATTGCAGACCTTGTTTCAAGATATCATTTCTGGAATTTTTATTATTCTAGATCAAACCTTGCACATAGGTGATATTATAGAATTTGATGATGGGAAGGTAGGTCGAATTTTTGATATTAAACTTCGTACAACGAGGGCGTTAACTCGTGATGATAAAGTGATAGTTATACCTAATCATAAATTTCTAACTGACAAAGTTTATAACTGGACTCAGAACCACAAAACAACTAGAGAGTGCGTAAATGTTGGCGTGGCCTATGGCAGCGATACTCAAAAGGTAAAAGAAGTTCTGCTTGGTTGTCTTGAAGGGCAACAAGGCATACTTAAATCACCAAAACCTTTTGTTTTATTTGAAGATTTTGGAGACTCTTCTTTAGATTTTGGCTTATACTTTTACATTCGAAATAGTTTTATAGATCCAGAAATTAAGAGTGAAATTAGGTTTAGGATAGACGATGCATTTAGAGCTAATAACATCAGGATACCCTTTCCACAAAGGGATGTACATCTATTTGATAAAAAGGAATAGTTATTGTTCCTTCAATTACAATTAATTTAGAAATAGTATGGCTAAAATATTAATAATAGAAGATGAAGCTGCAATAAGACGCGTACTAGTGAAGATACTCTCTGAGGAAAGCAAAGATTATGAAGTTGCAGAGGCGACCGACGGTCTGGAAGGGATTAATAAAATAAAGGAAACCGATTTTGACCTTGTTCTCTGCGATATCAAGATGCCAAAAATGGATGGTGTAGAGGTACTAGAAGCAGCAAAAAAGCTAAAACCAGAAGTACCTATGGTTATGATATCAGGTCATGGTGATTTAGACACTGCGGTAAATACCATGCGAATCGGAGCTTTTGACTATATCGCAAAACCGCCAGACTTAAATAGATTACTCAATACAGTTCGCAATGCACTTGATCGTAAAATTCTTGTTGTTGAAAATAAGCGCCTAAAGAGAAAGGTTAGCAAAAAATATGAGATGATCGGTGAGAGTCAAGCCTTGAGCCATATTAAGGAAATGATTGAAAAGGTCGCGCCAACCGAAGCTCGGGTTTTAATTACGGGCTCTAATGGTACCGGTAAAGAATTGGTTGCTCATTGGTTGCACGAAAAAAGTGAACGCTCTTCAGGACAACTTATAGAAGTTAATTGCGCTGCCATCCCTTCTGAATTAATAGAGAGTGAACTGTTTGGTCATATAAAAGGTGCTTTTACTTCTGCAAATAAAGATCGAGCTGGAAAGTTTGAAGCTGCAAATGGCGGTACTATTTTTCTAGATGAAATAGGAGATATGAGTTTGGCTGCGCAGGCAAAGGTTTTAAGAGCATTACAGGAAAACCGAGTGCAACGAGTAGGTAGTGATAAAGACATAAAAGTTGATGTTAGGGTACTTGCGGCTACTAACAAGAATTTAAAGAAGGAAATAGAGGAAGGGCGCTTTAGAGAAGATTTATACCACCGATTAGCGGTTATCCTTATAAAAGTACCAGCGCTCAATGATCGCAGAGAAGACATACCGTTATTAATAGCTTATTTTGCAGGAAAAATCGCAGAAGAACAAGGAACTGCTAAAAAAGAGTTTTCGTCCAAAGCTATAGATTTGCTAAAGGCTTATGATTGGACTGGAAATATTCGTGAGCTTCGTAACGTGGTAGAGCGGTTGATTATTTTGAGTGGTAATCAAGTTACTGAAGAAGATGTGAAACTCTTTGCCAGCAAGTGAATTAAGTGAAAAAGAGAAAAGCAAAAAAATAAGAAACATTAAAAAAGCTCCTCAAAAATTGAGGAGCTTTTCTTTATATCTAAAACTAAGTAATGTATTAAAAAACCTTAGTTTTTAACAAACTTAATTACAGTACTAGCGTTATCTGTTGCTATTTGTGCAAAATAGATTCCAGAAGCAAGTCTACTTGTTTCCAGTTGAGTTGATCCGATACCATCAGTTGAAACATTCATCACATTCTGACCAGTAATATTAGTAATAGCAACATTTGCTTGACCAAAACTTCTTGCAAAATCTAATGTCATATCACCATTTGTTGGATTAGGGAATAATGATAAATTTTCAGCAAGAATATTGTCTTCAACAGAAAGCACAGCATCACCAATCAAGTCTAGTATTATATTGTTAGTTGGAAATCCTATGGCAGCAATATCTGTAGGAGCTGGAATGCCACAAGCAATAGAAGATATATAACCAGGATCATCTTCACCTTGATTATTCATACCTATCCTATAATCAGCATTATCAGGAACTGCTGCAGCAGCAGGAACATCTATAGCAACTATAATTTCAGTAGCAGCATCTACCACTACAGGTGTGTCAAGAAGCATTTCAGTTATATTCACAACATCAGTACTAGCATCTACTACAAAGGCTTGAGAAGCAATTTCTGTCAAATTTCCAGCAGGGAAGACATCATCAGAAGTAAAAAAGCGTAATGTAACATTACCAACTGCACCATTTCCTCCTGTATCAGTATAAGTTAGAAAAAACTGAGACCCAAGAATATTAAAATCACCAGTAAATCCAAAATCTGCAGGGGTGTAAGCACGGTAGAAAATATTATCAGATACTCCTTCATCACCAGTTCCCGCAGCTCCGTCAGGATCTGTGGCACAGGCAACAGATCCTCCATCAGATACTGTATTGTTGGTTGAGTGCGATAGGACTTGTTGCCCATAGGAAGTGAAAACTCCAAATAAAGCGACTAATAAAATTAAAGTAATTTTTTTCATAGTTAACTTGTTTAATGATTAAAGTGTAAACTTAAGAATTATCTACTGTTTAACACAAATGTTATTCTTAAATTTTAAGTTATGGTTATGATATCAGGTCATGGTGATTTAGACATTGCGGTAAATACCATGCAAATCGAAGCTTTTGACTATATCGCAAAACCGCCAGACTTAAATAGATTACTCAATACAGTTCGCAATGCACTTGATCGTAAAATTCTTGTTGTTGAAAATAAGCGCCTAAAGAGAAAGGTTAGCAAAAAATATGAGATGATCGGTGAGAGTCAAGCCTTGAGCCATATTAAGGAAATGATTGAAAAGGTCGCGCCAACCGAAGCTCGGGTTTTAATTACGGGCTCTAATGGTACCGGTAAAGAATTGGTTGCTCATTGGTTGCACGAAAAAAGTGAACGCTCTTCAGGACAACTTATAGAAGTTAATTGCGCTGCCATCCCTTCTGAATTAATAGAGAGTGAACTGTTTGGTCATATAAAAGGTGCTTTTACTTCTGCAAATAAAGATCGAGCTGGAAAGTTTGAAGCTGCAAATGGCGGTACTATTTTTCTAGATGAAATAGGAGATATGAGTTTGGCTGCGCAGGCAAAGGTTTTAAGAGCATTACAGGAAAACCGAGTGCAACGAGTAGGTAGTGATAAAGACATAAAAGTTGATGTTAGGGTACTTGCGGCTACTAACAAGAATTTAAAGAAGGAAATAGAGGAAGGGCGCTTTAGAGAAGATTTATACCACCGATTAGCGGTTATCCTTATAAAAGTACCAGCGCTCAATGATCGCAGAGAAGACATACCGTTATTAATAGCTTATTTTGCAGGAAAAATCGCAGAAGAACAAGGAACTGCTAAAAAAGAGTTTTCGTCCAAAGCTATAGATTTGCTAAAGGCTTATGATTGGACTGGAAATATTCGTGAGCTTCGTAACGTGGTAGAGCGGTTGATTATTTTGAGTGGTAATCAAGTTACTGAAGAAGATGTGAAACTCTTTGCCAGCAAGTGAATTAAGTGAAAAAGAGAAAAGCAAAAAAATAAGAAACATTAAAAAAGCTCCTCAAAAATTGAGGAGCTTTTCTTTATATCTAAAACTAAGTAATGTATTAAAAAACCTTAGTTTTTAACAAACTTAATTACAGTACTAGCGTTATCTGTTGCTATTTGTGCAAAATAGATTCCAGAAGCAAGTCTACTTGTTTCCAGTTGAGTTGAACCTTCAGTAGTTACATTCATAACTGTTTGTCCTGTTATATTAGTAATACTCACATTAGCTTGACCAAAACTTCTCGCAAAATCTAA
>CAZDFA010000049.1:0-17033 GCA_964504555.1 uncultured Flavobacteriaceae bacterium | reverse complement strand
TACAACCATCTTTTTATTACCAACAAAATAAAATCAAACTTTTTTTGAAAGAATTAGAAGATAATCTACTCAACCTACAGATTAACAATTATTTTTAAAAAATTAAGGTAATGAAAAAAGATTGAATTTCTAGGTTTTTATGGATTTCTTAACCATATAGATTCATATTACGGATGCTTCCTGTATTCATCAATTACCTTGTAGTTTAAAGTTGTATACCCTATTTCCCCTGATTCTGAAATAGCCTCTAGGACCAGAGTAAACTCTCCAGTATTATCAGAATGATAGTAATTGACAGTTGAATCGCTTTCTTCTTTGGAAGACACATTTGGATTCCAATAAATTAAAGATCTAAAATCAGGAAAAGATATATCAGTATTATCACTATCGTGCTTCGGTGTATAGAACTCCCTTTGGATTGAAAACACAGGGATTTCCATAATATCAACATCTCTTTTCGAATCCAAAGCACCAAGTAGCCCATTACCCCTTTTAGTAAATATAGCAATAACCGAAATATCAATAGAAGCCTCCTCTCCTAATGGTTCTCTCCCGAACGTTTCTCTAAACAAATGGGCTTTCCTCCAAGCATAATCAATAATTTCAAAACTGGTTACCTCATCAACAGAAATGTTTTGAATTAGGTTGTAACGATAAATTGGAACGGTTATGCCATCAACAACAACGTACGTTGTATCAGTCTCACGAGATATAGCACGTAAACCTCTAGTTTGATTTCTTTCAATTTTTATTTTATCTGGATAATTAAATAGCAATACACTATATAAACCATAAGACCAAGATTGTTCTTTTTCCTTAATTTCTTTGCCCTCAATGACTATATCTGGCTTACCATAACGTTCTATAACTTCTTTGCGTTCTGGTGTTAATTTATACCCTTCCAAAAAAACTTCGTCAAGTTGTGTAACCCCAGTCGTTTCAAAAATGTGCTCATCTTCTTTAGTCTTCTGAACTCTATTTTCAAAGACAATTTTCGCTACCAAACTATCATTTAAATTATTAATATCTAGATAGTTATATACAGTAGTCGGTTTATTTTTTTCGTTCAAGCTAATTTGAAGCTTCTCTTTTCCATTTGCACTTTGAATGACTATGCTTCGATTTTCACCATACATGTCATCCAATGAAAAAGAAAAATTACCCGGAACGTTAGCTTTTTCATAATACAAAGCTCCATTTTCCCCTAATGCTATAAGGGATAAGTCAATTTCCTCTTTTGAAGAATTACTTTTTAGAGATCTTACAAATCCAGAAACGATGAGATCATATTCTTTTTTAAAGTTAAACTTCTTCTTATTCTCCGCATATTTATATCTGCTCCAACCTTGGGTTAGCATCAAATCGTCAATATTTAGCTTACTATCCTTTGTGAAATAAGCTCCCGGATTTTCAATTACTCCTTTAATATCAGAACTTAATAAAAAATAGGATAAAATATTTTCTCTAACATCCAATCCTTCATTGTAAAATTCTTTATCCAATACTAATATTGATGCGTTAGCCTCAATACGTTCCCCTTCAAAATTCTTAATATCGAAATTTACATTGATTTCATCTCTCTTGAGATACTCTATTTTATCCATTTTAGCATTAATAGATAACCGTTTTTCTTTTCTTTCATTAAAATACAAACGTTCTAATACTGGCTTTCTTTGCCTGTCAAAAACAGTAAAAACAATTACTCCATCAGGTAGCGCCTGCACCGGAAACCTATAGCTAAAACTTCCATCTACTAAAGTAGCTTGCCCATCATAATAGACAGCGCCCCTACTTGAGGCTTTTAAAAAGAATGGACTGTCCTTTAAATAGTTGGATTGGACAAATACATTTAAGGTGTCATTGATTTTGGTAACATTCAATATGTTCCCTTTATCAACCGCTTTTGGAAGTGGTATTTTATCAATAATTGTTTCTGATTTTACTTTAGCAAAGTATTGTGATTTGGTATTAACTTTATCAATAACAAAGCTACCCAGGCCCAAAACATTGCTCTTAAAGGTGGCAATCCGTTCATTATTTTGATCATAAATTTCTCCTTCTACAGCTTGCCCTTTGCCATTTGCTCCTAAAGCTTTAAAACCTACTTTTCCTGGCAAACCATTTACCAATTCGCCACTTTCAGGGAAAAATTGTAAGTCTATATAATCTAGTTTTGGAGAAAATGCAGTTTTGAAAGATTTTCCATTACTCGAAAGAATATTTAACTGAGTACGTTTTGTTTTTTTCGAAATTTCATAATCTAAACTATATTGATTTTGTTTATTTTGCTTTAGCCTTAGGGTATCCCTTTTACCATCTTCTTCAACAATTACAATGACTGCTTTCTTATGCGTTTTATCTAGTTTATAAGGATTAATATCAGCCCTTAAACGAAATGTATTTTGAGTACTATCTATTAATTGAATGTTTTGGATAGCTTTTTCAGAATCACCAGAACCAGTATATATTTTGATATATTTCTCAAAAATAAAATCAGCCTTAAAATTCTTATTCCATTCTGTATACGCTCTTATTAAATAATTCCCTTCTCCATAACTTCTATTTAAATCAAAAAAACTGGTGCCAATACCTTCTTTTAACTTTACTATTTTTGAATCTCTCACTTCTTTTTCAGAATCAATGAGTTCAACATATAAAACTCCGCTTGAAAAGTCTGAAAAATGAGTTAACGCACCAAGCACTATTGCCTTAAACCATATAGTTTTATTGTTTGTATAAACTTCATTATCAGTCTGAAGATATATCTTTTCAGCAAATGTATTATGACTGTATTTATTACTTTGTTGAGCAAACATATGCCCGTTTAGAAAAAATAACAGCGTCCAAAGTGATATTTTTTTTATGAAGGCCATTTATAGCAATTGTCATTTTAACATCAAAATGCACCGAAAAAATACAAAAATTTGAATGAGATTCCTAGAATAAGTTTAATAATTAATTATAAGATAGTATAAATATGGCCTTAAAACCCCTGCTCTCATATTGTACACCTTTTTCTAAGCTGCTATCTTTGCCCTTTTAGCAATACTAAAGAAGTATCAAACTATGATTAATATCACCTTACCAGATGGTCAAGTAAAACAGATGGATGCAGGCATCAGTCCAATGGATGTTGCAAAATCTATTAGTGAAGGATTGGCGCGCAATGTCATATCAGCAGCATTTAATGGCGAAACTGTTGAAACAGCCACTCCCTTGACCACCGATGGCGATCTAGTTTTATATACCTGGGGGGATGATGCCGGGAAAAAGGCATTTTGGCACTCTTCTGCCCATTTACTGGCACAAGCTTTGGAAGAATTATATCCAGGCGTTAAATTATGGATAGGGCCTGCGGTAGAAAAAGGCTTCTATTATGATGTAGATTTAGGAGATGCAACACTTTCTGACAAGGACTTTAAGCGTATTGAGGATAAAATGCTGGAAATAGCTCGAGGAAAGCACGATTTTAAAATGCGCCGAGTAACCAAAAATGAGGCTCTAAGCTATTACAAAGATAAAAACAACTTTAAAGTTGACCTTATTGAAAATTTGGAAGACGGCACTATTTCATTTTGTGACCACGATACCTTTACAGATTTATGTCGTGGCGGCCATATACCAAACACAGGTATAATTAAAGCCGTTAAAATCATGAATGTTGCAGGAGCTTATTATAAAGGTGATGAAAACAACCAACAACTCACTAGAGTCTACGGCATCTCTTTCCCAAAACAAAAAGAACTTACTGAATATCTTGAGCTTCTAGAAGAAGCTAAGAAGCGAGACCATAGAAAACTAGGCAAAGAACAAGGTTATTTCACTTTTTCTCAACGTGTAGGACAAGGATTGCCATTATGGCTACCTAAAGGTGCCGCTTTGCGCGAAAGACTAGAAAACTTTCTTAAATCTGCACAGAAAAAGCAAGGCTATGAAATGGTAATATCCCCGCATATTGGCCAGAAAGAACTTTATGAAACTTCAGGCCATTATGCCAAGTATGGAGAAGATAGTTTTCAGCCTATACATACCCCTGCCGAAGGAGAAGAATTTTTACTAAAACCTATGAACTGTCCGCATCATTGTGAAATTTACAAAGCTGAACAATGGAGCTATCGCGATTTACCGAAACGCTATGCCGAATTTGGGACCGTGTATCGTTATGAACAGTCTGGAGAACTACACGGATTAACGCGTGTACGCGGTTTTACTCAAGATGACGCGCATTTGTTTTGTACACCAGATCAATTAAATGAAGAATTTATAAAAGTAATAGACTTAGTTCTTTATGTATTTAGTTCCTTGGGTTTTGAAAATTTTACTGCTCAAGTTTCGCTACGCGATCCAGATAACCCTGATAAATATATTGGCAGTCAAGAAAATTGGGAGAAGGCCGAAGCAGCTATTCTAAATGCAGCTGAAGAGAAAGGTCTTAATTACGTAGTAGAGACTGGAGAGGCTGCTTTTTATGGCCCCAAACTAGATTTTATGGTAAAAGATGCTTTGGGAAGAAAATGGCAGCTTGGTACCATCCAAGTTGATTACAACCTCCCTGAACGTTTTGACTTGACTTACAAAGGGTCTGATAACGAATTGCATAGGCCAATAATGATTCATCGAGCTCCCTTTGGCAGTTTAGAGCGATTTGTTGCCATTTTATTAGAGCATACTGGCGGCAATTTTCCACTGTGGCTAATGCCTGAACAAGCTATCATTCTCACGCTAAGTGAGAAATACGAGAAATACGCTGAAAAAGTTTTACATTTGTTAGAAAATTACGAAATTCGCGCGCTTGCTGACAATAGAGGTGAGACGATGGGTAAAAAAATTCGGGAGGCAGAAATGCGCAAACTCCCGTTTATGCTTATTGTAGGAGAACAAGAAGAGCGGGAGAATCTAATTTCAGTAAGACGCCACGGCGGTGAAGACTTAGGAAAGATGAGTGTGGATGATTTCGCTAAAGCGATAAAACAAGAAATTAAAGCATCATTAAAGAAATTTTAAAATTAAATAACCAAGATTTCCGGATTTACGGGAATAAAAAATAGAAGCTATAGCAATACGTAGAAAACGATCAAGAGGCCCTGCACGGGTAATTAAAGAGGATCAGCATAATATAAATGAAAAAATTCGGGTGCCAGAGGTGCGACTGGTTGGAGATAATGTTGAAGTAGGCATTTATTCTATTGGAAAAGCCAGAGCCATTGCCGAAGAATTAGGTGTTGATCTCGTAGAAATTTCTCCAAATGCAAATCCGCCGGTTTGTAAAGTAATGGATTACAAGAAATTCTTGTATGAGCAAAAGAAACGGGAGAAAGTCTTAAAAGCGAAAGCCACTAAAGTGATAATTAAAGAAATTCGCTTTGGTCCAAATACAGATGATCATGACTACGCTTTTAAAAAGAAACACGCGGAGAAGTTTTTGAAAGAGGGCGCCAAATTGAAAGCATATGTCTTTTTTAAAGGTCGCTCTATTATTTATAAAGACAAAGGAGAGATTTTACTTTTAAAACTAGCTCAAGAATTAGAAGAACTGGGTAAAGTAGAACAACTACCTAGATTGGAAGGAAAGCGTATGACTATGTTCATTGCGCCGAAGAAAAAATAGAATACAAGGAGATAATAAATTATAAAATTCTAGGAACTAATGCCTAAAATGAAAACAAAATCTAGTGCCAAAAAGCGTTTTAAGCTTACAGGTACTGGTAAGATCAAAAGAAAGCATGCTTTTAAAAGTCACATTTTGACTAAAAAATCCAAAAAGCGTAAGCTTGCTTTAACGCACAGTACCCTTGTACATGATGCAGATGAGAATAATGTTAAGTTAATGCTTCGCATGAAGTAAATAAACTTAACCGGTTGTACATTGTTTAACCCTGGAGTGGGGCTTTAAAAGAATTTAGATTTACTAAATCGCCTCCTACAAAAATTTAAAATTATGCCAAGATCAGTAAACGCAGTAGCGTCAAGAGCACGAAGAAAAAAAGTGCTAAAACAAGCCAAAGGATATTTTGGTCGCCGTAAAAATGTATGGACGGTAGCCAAAAATGCTGTAGATAAAGCGATGCTCTATAGCTATAGAGATCGCAGACAGAAAAAAAGAAACTTCCGTTCATTATGGATCACTCGTATTAATGCGGGTGCGCGTTTACACGGAATGTCGTATTCACAATTTATGGGTAAGGTAAAATCCAATAGCATTGAACTAAACAGAAAGGTTCTAGCAGATTTGGCCATGAATCACCCAGAGGCGTTTGAAGCCATTGTAAATAAAGTAAAATAAAATAACTACATTTAATTATTCTCCTTAAAAAAGCCTGCTTTCGCAGGTTTTTTTATGCTCAAATTTCAATTTGTTAAAAAAATGTCATCTTGAGTTACCCCTAATCTAATTTTTAACTGATGGATGAGCATTATGCACATCACCGCTTTAAAGAGATTAAGCGTATGCATACCTAGCTAACTATAGATAAAGGATAAAAGGTAAACCAAAAGCGTATAGCACGTTTATATTATAATGTTATGGGCCTTCGAGCGATTATACAGCAAAGCAAAAAGTATTTTAACTTCCACAACTACACAAGAAGGCATCATGATATCAACTATCAAATACCTAGCAGGTATTTGATTAAACAACAAAAAGCATTTAAATGAATAATAACCTACACTTAAATTAGCACAAAAACGGTCCAAAAGATAGAGGAATGATCGCTACTCCATCCAATTAAATATAATCTCCTTATTAATTTCTGGGTGTAAACTATAATGTACTGGGCAGGTATTTGCCGTATGTTCCAATATTTTTCTAGATTTTTGATCGATTCCTTTCGGAAAGTTAATAAGCACTTTAATAGCTACAATTCTTCTAGGCATATCGCTACTCATGGTTTTAGTCACTGCAGCCCAGGTTCCTATTAAATTTACCTCCATCTGGGTAGCTTTAATTCCCATTACCGTAAGCATACAATTGGCCAAACCAGTAGCTACAGTGTCAGTAGGAGAAAATGCTTCACCCTTTCCATGATTATCGACTGGAGCATCTGTTATATAGGTGTTCCCTGATTTAAGGTGCTCATTTGAAGTGCGTAGACCGCCAAGGTAAGTAACTTTACTTGTCATACTAGTAAATTATAAAAATTCAAAATTAGGCAGATAAACTACCGTAGACAAGAATTTAATTAAAGGCTTGGTTTTTTATTGGCTTCAATACAAGAAATATCAAAGTCTGAAAATCGCTTCAAATAACTGCCTATTGATGTACCAAATGCATCTTGAAATGTATCCCGACCAGAACTACGAAGGTATTTTTTTACACTCCCTGGTCCTGCCAAATGTGCGGCTGCTAGAATTCCAGATTCAGTAATATGAATACCGTTTACCCATTTCCCTGAAAAGTTCTGGATATCTCTTCGCAATACCCATTTGTTTCGAGATAAATTTAACTTAAAAGCCTTTTCTTGAAGTTCTGGAGAGTTTAAAAAGTCAAAACTATTTGTTATTCCTAGTAAATCAAGGGTAGATTTTCCAAATTGATATTTTCCCAAATATCCAAAAGTATTCACTACAAAATAATTGCCCTGTGATTCTTTAAAACCAAGGGCTTCTCTAAAGCCTATGAAGTCATTAATTACAAATGGTGCTTTTAAGTAAGATTGAGATAAAACTTTTGAAGCTCTAGGAACCGTGTAGTCCAAGTCAAGTCCCTTTGTTGTATACTTTGAGTAATCCAATTTATTACTCTTTAAAGTCAAACTAAATGATAATAGTCCTATAAGTAATGATAGGGCAATTCCTTTTACTGTTTGTCCAATCATAACACTGTTTTAAAAACCCGTTTAACAATATACAAAACAAGTCTAATTTCAGCGGGCAAAAATAGAAAATATATTTGAATCACACAATATCATTTAAATTATTTTTATCTTGTTGATTGTATGCGATTTAAGCTACATAACGTCGATAATAGATCTTTTTTTAACGGAAATCGCGGGTGTAAAATCACCTTATTAACACATTTTTGTTAATAATTTAAGTGTTTTTATGAGCATTTGGAAGACGGTGAATCTGTGAAAACGGTTAGATGAGTATTTAAATTGCAACTACGCCTCCCCTTCTGCCTGCTGTTGTGGCTTCTGGAAAAGATCAATATAAGCTCTGCCCAAAAATTCAATAACATCTCCAGCCATTAGACCCTCCATGCTATATTGATTTATAGCAATATCTGCAGCTGCGCCATGCAAATACACACCCATAAGAGCAGCTTCTACAGGATGATACCCTTGAGCCATTAAGCCCGTAATTACTCCTGTCAATACATCACCAGTCCCAGCAGTAGCTAAGCCTGGATTACCCGTGTCATTTATATATAGTTTATTGTCGTAAATAGTAATGGTGTCAGCGCCTTTCAACACAAGGATGAGATCATACTTTTTTGCGAAAGCTGCGGTCTTTTCCATTTTGTCAAAGTCATCTTCCCAATCACCAATAAGGCGGTGGAGCTCTCCTGCATGCGGTGTAAGTATAGACAACTTAGGAACATCTAAAAGGAACGTTGGATTCGCCGCAAGTATATTTAGTGCATCAGCATCTATTATTAAAGGTTGCTCGATTTTTTTAAGATAATCGGAAAATGCTTTTATAGTTTCGGCAGTAGTGCCCATTCCTGGGCCAATACCAATAGCATTAGCCTTAGTCTCATAGTCAATCTCTTCAAAGGCTTTTCCATTAAAATTATCGGTCTCTACCATAATTTCAGGCAAAGCCGTTTGGATAACAGGTACACCTATTTGAGGGATATAGGCTGTCACCAAACCACTGCCTATGCGCATCGCCGCCTTTGCAGCCAGAGAAACCGCACCCATCTTGCCGTAACTACCACCAATTATCAAGGAATGTCCATAATGGTATTTATGCGAATATTTTGGCCTACTCTTATACAAACTGATAGCCTCTTGTTTGCCTATTAGCTCTACATCTGTAGGGGTGGTTGCCAAATATTCTGGATCTAATCCTATATCCAAGGCTTCCCACATATTTACATAAATGCCAGTTTGCGGCAAAAAAAACACCAACTTAGGTGCCTGAAAACTCAATACATAGGTAGGTGTTACAATAACATCGCCTTCTTCAGGAACTTTATCGGCATACATTCCTGAAGGGATATCTATAGATAAGATATATGCTCGTGATTTATTAATCCGATCAAAAAGCATTTTAATCCAATCATTTGGACAACGATTTAGACCGATACCAAAAACAGCATCAATCACAATATCCTGAGAAGAAATTTGTGGCAGATCTTCTTCAGACCTTAATAGTTCAGGCCATTTTTTGCTTTTACTTTTTAGTACATCGTATGCTTTAAGAAAATCTGGAGAACGCTTATCACTGCAATTAACTATATAGGTTATAACATTGTAATTATTTTCGAGCAAATATCTAGCTACTACAAGACCGTCACCACCATTATTGCCAATGCCGCAAAAGACCTTAATAGGTACTTTACTATTCTGTAGGCGAAAATGTATCCATTCATATACATAACCACCTGCTCGTTCCATAAGATTATAGGAAGGAATACCTTCTTTCTCAATAGTTACCTTATCGGCCTCATATATTTGTTTTGCACTGAATACTTTCACTTGTTGAAGTTTTAATTAATCTTAAGAACGGTCTAATATGTATATCCTTACTCATTAGCATATAATACCTAAATTTATTCTTCTAGGCACCAAATTACGAAAGGCAAGTTTAGCAATTTGGTTTATGTAAAAATACTACATTTCTCACATCAAAGTGAGCTAAGAAGTCGTACACATATTCTCGTTTACTTGCATAGCTCAACTTTTAGACGATTACTTTTTTGAACTACACCTGAGATTTTATACCTTACAATTATGAAATATATATCATTCTTAATTTTTCTGTTCTACGGGTTTTCTCTGGGACTATCGCAACAAACAGTGAAACCCTCATTTGAAAAAGCTGAATTTTCATATAATGGAAAAACACTTCCTTATCGCATTCTTAAACCTGTAGATTTTGACCCTTCAAAACAATACCCGTTGCATATTTTCTTACATGGGTCTGGCGAACGTGGTAGTGATAATAAATCGCAGTTGGCTCATGGTAGTGAGCTATTTATTCAAAAGAGTAAAAAGTTTCCTGCTATTGTGATTTTTCCACAATGCCCAGTAAATGATTTTTGGGCTCAACGCAGCTATTCAAGAGATACCATCAATAATGAAAACATATTTGACTTTCCAACTAATCCAACCCCTTCTTGGGCAATGCGTGCCGTTATTGCTTTGTTAGAAGAACAGTTGCAACTGGACTACATTGACAGAAATCGTGTATACCTTGGCGGTCTATCTATGGGTGGTATGGGCACTTTTGAGCTATTAGCACATAAACCTAAAATTTTTGCGGCTGCAACACCCATTTGCGGTGGTGGCAATCCTGAATTACTAAAAGGATATGCTCAGGAGGTGCCTCTTTGGATATTTCACGGAGATGCCGATAAGGTTGTACCGGTGCGCTATTCTAAAATCATGGTAGAAGGATTAATTAAAGAAGGTATTGAACCCAAATTTACAGTGTATCCTGGTGTTGGTCATAACAGTTGGACTCCTGCCTTTGCTGAACCTGATTTATTTGAGTGGATTTATGATCACCACAAGGGAAAGTGAAGATGAATATTTTCTCAAAATATCTTTAAATCTTTCTCTTGGTATTTATACCGATGATCACGAATACTTAAAAATACAACTCATTTGATGAATAAATTTTAATAAATTGTTTTGCAACGGCTAATGAGCCATTGGGAAAACCTAAATTGGGTGAAGATCGTGTAATATTTATGGGTAGTTCCATTACCGAAGGTTGGTCTGCCACTGTACCCAAATACTGGAACAAACATCCTAATTATATTAATAGAGGAGTCGGAGGTGAAACAACACCACAAATACTCCTGCGCTTCCGAGCAAATGTCGTTCAATTAGCTCCAAAGGTTGTTGTTATTCTAGCTAAAAATAAAGACATTACAGAAAATATAGGCTTTACGACATCACAGACTATTGCTAATAATATATTCACAATGGCAGACTTGGCTCAGCAACATGTCATCAAAGTTGTTATTTGTTCCATATTACCTGCTTATGACTATCCAAGGAAAAAAGGATTGCAACCGGCTTCCAAAATTATTGAGATAAATACTTTACTAAAAGCCTACGCCCAGTCTAATGGGTTTCATTACACAAATTACCACAGCCAAATGAAAGACCATAAAAACGGCCTAATAAAGGAGTTTACGAATGATGGTGTTCATCTGACAAAAGCAGGGTACTTAAAGTTGGAGTAGCTGTTGAGTGAAAAACTATCTAAAATTTTTAAAAATTAATACCAGATGAACATCCAAGGGTTTTTAACCACGATACTTTTAAGAACCAATAGATGAACGCGATAAGAAAAACTTTGTAAATTACTAAGATCTAAAAAACAGAACTAAAAGATTTTATTAGTTTGTGCTAGATCGAATATTATATAGATCCCAAATTCCTGATTTATTTGCAGATATTATCCTTATATATTTAGTATTCTTAGATATTGTATCAAACTTTAAATTACATCTTCTTTTATTCTGAATCTTTATGTTTCTCAAAAGCCCGCCCTCATTGTCATAGAATTCTATGCTTGAAATTTTAGATTTTGACGAAAGTATCTGGAAATAGTGATTTTTGACCTTAAAACTTATGCTGTCTGGAAATTTATTTTCATCCGAGATATCCAATTTTAATAACCAAATATCCGTATTGTACTGCCCATTTATCCTTTCTGGGTCAACCGAATATGATGTACCCGCCAAAAAGAGTTCATTTGATTCCAGCTCGATGGCATTAACCAAAAATTCATTCTTTTCTTTTCCTAAAGTTTTATACCATTTCTCAATCCCATTATTATCTAATTTTACAATATAATAATCTTTATGCCCCTTTAATTGACCATCTTCAGAAGGTTTAATATCGACTTCAACTGACCCTCCAACAATTATATCTCCATTAGGCAATTCTTGAAGAGAACCAATTGCATCATCAGCCATTCCTCCCAGAGTTCTATCCCAAATTAGATTGCCTTCAGCATCGATCTTAACTAACCATATATCATATCCTCCCAAATGTTTTGCAGTTTTGTTTTCTCCTATAACTGAATTGGAAATACCACCCAATAGGAAACCTCCATCCTTTGTCTCAATTACAGATGACAATTTTTCATCCCGGTTCCCACCATAAAATTTAACCCATTTTAGAGATTTTGTTTTGTTGCCTTTTACAATTAGATAATCGTTTTGATCATTTTCACTTGGATAAGGATCCGTTGAGCCACCACTAGAATCAGAATATCCGGTATATAAAAAATCTCCACTGCTAATTTGAAGGACATCTGCAAAATATTCAGATCGTCCACCACCAAATGTATGCTGCCACTTTATTTTAAAATTTTGATCTAATTTAAGAATCCACCAATCCTTTCCCCCTTTTACGCTTCTAGTCATATCTTTTCCAGATATGGAATTGGAATGTCCTCCCACGATATACCCTTTATCTTGGGTTTCTTTCACGCTAAAGATAAAGTCATCTTTAGTACCAGATAATGTTTTATCTGCTTGAATATCTCCAGAATAATCAAGCTTAATAATTCTGTATACATCTCTAATGTGTACCCTACCATTATCTAGAATAATTGTATCCTGCCCTTTATCCCAAGCACCAATAACAAATCCCTTATCACTTGTTTCATAAATTGATTTTAATAAATTTCGATTTTCATCTCCAATTGATTTTGACCATTGTATATCCCCATATGAGTTGAGCTTAGCTACATAAATATCCGTATTATAATTGCTAGTATAAGATTGAAATTGATGTTGCGTATAGCCACCAATAATAAAACCACCATCCGAAGTTAATGCCGCCTTATTTACTTTGTTCAATGAATCAACAGTAATTACCTTTTGCCAGATAACATTCTTTTGACCAAGTAACACTACATCTGATAATAGCGCAACAATGAATAAAAAATACAATAAGGTTGGCTTCATTTAAGGTTGTACTATTTAGTAGTTGAAGATTCAATTTAATATTTTTGTATTCACTAAAGGCAAATAATGAAAAATACCGTATTAACCCCATTACACGAAGCGTTAGACGCAAAAATGGTTCCTTTTGCAGGATTTAATATGCCTGTTTCTTATGAAGGTGTGAATGTTGAACATGAAACCGTTCGCTCTGGTGTAGGCGTATTTGATGTGTCACATATGGGCGAATTTCTAATTAGTGGGGATGGTGCAATAGATCTATTACAATATATCTGCTCTAACGACATTTCAAAAATTGGCGTAGGAGGTGCACAGTACAATTGCCTTCCTAATGATACCGGCGGTATAGTGGATGATCTGATTGTATATCGAATTAAAGATAAGCAATACTTGGCTGTAGTCAACGCCTCTAATATTGAAAAAGACTGGGCGTGGTTCAATACCCATAATAGCTTTGGTGCTGAATTAAAGAACATCTCTGATGATTTTTCTTTACTTGCAATTCAAGGACCTAAAGCAACTGAAGCCCTTCAATCCTTGACAGAAGTAGATCTTTCTGAAATTAAATTTTACACCTTTGAAGTAGCTCCTTTTGCTGGTGCAGATGATGTAATCATTAGTGCAACAGGATATACAGGTAGCGGTGGTTTTGAAATTTATTGTCATAATAAGGATGCTAAAATGATTTGGGAGAAACTCTTTGAAGCGGGCGCAGATTGGGGAATTAAACCTATAGGATTAGCTGCTCGTGATACCTTACGTCTAGAAATGGGGTATTGTCTTTACGGAAACGATATTAACGACACCACCTCCCCTATTGAAGCAGGTTTAGGATGGGTGACCAAGTTTACAAAAGACTTTGTCAATGCTGATCAACTTAAAAAACAAAAAGAAGAAGGCGTATCCAAAAAATTGGTTGGCTTTGTACTTAACGAACGAGGTATTCCACGCAATGGATATAATATTGTTGATGCTAACGGCAACACTATTGGTCAAGTAACTAGTGGTACAATGGGACCTTGTGTCGAAAAAGGTATAGGTTTAGGCTATGTTGAAACCGCTTTCGCGAAAGCTGACACAGCAATTTTCATTCAAATACGCAAGAAAGCAGTAGCTGCGACCGTTGTAAGACCGCCCTTCTACAAGAAATAAAACTAAAATTTCCATAAGCCAAACCCAAAATCAAAAACTATGTTTTGGAATTGGGAATTTTGAATTTGTGATTTAACTAGTTCGCTATCGCTTACAAAAAATCAAAAGATAAAATTCTAATTCTGGGAGCTTCAGGCTTCATAGGTGGTGCATTGTATAAAGAATTATACCGTTATTACAATACCTATGGCACGTACAATTCAGGTAAAATTTTCAGTGACAATCAACATTTTTTACACTATAATTTAGAACGATACGATATTTTTGAGTTGCTCAAAAAACAAGGTCCCCAAATCATTGTCTATGCGTTAAGAGGTCCTTTTGAATCACAAATTGAAGCACAAGAATTAATCGTAGATTATGCCCAAAAAACGAAAGCTCGGATCGTTTTTCTGTCTAGTGCTAATGTATTTGATGCATTCTCTCACTTTCCTAGCTATGAGTTTGACAAAACCTTATCTGAAAGTATTTACGGCAAGCTAAAAATAAGGTGCGAAAATCTATTGATGCGTAATTTACCAGAAAATCAATACGCTATATGCCGATTACCAATGGTTTTTGGGACTGGTTCTCCACGTGTAGAAGAAGTGCGTAATCTAGCGTTTCAAGATGCAGCTATAGAGGTGTTTCCGCATTTGATCATTAATGCCACAACTATTAAAAAACTGACCCAACAAGTTCATTATATAATTAATAGAAAAAAGTACGGCATTTTTCATTTGGGCAGCAATAACCTTATTCATCATAAGGAGTTTATTTATGAACTGGTCAAAGGGTTTAGGCTAGTACATAAACCCATTTATAAGAATGTGTATACTAGTAATTTTGACAGATATCTCGCCGTATTACCCAAAGACAATAAGCTGCCCAAACACCTACAAATCACAAATGAAGAGGTACTTGAGGGATGCACAAAGCTTTAAACTAACGTTAAATATTACCACTACAAAAAGGTTGCAACGCAATTTTGTGTAATTTGAGTGTACTATATAAACTAACAGGCTCTCATGAAACTCGTACCATTTATAATTTTACTTTTTTCAAGTGCTGTACTTTGGAGTCAAGAGCCTGGGAATTTTGATATGGGAGTGGTCATAAAAGATATTAGTAGACCAGATAACTATTCTGTTCCCTTATCCATAGTATTTGTTTTTGAAGGAGACTCCCGATTAAATGAATATTTTAAAGATCTTGAAAAACATCTAAGAGAAGCCTTTGAAATTTCAGACATAAAATTAACTTTTAAATACCCTCTGGAATCTAACAATGCTTCTGCCGAATCAAAACTTCATGAATCTTCCTGTACCATTACATTTAACAACCTGAATAGCTGGAGCTGGAGTAAGAATAATTCTAAAGATTATGTGAAGAAACAAACCTATGATTTGTCATTATATATGATTTCAAATGCAACCAAACAAGAACAGCTAACTGCATCATTTCTCGTGAAAACCTGGGACACTATACCCTCTCAAAACAAAAAACTAGCCGAAATAGTATTAACTACTATTGCCATTCAATAAAATAATAGAATCATGGAAAAACTTACCGAAAACCAAATTCAAGATCGCCTAAAAGACTTGCCCGACTGGGAGTATGAGGACAATGCCATTCACACTACTTTGGAGTTTGAAAACTTTAAAGAAGTCTTTGCTACAATGACACGTATTGCCTTTGAGGCCGAGAGCCTCAATCACCATCCAGATTGGCATAATGTGTACAATGAATTAAGTATATCCCTCTCTACGCATGATGCTGAAGGTGTTACTGAAAAAGACTTTGATCTTGCCCTTGCTATTGAGGATATCTTGAATGCCTAAAGCTTCTCTTTGAAAAGTATTCCTTTTTATTAAATTTACGCCTTTAAGCAAGTAAATTATATGGGAAGAGCATTTGAATTTAGAAAAGCGCGTAAAATGAAACGCTGGAGTGCCATGTCTAAGGCATTTACGCGTATTGGAAAAGACATTGTTATTGCCGTCAAAGAAGGTGGTTCTGATCCTGACAGCAATTCCCGTTTGCGCGCCGTAATACAAAATGCCAAGGCAGTAAATATGCCTAAGGACAATATTGAACGTGCTATAAAACGAGCTTCCGATAAAAGTCAAGGCGATTTTAAAGAAGTGCTTTTTGAAGGCTATGCCCCACACGGTATTGCCATTCTTATAGAAACCGCCACTGATAATAATACGAGAACTGTGGCTAATGTGCGCTCCTACTTTAATAAATGTGATGGGAATTTAGGTACTTCTGGTTCTGTATCCTTCATGTTTGACCATACCTGTACCTTTCGGGTTAATGCCGAAGGACAAGATGTGGAAGAAATAGAATTGGAGTTTATAGATTACGGTGCAGAAGAAGTCTTTCAAGATGAAGACGGCATCCATATCTACGGCTCTTTTGAAAGTTTTGGAGCTATTCAAACAGCTCTGGAAGAGCGTGAAATAGAAATATTGTCCTCAGGCTTTGATCGCATTCCTCAGGTCACTAAAAAAGTAAGCCCAGACCAGGAAGCAGACGTTAATAAACTCCTTGAAAAAATTGAGGAAGATGATGATGTACAAAATGTCTTTCATACGATGGTGATAACGGAAGAGACATAGATCAGTTATACCAATTTGAAATCAAAAAAATGGCTAAGGGGAATTATCATATTTCTTATCCTTATTGGATTAGGAGTAGCCTTCTTAGCCCATAACGTACTACCTTATGCCATCTTAAGTAGGCAGTCTAGAGTTTCAACTATCACACCAGAATCTCTGGATATCAAAGCCGAGAAAGGAGTGTT
>CAZDFA010000048.1:0-17150 GCA_964504555.1 uncultured Flavobacteriaceae bacterium | reverse complement strand
ATATAGGTTTTTAAAGTTTGTAAGAACTGAGCCCCAGTTGCACCATCTACCGTTCTATGATCACAGGCCATAGTCAATTTCATGGTATGCCCTGGTACCACCTGACCATCTTTAACAACGGGTTTGGCTACAATAGCACCTACAGATAATATGGCGCTATTAGGTTGGTTGATTATAGATGTGAAATCTGTAATGCCAAACATTCCTAAATTAGAAATGGTAAAAGTACTGCCTTCCATTTCCTGTAAGGTGAGCTTTTTATTGCGAGCCTTGCCAGCGAGTTCTTTGACTTCGGCATTAATTTGTTGTAGCGACTTTTCATTAGCAAAATCAACTACCGGCACCACCAATCCATCAGGCACAGCCACAGCTACGCCAATATGAACGTGATGGTTTATCTTCATCTTATCATCAAACCATTGTGAATTTACCTGTGGGTGTTGCTTTAAGGATATGGCCACTGCTTTAATGATCATATCATTATAGGAAACCTTAGTGTCTGGCAATTGATTGAATTGCTTTCTAAAGCCCATCATATTTTCCATATTGAACTCTACATTCAAATAGTAATGCGGCGCAGAGAATTTGGAATTTGAAAGTCCTCTTGCTATCGCTTTCCGCATTTGTGAGTTTTCTATCTCCTCAAAGCTTTCTTCACCCGTTGCTACAAACTGTGGAACACCCGCTCCAACGCTAGCTGCAGTAGGCACAAAATTCTCAACATCTGCCTTTACAACTCGGCCGTTTTCACCAGTGCCTTTGACCAGGGCCAGGTTAATACCCTTTTCTGTAGCTATTTTCTTTGCTAAAGGTGACGCAAAAATGCGACCTCCAGATGAAGAGGAAGGGGTAACAGATTTTGAAGACGAAGATTGTGCTTTAGGCGTTTCTGCCTTCGGTGCAGGCTTAGCATCTTCTTTGGGAGCTTTAGCGGCCGTTGTTTTTTCTGCTGGAGCTCCAGCAACATAATTGGCGGCGACTCCAGATACATCAGTACCCGCTTCTCCAATAATGGCAAGTAAGGCATCAACATTTGCAGTACCTCCTTCTTCAATACCAATATGTAAAAGAGTCCCTGAATAGAAAGACTCAAACTCCATAGTGGCTTTATCGGTTTCTATTTCGGCAAGAATATCTCCTTCTTCGACGGTATCCCCTACTTTTTTAAGCCAAGTAGCGACGGTACCTTCTTCCATGGTATCACTCAATCGTGGCATAGTAACCACAGTAACACCATCAGGGATAGCAGCCGTTTGAGCAGGAGCACTTTCTTTTGTACCTGTTTCGACAACCTCTTCTTCTGTCGTCGTAGCAGTAGTTGTCGCACTAGCCTTTAACAAAGATGCTACATCTTCTCCTTTCTCTCCTATAATAGCAAGCAAGGCATCAACCTTTGCGGTTTCTCCCTCTTGAATACCAATATGCAGTAGTGTTCCTTCGTAAAAGGATTCAAACTCCATAGTGGCTTTATCTGTTTCTATTTCGGCAAGGATATCTCCTTCTGAAACGGTATCTCCGACCTTTTTCAACCAAGTGGCAACTGTGCCTTCTTCCATGGTATCACTCAAACGTGGCATTGTTATTATCTCTGCCATAGCTTATAGTTTATGTGGTAAAAATGGATAATCTTCCTGTGAATACACAACGTCATACATCACGTTTTTATCTGGCCACGGACTTTCTTCAGCAAATTTTTGACATTCAGCAACACGTTCTTTAACGCTTCTGTCCATAGCTTTAATATCCTCTTCGGAGCCATAACCCTTATCAAGTATGACATTTTTGACTTGTGTAATCGGGTCTATTTTTTGGTATTCGGCTAACTCGTCCTTGGTACGGTAATGTTGGGCATCACTCATAGAATGTCCTCTATAACGATAGGTTTTCAATTCAAGGAATGTTGGGCCACCTCCAAGTCTAGCTCGTTGTATTGCCTCATCCATAGCCTCAGCTACAGAAACAGGGTTCATAGCATCAACAGGACCACAAGGCATTTCATAACCTAGACCCAATTTCCAGATATCTTCATGATTAGCCGTTCTGGCAACTGATGTTCCCATGGCATAACCATTATTTTCTACACAAAAGACAACAGGCAGTTTCCAAAGCATTGCCATATTAAAGGTTTCGTGAAGTGAACCTTGACGCGCAGCACCATCACCAAAAAAGGTTAAGGTCACATTGTCTCTTTTAAAATACTTATCGCCATAAGCAAGTCCTGCTCCTAGTGGAATTTGACCACCAACAATACCGTGGCCACCAAAAAAATTATGTTCCTTAGAGAATATATGCATAGAACCTCCCAACCCTTGTGAGGTGCCCGTTCCTTTTCCATATAGCTCGGCCATTACTCGTTTAGGGTCTACACCCATACCAATGGGTTGTACGTGATTTCTATAGGCCGTTATCATACGATCTTTACCTGCTTCCATAGCGTGCAAAGATCCAGCAAGGATAGCTTCTTGACCATTATAAAGGTGAAGGAAACCTCTAACTTTTTGTTGAATATATACTTGTGCTAATTTGTCTTCAAACTTCCGCCAGAAGAACATTTCTTCATACCAATTGAGGTATGTTTCTTTGGTTATTTTTTTCATCCAAATGGGTATAAAGTAGCCTGAATAATTTAGCTATCATCAAAAATACTACATTAGTAAGACACCCAAAAGTGGTTTAGCGAAAATTTCATACAATTAAACTATTGTGAACTTTCAATAAAATAGGCTGAATCAGTACTATTTTTTTCCTTTTTCTTCCTATCCATAAACGCATAATGAGAATTTAGCAATATACTTTTGAGAAAGTATTGAAATGTACTTTTTTAAAGAAACTATTTCAGCTTACTTTTAAGTCCTAAAAGTCTTTAGAAAACGTATAAGGCAATATTTTTTTACAGAATTGCTTTTATAAATAACTCCAGCAATATTCATAAAATAGATTTACAAATCTTGTTTTTGCGATTGTTCATACTCCACTAAAGCTTGTCTGCAAGCTCCTCCAGGAGATACTGGATTTGTATTAGATTCATTCTTTTTGCCGACCACTACGGCCAAGGCTTTGAATAACACATTAGCATACTTGACAAAAGCTTGATAAATAGCTACGCGCTTTGCACAAAGTCCAGATGGGTACGAAGCATTTTCTTGATTGTTACCAAAACCACATTACCATTTTCCAAAAAGATTGCAGCACCCACGAGAAATTTAGAATAGGGCGCATATGCCTGCTACCTGGTTTGACGTATGGTATCAATTAAATTAAAAATCGCTTTTGGAAGGTTATTTGATTTTCATAAACCTCCAAAAGCGATTACACTTTTATCTGTTTCCCTATTATTTGGGTATACTATCTAAAACTCATCATAATCATCTCCAAAGCTAAAGGTGATGCCAAAACGCAGGGAACCTTCTAAAGGATTTCGTACTGTGGCACTAGTAGAAAACAAATAGGATAAATCAATATCTATGGAGCTAAATTCAAATCCTGCTCCTAGAGTAGCAAACTTACGAGCCCCTCTTAAATTACTTTCATTAAAATATCCCACGCGCAAGGAAAAAACATCATTATAAACATACTCAGCTCCTAATGATGCCGTATATTCTGCTAATTCTCCTCTAAAACCTTCTGGTGCGTCACCAAAAGATTGAAAAATACCCGTAAAGAAATTGACATCATCATCCTGACCAGCAATAATCTCGCCATCAGGACCAAGAACTGGTGGAGATGGCACCAATAACTTAGTCACTTCTACGCTTACTGCAATTTTGTTAAACGCATCTAAAATAAAATCAAACCCTCCACCCAATCGTAATTGGGTTGGCAAAAAATTGTCATTGTCATCAGTGTCATCAAAAGAAATTGGTGGCCCTATATTTGAAATATTAAATCCTGCTCTCCAACGACCGTCGAAGGTATCGTATAATATTTCTTCAGATTGATAATACCCTGAAATATCTACAGCAAAAGAAGACGCTGCTCGCGCATCTGGATCTACCTGTTGTAATCTTAAATCACTTCTAAAAAAGCGTCCAGATACCGCCATGGAAAAACGTTCACTCAATTTTAAAGCATAGGTCGCATCTATAGTAAATTCGTTAGGATTTCCTACTCCCAAATCATTACCAGAGCCGTCGGCAAATGGTATCTCACCTAATGAGAAAAAGCGAAGACTTGCGCCAAATGCACTACGTTCATTAAACCTATTAGTATATACAAAATTACCAATGTTTATATCATTCACTAATTCACGTAGGAAAGGAGAATAATTAACTCCTATACTCTGTTGTCTTTCAAGAAATGCCAATTTTGCAGGGTTCCATTGTATACCATAAGGGTCTGGACTAGTAGCAACACCTTGTTCTCCAATACCCGAAGCTCTTGCATCTGCAGAAATCAGCAAAAATGGTACGGCAGTGGTTATTGCAAAGCCAGTTGGATCTTCATCATCTTGCGCTTTCGTCGACCAAGTCCCACATAAAAAAGCAAGTGCGAGACTCAAACAGTATATTTTTCTCATAAATATTGGTATTTGGACAAATATAGACTTTTTAAGTTTTCATAAATTATAAGATGACAAGCTTTTCAAATTTTTCCACGCGCCTGTCTGTAAGCGTAGATTGCACAGTAAGTTTATAGACATAAACACCCTTCCCTAGAGACTGACCAAAGTCATCTAAACCATCCCAAGTAATTTCTCTAGACAAGAAACCTTCAGTGGTCACTGTTTGATTCAATGTGCGTACCACCTTTCCTGAAACGGTAAATATTTGCACTTGAACATTTAATGGTTCAAAAGGTCTATTATGATTAAACCAAAACTCTGTATAGTTTACAAATGGATTGGGGTAATTAAGGACATTGTCAAGCTCTAATTCATCATCTCCTACCACTACAAATTGCAGATCTGCTGTAGTTGAATTATTAAATACATCCCAAGCTCTAAAAGTCAGCGTATGTAATCCTGGTTCTAAATCTCGTATTCTTCGCCTAGCTACACCAGAGGTAAAATCATCAATATTAGACTCATAAAATTCATTAAGTAAAATAGGCTGGGTTTCGTCTCCATCTAGAAAAGCCAGAATATCATGGCCAATACCTCCAGCGGTATTGATACCATTTTTATCACTCAGTAATGCCAATATAAAAGGAGAGTCATCTGTAATACCTCCATTTACAAAACTCTCATCATTCATAAAGAGGCGTATTTCGGGGCCTTCATTATCTGGTGGAGCATCTTCATTTAAGCCTCCTACTAAAATATCTGTATTGGTACCTGCCTGATCTTGGAGTTGGCCTTGTTGCTCAGCATAAAAATTTAATCGTCCATTATCTACAGGAATTGCAGTATCTCTAGGCATTACAAACTCAAAATCAAACTCGCCATTAGTCACCGTAGCTTGCCCCCGAAAAAGGATTGGGCCTAAAGCAACAAAATCTAGAATTATTAATTCATTAGTTTGATTGTTTCTTGCCCCATCATTTCCTAATGTTTGTAGGTTGAGGTTTTTATCATAAAGTGTCACGGCAACAGTACCATTATAATTTGGCAAAGGTTGTCCACCTGATGAAGTAACTACACCATTTACCTGTACCTGGTCTAATGCTCGAAGATTTATTGGCTCTTGTCCAAGAGGGATTCCATTAATGGAATTAACACGTACGTCAGGGCTAGGAAGTGCTAAGGGTTGCGCAGGATCTCCAAGAAAAAATATAACACGCCTAAGTCCTCCAAGCTGAGTTTCGTCATTTCCCGATCCATTAACATCTTCTCCTACTTTGGTTCTTCGCACAACTTCGCCCATGGATATAACTTCACCAGTATCGTTAAAGTCAAATAATACACGAGTCAACCTGTCATTAAAATCTAACGCAAGACTTACAAAAATTTCGCGCGTAGTTGCAATACCGGCAACTGCACCTCCATTGGGATTCCAAAAAAAATCTTCACCTCCTGTTTCTCGAAGTGGGTTATCAAATTTGGTAAACTCACAGGTTACCGTAATCAGTAGCGGTAACCGTTCTGCATTATCTAAATCCTGAGCAAGCTGCCTTGGTAAAATAATTTCACTAGAGAGATTGTCCTCGCCGCCATGTCCTAAATAGGAAACCACGAGAGCACCTGCTTCAATAGCATCTGAAATGACTTCATTAGCCTGAGGATATCGGTCTCCACCAGCTGAGGCCTGTTGCTGAAAAATATCGCTATGAATTTTAACCACGTTCACGGCGGGTCTTTGGGCAGAAATATCATCCCCTAAATTATCTTGGGTTAATTGCAAAACAGCATCTCTGTCATCGTCAACATCATCAGAAATAAGGATCACATTATTACGCCACCTGCCAAAAGATTGTTGATTGTCATAATTGATAATTTTATCCGTAACTATTCGTGCACGCTCTGGTGTGTCTACAACTATACGGCCAACGGCAATATCCAGCAAATCACTAAATCCAACTTCACCTTCATTTATATCAACAAGTCCATAAAAATCATCAGACATAAAAGAACTGGACAAGCTAAAACTATTAAAGGCTTGAAAAGTAGGAACTATGTTGGTATTAGGCACATTGAGCCTGTCTAGATAATCAAACGAGGCATCTCCAAATAAACATAGATAACGCACTCTATTTTCTGGAGACGAAGCATTATCATATACATAGCGTACCAAGTTCCGAATAGCTCCAATATCTTGTTTCCCACTACTGAATTCTTGATAGATATTGTCCAGTTCCAGTACACGAACATTAAGTCCTCTAAAATCCCTGTTATGTTGTGCTAGTCTTTCGGCTTCTGGGCGTAGCAAACCTCCTGTTATCATGAGGTAATCAATATCTTCAAAATTGCCATTCTCGTCTTGAAAAATTGTGCCTTTTATATTTTGATTGACTATTTGATTGTCTCCGTTTTCTCGTCTAGGGTTAAAATAATCATTTGGTGTAATTGCTAAATAATTGCGCTGTTCACCTAAAAAAGCACTGAAGGCAATCTCGTTTTGTCCCTGGTTTATAACTGTTGTAATACTGGAAGGGTTAGTAATATCCCAGATTTCAGAATAATTTGAGGCATTGCCAAAAACATATCTTCCTATTCCTGATTGGGTAGCAGCGCTGTTATTTTGAAATCGAATTTGGCTATCTGTCCCTAAAAGCTGTCTTGTTACTTCAATGCTGATAAAGTCTAAATAACCAATACTGCCAGGATTGCCATTATTATTATAGGTCAATGTAACCTCTACCTCCTCATTAGCAATATTTATATCTCCATCTTCCTGAGACAATTCGCCGCCTCTAGCAAGATTACTACCATTTAATCCAAGTATAGAAAAATTACCTGCAAGCGCTCCATTTACTGATACATCAAAAGAGGTTTGTGAATCTGAAATTGCTGCCGCAACTACATTGAGGTCTGCAATTTCATTACCTATTATATTTGGAAAGTTAAAGGTGAAGGTTTGTTCATTTTCAAAATCAAATTGTTCTCCAAACCATCTTCTACCCACCAATGCAATATTCTGCAAATCCTGTTCGGCAAACTGGTAATCTTGAAATGTAGTAAATGTAGTTGTTGGGTTATCTTGAGGTTGGCTCATTTGTGCAATGCGTAAACCATTTTCCCCACCTGCAGTTATATAATAGAATGATCTTTCAGCATAGGGATTGACATTGGTTTGTAACTCTTCATGAAAATTACGAGTACCTTCTCCATAAAATAGGATGGCATCATTAGAGTCAAAAGAACCATCTACCTCTCCTTCTACTTTAATTGCTACCTGAGGTGGATCAAAAAAGGAAGGATCATTATCAACATTAAGTAATGGCAAAGGCGTACCGCCATGACCGTATATTTTTATAGTTCGCGGATCAATGTTATTGGTATTCATCCCTAGGCCATTTAAAAAATTTCGCGTAAGCCTATAAACACCTGTTTCTTCCACATAAAATCTAAATATCTCGCCATTTGCCAAAACCGAGTTGGAAATTGGGATATTGACTCTTTGGTTTTCTACTCTAGAACCGGAATATGAAATATCAAAGGATACAACTCGCTGTACTTGCCCATTAATGAAAACAAAAGGAGTTATTTCTAAACTCGCATACCAATCTTCTCTTGCTTGTGAGGGCTCGAGATTGTATTCAAACCCTGTAGGCCAACTGCTTTTGTCAAACTCTTTCAAAAAATTAGTTGGCACAACATCGTATACTATGTTAGTAACGCGAGTCGTACTTTTAGAAAAGGTGCTGCTTACTTTCCATCTATCAAAATAAAACCACCCTTCAGACTCGTCATAACTAAAATGTCCCTCCTCTAGTAAATCCATTAAAGAGTAAGTGGCCTGTTTTTCTTCAAAAACATCTGGCCAATTAAGCTTAACTGCCCTTTGTTGTGCAAAAGCCAAACAACTACAAAATAGAATAAGTACAAGTAAACATTGTTTCATCGTAATACCTAACGCCAATACTGCAGGAATAGTATGAGTTTTTCTCAAAACAATTTTTTTTGGAAAAATAATAATAAACCTAGTAAATACACGTTAAAAAAAAATGTAAAAAACACCTGCACCAATTTAATTATGGTTATGAATTACAAAAATAAACTTGGCATTTTTACGTTTATTACTATATTGCAGACCCAAATCTACTTATTAAGAAACTTAACTATGAAACTTAACTTAAGCTTTAAATTGCTTTTGCTATTTTTAATCCCTTTATTATTAGGGAGTTGCAGCAAATCAAACAATTACAAAGACACATCACGAGCAACAGGCTGGAGTGTCGACGGAAGAGACGGTGGTTTTCGTTTGAACACTGATTACACTGAACAAGAGACAGGACCAGGCCTTGTTTTTATTGAAGGAGGGACTTTTACTATGGGAAAAGTTCAAGATGATGTGATGCATGATTGGAATAATACACCCAATCAACAACACGTTCAATCCTTTTATATTGATGAGACAGAAGTAACCAATGGAATGTATTTAGAATTTCTAGATTGGTTGAAAAAAGTATTCCCTCCTGAAGACCCAAATTACAGAAACATTTATAAAGGTGCTCTACCTGATACGTTAGTATGGAGAAATCGACTAGGGTTCAATGAAAACATGACTGAGAACTATCTTAGACATCCTGCTTTTGCTAGTTATCCAGTAGTTGGTGTAAATTGGTTACAGGCAGTACAATTTAGCAAGTGGAGAACTGATCGCGTAAACGAATTAATTCTAGAAGATCAAGGATATAGTGCTCGAGGCGCTAGAAAGGATGTAGATGCAAATTCTACTTTCAATACTGAAACATATTTAAATGCGCCTACTTTAACTTATGGAGGCAGTGATAGTTTAGCTCGCGGTGGACGCGCCTCAGTAGCACGTATAAAACGTAATGATAGTACTGATATTTTTATACAACGTAAAGATGGCATCCTACTCCCTGGATATAGATTACCTACAGAGGCAGAATGGGAATATGCTGCTCTTGGATTATCAGAGTTAAGAAGTTATAATGTTTATAGAGGACGTAAGAAATACCCTTGGAATGGCTCATACACTCGTTCTGCTAGCCGACGTAATAGAGGGGATCATTTAGCCAATTTTAAGCAAGGTGATGGTGATTATGGTGGTATTGCAGGATGGTCTGATGACAATGCAGATATTACTGCCGAAGTTGGCACATACGCAGCCAATGATTATGGTTTATACGATATGGCCGGCAACGTTTCTGAATGGGTTGCAGATGTTTATCGTCCTATTGTAGATGATGAATTTAATGACTTTAATTACTATCGTGGTAATGTATACACTAAAAATGCAATTGATGCTGAAGGTAAAGTAAAAATAGTAACAGTAGATTCTATTGTATACGATACATTGGCCAATGGTAAAATCATTGCTAGAAATTTACCTGGAGAAATTGCAACGATCCCAGTAGATGAAGAAGAAACTTATTTAAGAACACAGTTCTCCACTAGTGATAATAGAAACTTTAGAGATGGAGATAGACGTTCTACCAGATTCTTTGAATCCTTTGACGACGATGAAGAAGGTGGACGAGAAATGTATAACGCACCTAAGCATAAGGTAGCTATAGATGAAGATAGTGGTGAACTTACAAGAGAGTTTGATGACTCTAACAATAGGACATCACTTGTAAATAACGAAGCACGTGTATACAAAGGAGGTTCATGGAGAGATAGAGCTTATTGGTTAGATCCAGCACAGCGAAGACATTTCCCGCAAGCTACGGCTACCGATGATATTGGCTTTAGATGTGCTATGTCACGCGTAGGTTCTAAATCAAAACAACGAAAAACACCTAGATAAACTATCATCTATTAATTATATATTTATAAAGCCCTTTTATTAGGGCTTTTTTTGTGCCAATGAATATAGAGCAACTACACCATATCTTTTTAAATTGTTCAGGTATCTGTACTGACACCCGAAAATTAGAAGCTGGGCAACTCTTTTTTGCTTTAAAAGGAGACAATTTTAATGGTAATACTTTCGCAAAAAAAGCCTTAGAACAAGGAGCCGCCTATGCTATTATAGATGAAAAAGAATACCATATCAATCAAAAGATCATTCTAGTAACTGATGTCCTTAATACGTTACAAGAACTGGCCACCTATCACAGAAACTACCTCAACATTCCAATTATTGGACTTACGGGAAGTAATGGAAAAACAACTACCAAGGAGTTAATAGCAAGTGTTTTACTTCAAAAATATGTAGTTACTGCAACAAAAGGTAACTTGAACAATCATATAGGAGTACCCTTAACCTTGTTACAAATGAACAAAGACACTCAGATGGGTATTGTAGAAATGGGAGCTAATCATCAAAAAGAAATAGCAGCCCTATGCACTATAGCTCAACCAAATTTTGGGTATATCACTAATTTTGGCAAAGCTCATTTAAAAGGATTTGGCGGTATTGAAGGTGTCATCGAAGGTAAAAGTGAATTGTATGATCATCTTAAAAAGAGTAATGGTCTTGCTTTTGTAAATACAGAAGATCACATACAATTAGTACGAACACAGAAGATGAGAACATTCAGGTTTATGGGTAAAAACAGTGATTGCTTTATATCCTTTAAAGAAGCAAACCCGTATGTTCGTATGACATACCACCGCAAAGAACTTAAAAGCCAGATCATTGGAGCTTACAACGCTAGTAATATAGCAGCTGCCATAGCCATCGGTTCTTACTTTAAATTAAGTAAAGACCAGATTAAAAAAGGAATAGAATCTTATCATCCTCAGAATAACCGATCGCAAATTATAAAAAAGGATAATCTAACCATTATTCTAGACGCATATAATGCAAATCCTACTAGTATGCAGGCAGCACTACATAATCTAAAATCTCAAGAAAGCGCCAACCGCATTGTATTTTTGGGAGATATGTTTGAAGTAGGAGAAACAAGTGAACTAGAACATCAGACAATTGCTGAACTTACCAAAACACTTGGTTTTGATCAGGTTTTTCTCATTGGAGCGCATTTTTACAACAGTTGCTCACCAAATAGTATCACCCGATTGTTTCCGGATTTTGATTCGTTTAAAGATTCTTTTACAGGAATTGGTCTTGAAGACACCGTAGTCTTAATTAAAGGGTCTAGAGGAATGGCTATGGAACGGATTTTAGACTTGTTTTAAAACTTTGCGGGCAACCCAATCTGCGTATATTTGAATAGTAAAATTTAACATGTTTTGAAAGTATTAGTCACCGGAGGTTTAGGGTATATTGGTTCTCATACAGTAGTAGAACTTCAAAATAATGATCATGAAGTTGTGATCATAGATAATTGTTCCAACTCATCGGTCGCAGTACTTGATGGTATTAACCAAATCACAGGCAAAAACCCGCTTTTTGAGCAATTGGATATGCGGGACAAAATAGCGTTGTCCAATTATCTAAACACCCATAAAGATATAGATGGCGTCATTCATTTTGCAGCCTCAAAAGCGGTAGGGGAAAGTGTAGAAAATCCACTTTTGTATTATGAGAATAATATTGGCTCATTAGTGTATTTACTCCAATTTTTAAAACAACAAGAAAAATCCTGCTTTATATTTAGCTCTTCCTGTACAGTTTATGGTCAAGCAGACACACTCCCTATTACCGAAGAAGCACCTATAAAACTAGCAGAATCTCCATATGGAAACACTAAACAAATAGGGGAAGAAATTATACAGGATACTTGCCAAGTACAATCAAATCTTAAAGCTATATCGCTACGCTATTTTAATCCCATAGGAGCTCATCCTTCTGCACAAATAGGGGAATTGCCGCTAGGTGTTCCACAAAATTTAGTTCCTTTCATTACACAAACTGCCATGGGCATACGGGAGGAATTATCAGTTTTTGGCAATAATTATGATACCCCAGATGGCACCGCAATTAGAGATTATATTCATGTTGTAGATCTAGCCAAAGCTCATGTTAAGGCTTTAGAACGTTTATTTTCTTCCACTTCTACGAAAAATTACGAAACTTTTAATGTTGGTACTGGCAAAGGGAGTTCGGTTTTAGAAGTTATCCAAACTTTTGAAGATGTAACAAACAAACCACTTAATTACAAGATTACAGCAAAAAGACCAGGTGATATTACAGCTGCCTTTGCCGACACTAATAAAGCAAATAATATTTTAGGTTGGCGAGCAGAAAGCACCTTAAAGGATGCGCTTTCTTCTGCTTGGGCTTGGGAACAGAAAATTAGAGGCTGAGCCTCTTATTAAAATTTATGTTATAGTCTTTAATGTATGAAATACTGGATAACCAAAGATGCCCCATTAAAAACTACTCCTACGTATAATACGTAATAAAAGCTGTGGCATTACTCATTTTTATTTTCTTCTATATTCAATAACAAACTTTTGAACTACAGAAAAACCAACACCCATGTATTGGAATATTGCTTGATGTGGGTCATACTGGATTCGAACCAGTGACTTCCACCCTGTCAAGGTGACACTCTGAACCAACTGAGTTAATGACCCTAAAATTCAAATATAGTGCTAAAATTAAATTTTAAATTGATTATTTATTAAGAAGCTTTTTTAACATATGCTGTGTTCAACTCATAAGTGCAACACACTTATTTTTTAGGACTCCAATAGGGTTGTTATAGTTAGACTTTCTTATTGGTCTGTAATTTAGCAATAATTCGATTTGTTTAATTCGTTGATTTGAGATTTGATTAAGGTCAGTTTTCTTAGGAAAGAACCGCCTTAAGACTCCTATTCTATTTTCTACTGTTCCCTTATCTTGTGATGTATAAGGTCTAGTAAAATAGGTTTTTGCATTTAAGTCATCTGCTATTTTGTAATGATAAGCAAACTCTTTTCCATTATCAAAAGTGATTGTTTTAATCCAAGAGGGACCAAAATTAGATAGTCGTTTACTCATTTTTTGGTATACATCTTGTGCATTTTTACCCTTTAATTTTTCTATCACCGTTACCAATGTTGCTCTATCAGTCATTACCAATAAGGCTGATTTGTGGTTACGTCCCATCATAAGGTCTATTTCGATATCTCCTATGCGTTTGCGTTGAGATACTACCTCTGGTCTCTCTTCTATGGAGACTCTTCTGGAGATAGCTCCTCTATTATCTTTTAGGTTAGCTCGCTTTTGTCTTTTGCCTGTATGACGAAGCTGTTTATAGAGATTCTTATAGCTGCTATGCTTACGATGGTTACTATGCTTTGCAGTCCATATCCACTTATAAATAGTCTCATGGCTAACACAGAGCTCTCCTTCTTTAGTTAATCGCTTAGTGATGAGTTCTGGACTCCATTTATCAAATGTCAACAACCCAGCGATACGCTTCTTTAAGGTATCGTTTAAAACAACAGCTTTAGCTTTTTTCAAATGCCTATATGATTTCTTTCGCTGAGCGTGTTCTGCTATGTATTTATTGGCAGTTTGTCGTCTTGAAGGAATATTACGTTTTAATTCACGTGATATAGTGCTTCTATGAATTCCCAACTCATTAGCTATTTCAAATTGGGTGCGACCAACTTGTAAAAGACTTTGAATTTGACACCTTTGAGACAAGGTCAATTGTTTGTAATGTTTCATGCAAGATCAATATTAATATTGAGCCTAAAATACTGTGGGCGCGCCCACAGTATTTTAAATACGCATGTTACACTTATAACTTGAACTTAGATATTCACATTTTTTAAGCACTTCACATTTCTTTTTTTTTGTAAATTAGTATCAAAATACAAAAGTATTTAGTGAATTTCTTCATTACTAAAACTAAAGCTATGAAATCAAGACACATTTTTAGAACTAAAGAAATTTTGCTTTTTACTGTTATCGCCTTATTATCTTTTGGAATAAAAGCGCAGAATTCTGATGTTAAAGAAATTAAAGGAACAGTCGTTAACGAACGAACAGGCAAAAAATTATCCTTAGTGAGTATTCAACTCGAAAATTCTAATATAAGCACTGTTTCTAATGCAGATGGTGAATTCATAATTAAATTACCCGACAATGTTCAACAAAGCTCGCTTATTGCTTCCTTATTAGGTTTTCAAAATAAGAGAATAGCACTTTCAAATATTTCTACTTCAGATCTAAAAATAAGCCTTCTTCCTTCATCAATAAATTTGAATGAGGTAAAAATAACCTCTTTTAAAAATGCCGAAGATTTGATAAAAGCGGTATTTGATAAAAAACAAGAAAATTATTCTAATGACCGTACAATAATGACTTCTTTTTACAGAGAAACAATCAAAAAAAGAAGAAAAAATGTATCCTTATCTGAAGCTGTCGTCAACCTCTACAAACAACCCTACACCAAAGGCTCTCGTGATTTTATGAAACTCTTAAAGTCCCGAAAAAGCACTGATTATACGCAACTAGATACCATTGCGTTAAAACTCCAAGGCGGGCCGTATAATACACTATATGTAGACGTAATGAAATATCCAGAGTATATATTTACTCCTGCAACTTTAAGCAACTATGACTTCTCTTTTGATAACCCAACAGAAATAAATGGAAATGGTGTATATATTGTCAGTTTTAAACAGAAAGAATACATAAGGGACCCCCTATATTTTGGAAAACTATATATAAGCAGTAACACCTTTGCATTGGTGCGTGCAGAATACAGCCTAAATGTTTCAGACAAAGTTGAAGCCGGCAAACTTTTTGTCCAACGAAAACCTGCAAGTGTAAATGTTGAGCCTCAAATAATCAATTACAGAGTAGATTATCGCAAAAAAGGTAATAAATGGTACTACAGTTATAGCAATGCTTCACTTACTTTTAAGATAAAAAAGAGAAGAAGACTTTTCAATTCTACCTACAGTTTAAGCTGTGAAATGGCCATAACAGATTGGCACAATAGCACTTCAGATACAGAATGGTCTCGCATTGGTGATATTAACAAGTCCATTATTCTTACAGATGAAGCCTCTGGCTTTTCTGACCCAGAGTTTTGGGGTGATTATAATGTAATCGAACCAGAGAAATCTATTGAATCTGCTATCAATAAAATACGTAGGAAGCTAGATAAAATAGGTGAAAGAGGTATTACTGGTCAATAATAACTGACATTTTATTTTTTGCCTGAATACAAAATACTTAGCTTGGACTTATTCAAGTATGAGGTAGTAGTACTTAGGTTATCGGAATTTCTAAAACGACTTTAGCACCTGATCTTTCCCTCATCTTTTAGATAGTTTTTGTGCTAATTTAAGTTCAGGTTAATACTCATTTAAGCTGCTTTTCTCTTTTTAAAAGCAAACTCAAAAGTTTCATATGATTCTTGATACACCAGAAACCCAATCTTTGGTTTTTGAAGTAAATCCTTTGTATGCTTGTAAATACTTTTCTAAGCGTTGTACAATATCTTTGGTTGCTCCCACATAATAGGTATCAAGACTTGATAAAGAAAGTATATCAACGAAAAAATCCATAAAAAAGAAAAGCTCCCATTTCTGGAAGCTTTGTGGGCGATGAGGGATTCGAACCCCCGACCCCTTGGGTGTAAACCAAGTGCTCTGAACCAACTGAGCTAATCGCCCTACATTAAGCGGATGCAAATATAGCCTAATTTTTAATCTACTAAAAAACTTTCCCTCAAAAAATCATAGAATTTCAGCAACTACAAAAGTACTTCCTCCAATAAATATCAAGTCAGTTGTATCAGCAGTAGTCTTTGCTGCCTTAAAAGCTTCTACAACACTAGCATAAGCATTACCTCTCAATTTAAAATGCAGTGCATTCTTTTGCAATTTTTCAACCGCAAGTCCCCTTGAAATTGCAGGTTTGCAAAAATAATATTGTGCCTCCTTTGGAAACAGGGGGAGGATAGCACTTAAATCCTTATTTGTCACTACACCTAAGATTATATGCAAGTTTGTATATGCAATGCCCTTCAATTGTTCAATCACTATCCTAAGACCCTCAACATTATGAGCGGTATCGCAAATAATGGTCGGATCTTCTCCTAATTGTTGCCATCTACCTTTTAATCCGGTTAATGGGATAACCTTAGCAAAACCAGACCTTATATGGCTATTGGCAATTGACCAGCCCTGTCGCCTTAGTTCCAATAAGGCCTCCTGGGCAGTTTGTGCATTTTTCATCTGATAGCTCCCTTTTAAATCGGTGGGATAAGGAACTGTGACTTCTTTGTAAGCTTTTATTAATGGAGCGTCAACTTCCTTAGATTTTGCACTAAAAACTGGTGCAGTTTCTCTATGATATTCACCAATAACTACTGGAATTCCAGTTTTAATAATACCAGCTTTTTCTTGAGCAATTTCACCCAATGTGTCTCCCAAAAACTGAGTATGATCCAAACCTATATTAGTTACAACCGCCAGCTCAGGAGTAATGATGTTCGTTGAGTCTAGACGACCGCCCATTCCTACTTCTATTATGGCGATGTCTACTTTTTTTTTCGCGAAAGCATAAAAAGCAAGACCTACTGTCATTTCAAAAAAAGAACATCTGTGCTTTTCAAAAAAGAGCTTGTGATTGCGCATAAACCAAACCACCATTTGCTTGGAAATAGGCTGACCATTAATACGAATTCGCTCCCTAAAATCTTTTAAATGGGGCGAAGTATATAGACCAACAGTATATCCTGCTTCTTGCAATACAGCGGCCAACATATGGCTAGTAGACCCC
>CAZDFA010000047.1:13475-17242 GCA_964504555.1 uncultured Flavobacteriaceae bacterium | reverse complement strand
ACAATGCTAGTGTCATAATTACCGCCTGATTCAAAATGACCTCACCACCCACCATTTGAGTTGCAATAAGTAACATAGGAAGGAAAATAAATGCCTCTGCAATAACAAAAATGCCCAATGCTAAATATTGTTTATTGCGATCTGTAGTACCTAAAGCCAAGCGTTCGGCATAATTAGTCGCAAGAGCAAAACCGCCTAACAAAATTAACCATCTCCAACCTATTGTTAGGGAAAAAGCTAATTTTACTATGGCAGGAATTTGAAAAAATAGGGCTTCTACCGCAATAAAAAGTAAAACCGCATAAGCTACGTGTAAATAGGTTTTTCGGTAAAAGGCTCCCAGCGTTCATTAGATAACGCACTCACTGTTACCAAACGTGGTTGTTCTTGTTGAATATCTTCCATTGTATTGATTAGTTAAATTAATTTTACCTCATACTACTGTACTCACATTGACAATAGTCAATTCTTATTGATCTAAAGTAGGTTAATAGCCTGCAAAATCAAAATTAAACATAGTTCTTACATGACCGTATAAATCTGAAAATTGCTTTTTAAAATCTTTTGGCGATTCTATAAAGTATTCGGCGAGCACAGCCATAAACTCATATTCATTGGTAAAAGCGTAGGCTCTAAAGTACTTTACAGCGCTTAGTCTTTCTTTTTCAGTAGCGTTGGTTAGTTCTATATTGTAGTTATATAATAACTGATTTTTCTCGTTGAGTTCAATTTTGAGTTCTTTTATCTCAGTGATATCGTTAAACCAACCAATAGTTCCTATAATTTGTTTTTGTTCATTGTAGAGTGGGATTTTTGAGGTAGATAACCACCTTTTACCTAAATTAGGCAAGGTTAATTCTTCTTAAAAATTTAGTTGAGGCTTTCCAGATTCTATGATTTCTCTATCAATTTTTCGAACAAACTCTGCATCTTCCTTTTGGTCATAAATATCAAAATCGGTGAGGCCTACGATTTCTTTTGCGTTTACTAGCCCTACATATCTAGCCACATTTTCATTGCAACCTAGAAAAACTGAATCTGCATCTTTCAACCAAACAAATTGGGGTATATGCTCAATAAACTGGAGTAATACCAGCTTTTCGATATTTTCAATTGTCAAATTCAAATATTAATAAAAAAGACTGCAAATAATAATCAAATTAAAACAGTTGTGATTGGTTACTTTCGGAAGTTATAGTATGTGAATATACGCTTTTTAGATAAAATCATAAAGTAAACGACATTGTCTACTTCATTGGTTTTATGGAATTTTTGAGTTTTGATTATATATATTTTGTTTTTTCCCAGGCACTAATTTTCTGCTGTGGTACGAATCTTTTGCGTAGTCTTATGGCTCATTTTTCATTAGTGGTAAATTTTACTCAACCAAAAAAATATCCTATATTTGCACCGTTGTTAGCGATTTAGATAATAGAGGGGACAAAAAGTCCCCTCTTTTTATAACTAGATTTGGTGGAAGAAACCGTTAGGATATTGCTTGCTCAAGCATTGGATGATAACCCGTCACTATTCCTTATAGATTGTACTATACAAGGAAATAACGAAATCAAAATCGTAATTGATGGAGATCAGGGCGTAACCGTTCAGGATTGCATCACCGTGAGTAGAGCTATTGAGCATAACCTAGATCGAGACGCTATAGATTTTTCGCTAGACGTATTGTCTGCTGGAGCTACCGCTCCTTTAACACAGCTTAGGCAATACAAGAAAAATGTAGGACGCACCTTAGTTGTAAAAACGGCAAACGGTGAAAAACTAGAAGGCACTTTAGAGCAAGCAACAGATCAAGATATTACCTTGTCTTGGAAAGCAAGAGAACCCAAGCCAGTTGGTAAAGGAAAAATAACTGTAAAAAAAACAGCGACACTTGTGTATGATTCAATAGAACGTGCAAAAGTGAAGCTTAAATTTTAATCGAGTAAGACTATGGAGAATCTCGAATTAATCGACTCTTTTTCAGAATTTAAAGATGATAAACTTATTGATAGAGTAACCTTAATGGCTATTCTTGAAGATGTGTTTAGAAGTACCTTAAAGAAACGCTTTGGTAGTGATGATAACTTTGATATTATCATCAATCCAGATAAAGGTGACTTGGAGATATGGCGCAATCGTATTGTTGTGGCAGATGGTGAGGTAGAAGACTCCAACGCTGAAATATCCCTAACCGATGCGCAAAAAATTGAAGAAGATTTTGAGGTTGGTGAAGATGTATCAGAAGAAGTAAAGCTTATTGACTTAGGTAGACGTTCTATTTTGGCTTTACGTCAAAACTTAATAAGCAAGATCCACGAACACGATAACACCAATATTTACAAGCAGTTTAAAGAGCTGGAGGGCGAGCTATACACGGCAGAAGTGCATCACATACGTCACCGTGCTATCATATTGTTGGATGATGAAGGCAATGAAATCATCCTACCTAAGGACAGGCAAATTCCTTCAGATTTCTTTAGAAAAGGAGAAAATGTACGTGGGATTATAGAAAGTGTAGAATTGCGTGGTAACAAACCGGCAATTATTATGTCGCGCACGGCACCACTATTTCTTGAAAAATTATTTGAATCTGAAATTCCCGAAGTTTTTGATGGTTTAATCTCGGTTAAAAAAGTAGTGCGTATTCCGGGAGAAAAAGCAAAAGTTGCCGTAGATTCGTACGATGATCGTATTGACCCTGTAGGCGCCTGTGTAGGTATGAAGGGATCACGTATTCATGGTATTGTTCGTGAACTCGGTAATGAGAATATTGATGTAATTAACTACACCAATAACATTAACTTATTTATAAGCAGAGCGTTAAGCCCTGCGCGTATAACCAATATCAAGCTTGATGAAGAGAATGGTAGTGCGGAGGTTATTTTAAAACCCGAAGAAGTAAGTAAAGCTATTGGTCGTGGTGGTCATAACATACGCCTTGCTGGGCAACTTACGGGTTATGAAATTGAAGTTTACAGAGAAGGTGTTGAAGAAGATGTAGAGCTCTCAGAATTTAGTGATGAAATTGAAGAGTGGATTATTGCAGAGTTTGCAAAAATTGGACTGGATACTGCAAAGAGTATCCTAGAACATGATGCAGATGATTTGGTGCGTAGAACAGATCTTGAAGAAGAAACGGTTCTTGATGTAATGCGTATATTGAAGGAGGAATTTGAAGAATAACGTAGAATAATTAGGCGGTTTACACTTTCGTGTGAAAGGGTACGCAGCTAGACTTCCGCTTTAAGCGGAAAATTTAAATAAGTAATTTTAAAGCAGTATATGGCTGGAGGAACAATGCGTTTAAATAAAGTATTAAGGGAACTCAACATCTCTCTTGATCGAGCCGTAGAATTTCTTGATTCTAAGGATATCGATATAGAGGCACGCCCCACTACCAAGATTTCACTAGAAATCTATGAAGTGTTGTCTGATGAGTTCCAGACAGACGCATCAAAACGTGTTGCTTCCAAAGAAGTAGCAGAGGAGAAGCTCAAGGAGAAAGAAGCGCTACGTGTAGCTCGGGAAGAAGAGTTAGAAGCAAAACTACAAACTGCGCCGCCTCAATCTAAAGAAGAGGTTGTAAAGGCCAAAGCGACCCTATCTGGACCAAAACAAGTAGGTAAGATTAATCTTGATGCTCCAAAGGAAAAAGAGCAAAAAGAAGAAAAACCAATCGAAGAAGCTGCTTCAGAACCAGCTAAGAAAGAAGCCCCTAAAAAGGAGGCTGCTTCCAAGTCTGACGAGAAGAAAGAGGAGAAGAAAGAGGA
>CAZDFA010000047.1:0-13375 GCA_964504555.1 uncultured Flavobacteriaceae bacterium | reverse complement strand
CTAAAAAGGAGGCTGCTTCCAAGTCTGACGAGAAGAAAGAGGAGAAGAAAGAGGAGAAGAAAGAGGAAAAAGCAAAAGAAGAAAAACCAGCGGCAAAAGAAGAGAAGCCGGCCGAAAGACCTGAAACCCCTGCTGAGCCTGAGAAAATTAAAACTGATTATAAGAAACTAGACGGTCCTAATTTTACGGGTCAGAAAATAGATCTTACCAAGTTTAAAAAACCAGAGAAAAAGAAAAAAGAAAATAAGCCAGCTGGAGGAGGTGATGATGCGAGACGAAGAAAACGCAGACGCATCAGTAAAGCTCCAGGAGGACAGGGAGGTAATCAACGAGGTGGACAAAACAAAGGTGGCGCTAAACGCAGACCACAAGTGGTCAAGGAGGAGCCGTCTGAAGAAGAAGTGCAAAAACAAATTAGAGAAACCTTGGAGAAGCTTCAAGGTAAATCTAATAAGGGAAAAGGAGCAAAATACCGCAGAGATAAGCGAGATCAGCACCGTCAGAAAACCGAAGAAGAATTGGCAGTACTTGCCGCAGAAAGTAAAATCCTAAAAGTTACCGAATTTGTAACTGTTAGTGAGGTTGCTACGATGATGGATGTGCCGGTGACTAATATTATTTCGGCCTGTATGACATTGGGAATGATGGTAACAATGAATCAGCGACTGGATGCAGAAACCCTGTCTATTGTTGCTGAAGAATTTGGTTTCTCAGTAGAGTTTGTTACTGCCGAAATTGAAGACGCTATTGTTGAGGAAGTAGATGCGCCAGATGATTTATTGGCGCGTGCGCCTATTGTTACAGTAATGGGTCACGTTGATCACGGTAAAACATCTTTATTGGATTATATACGTAGTGAGAATGTAATTGCAGGTGAGAGTGGAGGGATTACCCAGCACATTGGTGCGTATGGTGTTACCTTAGATAGCGGTCAAAAAATAGCCTTCTTGGATACACCAGGTCACGAAGCCTTTACGGCGATGCGTGCTCGAGGCGCCCAGGTGACTGATATTGCTGTCATTGTGGTTGCTGCAGATGATGATGTGATGCCGCAAACCAAAGAAGCAATTGCCCACGCCCAAGCGGCAGAAGTGCCTATTGTTTTTGCTATTAATAAAGTTGACTTACCAACAGCTAATCCTGAGAAAATAAAGGAAGGCTTGGCAGGTATGAATTTGTTGGTAGAAGATTGGGGAGGAAAAATACAGTCTCAAGAAATTTCAGCAAAATCAGGTCAAGGGATTAATGATCTCTTAGAAAAGGTGTTGCTTGAAGCTGAATTATTAGAGCTAAAAGCCAACCCAGATAAAAACGCTATCGGAACAGTAGTAGAAGCATTCCTTGACAAAGGTCGCGGGTATGTGTCTACCATTCTTGTACAGGCGGGTACCCTAAAAATAGGGGACTATGTATTGGCAGGAACATGTTCAGGTAAAGTAAGAGCCATGCATGATGAGCGGGGTAGAAAGGTGAAAGAAGCAGGGCCATCTATACCAGTATCTATATTAGGATTAGATGGTGCGCCACAAGCAGGAGATAAGTTTCATGTAATGGATGACGAGCGCGAAGCAAAAGATATTGCTTCTAAGCGTACGCAGTTGCAACGTGAACAGAGTGTGCGTACACAGCGCCATATTACTTTAGATGAGATTGGTAGACGTATTGCACTTGGTGACTTTAAAGAATTAAATATCATTCTTAAAGGTGATGTTGATGGTTCTGTAGAAGCATTGACCGATAGTTTCCAAAAACTATCTACTGAAGAGATTGCCGTAAATATTATACATAAAGGTGTTGGAGCGATTACAGAAAGTGATGTGTTACTAGCCAGTGCCTCAGATGCGATTATTATTGGATTTAATGTGCGCCCAGCAGGTAATGCTCGTCAGGTAGCCGATAAAGAAGAGATAGATATCAGAACTTATTCTATTATCTATGACGCAATCAATGATCTCAAAGATGCGATGGAAGGGATGCTTTCGCCAGAAATGCGTGAGGAAATTACTGGAAATGCAGAGATACGTGAAACCTTCAAAATATCTAAAATTGGTACCATTGCAGGTTGTATGGTAACTAATGGTAAAATCTTTAGAAACTCAGGGGTACGTCTCATACGCGATAGTGTGGTGATTTATACAGGAGAGTTGGCTTCGTTAAAGCGTTTTAAAGATGATGTTAAAGAGGTAAGCAAAGGCTATGATTGCGGTATGCAAGTCCAAAATTACAATGACATTCAAGTAGGAGACGTTATTGAGGCCTATCAAGAAGTAGCGGTTAAGAAAACGCTATAATTTCCTGTTTTGATTATTCTCTAGGTCATTTAATGTAGGCTATAGGTAGCCGCTAGGCTTAACTAGTGTGCTTATCTAGAGCTATAGTAGTTTATAATTTTAGCATTTCTTATTTCGACATTCTAGATGCATAATTCACACATTGCTACCCTCTTTCGGGTTTAAAGATAAAAGCACTGGGGAATTCCTTTTTAATAGAGAGTAACGCACGATCTGCTTCTAGCCTGTTACGGTAATTACCAATCCAAATTTTATAATTGGGAGTTTCATAAACTATCTGAGATTTGTGCAATCCAATTTTATTACGATACTCCTTTAGAATACGTTCTGCAGTTAATATAGAGCCCGAATGCAATTGAATTTTATAGCGATCGCTCAATTCACCTTCGTTGCTGAGTTCTGCTTTTAATTTTAGCAATTCATCAATGCGGGGATCTTGTTTAACAACAGCTTTTGTTTCTTGAGCTATAAGACCTCCTTGATTGTTGAATAAAAAAGGGAAGATCACTAGCATAAACACTAATGGTAAAAAGCTATTTGTAAATCGGTTCTCGTTCATCACAGAATATGAATAAAATCAAAGATAATTGAATAAAAATAAAACAAAAAAATATAATTATTTAGAATCATTATAAATTAAAAACTAGCTTTTCTTGCACTATTTAAAATGCTTGCTAAGTCTTATTTTTGCATGCGATTTTAGAGGCATAATTAACACCTCGTTAACGAGTTTTTGTAACGAAAAAATTGTGCCAAAATTTTGAAGCTAATTCTACCGTACTATGATACAGGTGCTACGCAGCAACTCATTTTTAAGAATTATCACATCCAGCCTGGTTGTATTACTCGTTTTTTCAATTTCACTTCAAGCGCAAGAAGAGTCCATCCCGCCAAAGGATGGAGCAGATGCCGCTGCTGGTAAAGGGTTGTTTAATGCCAATTGTGCGGCTTGTCATAAGTTGTATCAAAAAGCAACAGGTCCTGCTTTGTATGGTGTTACTGAAAAGTATGAGAATGATTACGAGTGGTTGTATAAATGGATAGGGAATAGTCAGGCTCTAGTTGCTTCGGGTGATGCGCGTGCTAACGCTATTTATGAAGAGTACAATAAAACCTTAATGAATGCTTTCCCTGCACTAACCAATGCAGATATTGATAATATTCTAGAATATACGAAGACGCCTAAGCCTGTTTATGTTCCGCCTTCAGGAGGGGGTGATACAGCAAGTGCTGGCGGAGGTGTTTCCTCAAAAATAGTGCTGGCGGTTTTAGCCTTAGTTCTGCTACTTTTAGTTGGAGTGTTACTGATTGTAAATAATACCCTTAAAAAGTTTGCAAAAGCTCAAGGTATTGAGGTTCCAGAAAAGGAGGCTCGTAAACCACTTTGGAAAGCCTTCGTTGAAAATCAATTTTTAGTTTTAGTAAGTGTAATCTTTTTGCTTTTAAGTGGGGCTTATTTTGCTTACGGTTATTTAAGTCAAGTAGGGGTTGATCAAGGCTATGCTCCAGTGCAACCAATACATTACTCGCATAGAATACATGCTGGAGACAACCAGATAGATTGTAAATACTGTCACTCATCGGCGAGAGTAAGCAAGCATTCAGGAATTCCCTCCCTAAATGTATGTATGAATTGTCACAAGTCAATTGGAAATGTGGCGCCAGAAACGTTGGCAGAAGGGCAAAATACCTATGGTATAAATTACGATAACGAAATTCAAAAGTTATATGAAGCAGTAGGTTGGGATCCAAATACACAGGCCTATACTGGAGAAACAGAAGCGGTAGAATGGGTTCGTATTCATAACCTTCCTGATTTTGCATATTTCAATCACTCGCAGCACGTAACTGTTGCTGGAGTAGAGTGTCAGACCTGTCATGGCCCTGTAGAAGAAATGGAAGTGATGTATCAATACTCGCCATTGACAATGGGATGGTGTATCAATTGTCACCGAGATACCAATGTTAAGGTAGAGGATAATGCCTATTATACAAAAATTCACGAAGAACTGTCTAAGAAGTATGGTGTTGAAAAATTAACAGCAGCGCAATTAGGAGGTTTGGAATGTGGTAAGTGTCACTATTAATTTCCGCATTCGTAGAAATCTAATGGAGATGAGCTAATAGAAATTTAAAAGTTCTGATCAGTCTTTTTAAAACAGATCAAAAAAATAAAGAAATAATATGTCATCAAACAAAACCTACTGGAAAAGCGTTGACGAGCTTCATAACCCTGAAGCTGTGCAAACACTAAGACAGAATGAGTTTGTAGAAGAAATTCCGGTTGATGAATTTTTGGGCGATAAAGAAACGCTTGATAGTTCACAAACAACGCGTCGTGATTTCTTAAAATATGTTGGATTTTCGACCGCAGCAGCTACGCTTGCCGCCTGTGAAGGACCGGTTGTAAAATCGGTGCCTTATGTGGTACAGCCAGAGCAAATTGTTCCTGGTGTAGCCGATTATTATGCAACAACTATTGCAGATGGTTTTGATTTTGCAAGCATATTAGTAAAGACCCGTGAAGGACGTCCTATAAAAATTGAGAATAACAAGATAGCTCAAGCTGGTTATGGTGCAAATGCACGTGTCCACGCTTCTGTGCTATCTTTATATGATATTAAACGCGCACAAGGGCCAACCGCAGGTGGTGAAACTACTTCTTGGGAGGCTATAGATAGTGCGGTAAAAGCAAAATTAGCTAGTGGAGCACGTACTGTTTTGCTCACGCAAACTTTTGCTAGTCCATCAACCGAAAAGTTGATTGCCGAATTTGCAGAAAAATATCCAAACGTTAGTCATATAAATTATGATGCCGTTAGTGAACAACACGCATTGGATGCATTTCAGGCAAAATACGGTGTTCGGGCGTTAGCAGATTATGATTTTTCTAAAGCATCGGTTATTGTATCGGTAGGTGCAGATTTCTTAGGAGATTGGCAAGGAGGTGGTTTTGATAGCGGTTATGCACAAGGTCGCATTCCAGATCACGGTAAGATGTCACAGCATTTCCAGTTCGAAGCTAATATGACGCTGTCTGGTGCCAATGCTGACTATCGTATTCCTGTAAAACCATCAGATCAAGTTCATGTATTAAATGCTTTAGCAGGAAGAACAACAGGAGATCTACCTGATACAGTAAAAAAGGTGATAGCAAAAGCAAAAGCGGCTTTGCAGAAAGCAGGTGCTAAAGGAGTTATTGTAACAGGCATTCAAAATAGATCAGCCCAAGGATTGGCTTTAGATCTAAATGTCAATAGTAATGTTGTAGATACAAAACATCCTAGATATACACGTTCAGCAGATGCTGTAAAAGTGAATCAGTTGGTGTTGGATATGAATGCTGGTAACATTGACTTGTTGATCACAGCAGGTGTTAACCCAGCATATAGTTTGCCAAATGCCGATAAATTTATAGATGGTCTTGCTAAAGTAGGTACTTCAGTGGCTTGCGCAATGAAAGTGGATGAGACGGCGAGTCTTACTACTCATGTTGCAGCGGCACCACATTTCTTAGAAGCGTGGGGTGATACTCAGATTAAAGATGGCGAGGTAAGCGTAATGCAGCCTACCATTAGACCTTTGTTTGAAACACGTCAATTCCAAGACAATCTATTAGCTTGGATGGGTAGTGATCAAAATTACTATGACTATTTAAAAAATACGATGAGTGCTGCTGGTATTTCATTTAACCAGGCAGTACACGACGGTGTTGTGAAGACTTCTGCTTTTGCAAAAGCAATAACAACAACAGAAGATGTAAGTATTAGTGAAGATGCAGCCTTGGCAGATGCAACGGTGGCGCAGTCAGGCTTTGATTTAACTTTGTATACTAAAACATCAATGGGTGACGGTAATCAAGCTAATAATCCTTGGTTGCAGGAAATGCCCGATCCGATAACTAGAGCTACTTGGGATAACTATTTAACCCTGTCTGAAGCAGATGCTAAAGACCTAGGGTTATGGTTGGATAGAAGTAATTTCTTTAATGAAAATAGAAACGATGCTAATGGTGGTCTTAATGGCTTATATGCAAAAGTTACTGTAGGGGGTATCGTATTGGATAAAGTACCAGTTATGGTGCAACCTGGTCAGGCAAAAGGTTCTGCAGGTTTAGCTTTAGGATATGGTCGCACGCAGGCTGTTCAAGAAGAAATGTTAGTAGGGGTAAATGCCTATCCATTGATGCAAAATTTCAGCTTGACCCAAACAGGTGTTAAGATTGAAAAATCAGGAAATGATAAACACGAGTTTGCTTTGATACAATTACACAATACGCTTATGGGTAGAGGTGATATTGTAAAAGAAACAACACTTGAAATTTTTAATACAAAAGACAAACACGACTGGAACCCGATTCCAGAAGTCTCTAAAGATCACCAAGAATATCCCGTTACGTCACCTGAAGTAGATATCTGGGATTCTTTTGATCGTTCTATTGGACATCACTTTAATTTATCGATAGACTTAAATGCCTGTACAGGCTGTGGTGCGTGTGTGATTGCATGTCATGCAGAAAATAATGTGCCGGTTGTTGGAAAATCTGAAGTACGTCGCAGTCGTGATATGCACTGGTTGCGTATAGATAGATTTTATTCTTCTGAGAATACGTTTGCAGAAGATGATAAAAAGAAAGAAGAATTAAGTGGGCTTTGGGGTGATAATGGATCACTAGGTGGATTTAGTGAAATGGAAGATCCTGCTGCTAATCCTCAGGTGTCTTTTATGCCAGTAATGTGTCAGCACTGTAATCACGCACCTTGTGAGACCGTGTGTCCAGTAGCTGCTACATCTCACAGTAGGCAAGGGCAAAACCATATGGCGTATAACCGTTGTGTAGGTACGCGTTATTGTGCTAATAACTGTCCATATAAAGTAAGACGTTTTAACTGGTTCCTGTATAATGGTAATGATGAGTTTGACTATTATATGAATAATGATTTAGGGCGTATGGTACTCAATCCTGATGTAACAGTACGATCACGTGGTGTTATTGAAAAGTGCTCTATGTGTATCCAAATGACACAAAAAACCATTTTGGACGCTAAGCGTGATGGTAGAGAAGTTAAAGACAGTGAGTTTGCTACTGCTTGTTCTAATGCGTGTACGACAGGAGCAATGATATTTGGGGATGTAAATGATGAGCACAGCGAAGTACATCATTTAGCACAAGATGATAGAATGTATCATATGCTAGAACACGTAGGGACAAAACCTAATGTGTTTTATCATACCAAAGTAAGAAACATAGAAGCCTAAAAAGAAACTAAAGAATCTAATTAATATAGGATTATGGCGCATTATGAAGCACCTATACGAAGACCACTTGTAACAGGAGACAAGAGCTACCACGATGTAACGGTAGATATTGTTGCTCCTGTAGAAGGGAAAGCAAACCGTGCCTGGTGGGTGGTATTCTCCATAGCTCTGGCAGCATTTCTCTGGGGCATAGGTTGTATCATTTACACAATATCCAATGGGATCGGTAGCTGGGGATTAAACAAGACTGTAAACTGGGCTTGGGATATCACCAACTTTGTATGGTGGGTAGGTATTGGTCACGCAGGGACATTAATTTCTGCAGTACTCTTATTATTCCGTCAAAAATGGCGTATGGCGATCAATAGATCGGCAGAAGCAATGACGATATTCTCTGTAATTCAGGCTGGCTTATTCCCGATTATTCATATGGGCCGCCCTTGGTTGGCTTACTGGGTATTGCCTATTCCTAACCAGTTTGGATCTTTATGGGTAAACTTTAATTCGCCACTACTTTGGGATGTATTTGCGATCTCTACTTATTTATCGGTTTCGCTCGTGTTCTGGTGGACAGGCTTGTTACCCGATTTTGCAATGATTCGTGATCGCGCGGTAAAGCCATTTCAAAAGAAAATATACAGCATGCTGTCTTTTGGTTGGACAGGGCGTGCAAAGGACTGGCAGCGTTTTGAAGAGGTATCTCTCGTACTTGCTGGATTGGCAACACCATTAGTACTTTCGGTACATACCATAGTATCTTTTGATTTTGCTACTTCGGTAATTCCAGGATGGCATACTACCATTTTCCCTCCGTATTTTGTGGCTGGAGCAATTTTTTCAGGCTTTGCAATGGTAAATACACTCCTTATTATTATGCGTAAGGTGTCTAATTTGGAAAACTATATTACCCTGCAACATATCGAGTTGATGAACATTGTAATTATGATTACAGGTTCCATTGTTGGGGTGGCTTATATAACAGAGCTATTTATTGCTTGGTATTCTGGAGTAGAGTATGAGCAATATGCGTTCTTAAATAGAGCAACGGGACCTTATGCTTGGGCCTATTGGGCAATGATGACTTGTAACGTGTTCTCTCCGCAGTTTATGTGGATACCTAAATTGAGACGTAGTATAATGTTCTCTTTTGCTATATCTATCGTGGTGAATATAGGAATGTGGTTTGAGCGATTTGTAATTATCGTTACTTCTTTACACCGCGATTACTTGACGTCTTCTTGGACTTATTTTTCACCAACATTTATAGATATAGGTATTTTTATAGGTACTATTGGATTCTTTTTTGTTTTGTTCTTGCTTTACGCACGTACCTTCCCGGTAATAGCTCAGGCAGAAGTAAAAACTATTATGAAGTCTTCAGGTGAGCGTTATAAAAACTTAAGAGAAGCTGGAAAAACTTTAGTAGGTTCTGGAGCAGATTCAAGAACATCTGGTGGTGACGTAAAAATAAATGTTTCTGGTTACGGAAAGGCAGAATCTACAGCAAAGCCAAAAGCTGCAAAAGTTGAACCCATTAATGATACTGTAGCTGCAGAAAAAACATCATCATTAATGGCAGCCTTGGGTGCATTTAACCCAGATACAGATACGGCAGATGATTTAAAGAAAGTAAATGGTATTGGTCCAGTAATGGAAACCAAATTAAACGAGATAGGCATATTCACCTTTATGCAAGTAAGTAAAATGACTGCGCGTGAGTATGAACTTTTAGATAGTATTACAGGTTCTTTCCCTGGCAGAGCATTGCGCGATGACTGGGCAGGACAAGCTAAAAAAATGATTAATAACTAGCATATGGCATCTCAGGTATTACATGCTTTATACAACGATGACGACATTTTGATGAATGCCGTTAAAGCTGCAAAAGAAAAGCACCTGCATATTAACGAGGTGTATTCTCCCTTTCCAGTTCACGGTCTGGATAAGGCAATGGGATTGGCACCTACACGTATTGCGATTACAGCCTTTATGTATGGGCTTACAGGTTTGGCGGTAGCCATTACCATGATGAATTTTATCATGATCAAAGACTGGCCTCAAGATATAGGAGGTAAACCCAGTTTTAGTTACCTAGAAAATATGCCTGCTTTTGTGCCAATTATGTTTGAACTTACCGTCTTTTTTGCGGCGCATTTAATGGTAATCACCTTTTATTTGCGTAGTAAATTATGGCCTTATAAAAAAGCAGAGAATCCTGATGTTCGTACCACAGACGATCATTTCTTGATGGAAATTGATACTGCAGGACATAGCGTCAATGAGCTTACAGACTTTTTAGTAGAGACTGGAGCCACAGAGATTAACCTAGTAGAAAACGAAGACGATCATCACTAACCTATGAGACAGCTAGTAAAAATAACAGCAGTTATAGCACTCTTAAGTAGTGTTGTTGCTTGTAAAAAAGACAGTAGACCCAATTATCAGTACATGCCTAATATGTACGGATCTGTTGCTTATGAAACCTATGGAGAATATGCAATTTTTAAAGGATTGACAGGAGGTTCTGAGGCACTAACCCCGGCAGAAGGTTCTATTATGAGAGGTTATATGCCCTATGAATATGAAAATACCTTAGAGGATTATGATTTGGCAAAAGCTAATTTATCCAATCCACTACCATATACTAAGGATATTGTAGAAGAGGGTAAAGCATTGTATGACATTTATTGCGCTATTTGTCATGGAAGTAAAGGTAAAGGGGACGGATATCTAGGATTAGATAACCGTGAGTTAATTCTACCTGGTAGCTACGGGGATAAAGATATTAGCGAAGGAAGTATATATCACGTAATGTATTGGGGAAAAGGTTTAATGGGTTCATATGCCTCGCAGATGAGCGAAAAAGAATTATGGATGGTAGATCATTATGTAATGTCATTAAAAGATGCCTTAGATGGCAAAGAAGCCAGACCATTTAATGTAAAAGAAATGGTTGCTGATGCCTTGGAAGAAGCACATCTAGATGATCATCACTTAGAAGGAGATCACCAAGAAGAACATCACAGTGACGAAGAATCACATTAATCGATAAGAAAGAGCCAGTATATATGGATCAATATAAAATATCAGGAAATTTAAGACTTACAGCAATCATAATTATGGCTGTAGGACTTGTATTATTTGCGGTCGATTATCTGAACTTACCCAAGACCACAGATGATGTAAAAAAATTGGAGGAAGCTCATAATGGAGGACACCACGGTGGTGGTCATGCGGCCAATGAAGAACACGAAGTGATTCACCTTACCGTAAATCTTCAAGGGGAACACGCACATAATGATGCGCAAGAACATGGTAATGATCATAGTAAAGAAGGCGGGCATCATATGTCTGAAGAAGAGCACCTAGAGCACACTTTAGGACAGTATAAAAATAAGCCTTGGTCGGCTATTTATATTTCGGCCTTCTTTTTCTTTATGATCGCCTTAGGCTGTTTGGCTTTTTATGCCATACAATACGCTTCACAAGCGGGATGGTCGCCATTATTACTTCGAGTAATGGAAGGAATAACGGGTTATTTATTGCCTGGAAGTTTGATTGTATTCTTCCTTTTAGTGGCTTCGGGAGTTTTACATTGGAATCATATGTTCCATTGGATGGATCCGGAATTAGTAGATCCTAGTAGCGATCATTTTGATAAATTGATAGCAGGTAAAAAAGGATTTTTGAATGTGCCAAGCTTCCTTATTAGAGCAATTATATTTATAGGAGGTTGGAATCTCTATCGTTTCTTTGCGCTTAAATTTAGTAAAAGACAAGATGCTTCTAGCGATAATAAATGGCATAAAAAGTCATTCAAAGCTGCGGCTATATTTTTAGTATTCTTTATTTATACAGAATCTATGATGTCTTGGGACTGGATTATGTCTCTAGACCCACACTGGTTTAGCACCTTATTTGGATGGTATGTATTTGCTGGAATGATGGTATGTGCCATTACGGTAATCGCTATGGTTACTATTTATCTAAAGTCCAAAGGATATTTAGAGCAAGTAAATGATAGTCACATTCACGATTTGGCTAAATTTATGTTTGCCTTTAGTATTTTCTGGACCTATTTGTGGTTCTCACAGTTTATGTTGATTTGGTACTCCAATATTCCAGAAGAAGTCACCTATTTCATTACGCGTATACAAGATTATACTTTGCCGTTCTGGGGTATGGTAGCACTTAATTTTGTGTTCCCAGTATTATTGCTAATGAATAGTGATTTTAAACGTATGAACTGGTTTGTTGTTTTAACTGGTTTTGTGATCTTATTTGGTCACTATATAGATATATTTAATATGGTGATGCCGGCAACGGTTGGGAAGTCTTGGTCTCTGGGCTTTGTTGAGATTGGGGCTTTGTTATTCTTTGCAGGGTTGTTTATACTTATTGTATTTACATCGCTTACCAAAAGACCTCTAGTACCAGAACGCAACCCATTAATTGAAGAAAGTAAACATTTTCACTATTAGTATATAGAAAGCTTTAAAGTAATGACAGGTTTATTAGCACTTATAGTAATCATTCTTTTCGTAGTCACGATTTGGCAAATGTCAAAGATTTTTAAGCTATCCCAGCTTAAAACCAATAGTGAAACTGCCAATATAGCGAATGACAAGGACAATCGGATCAATGGAATATTGATGATGGTGTTTCTTGTTTTTCTGAATTTTATCACCATTTTTTGTTTTGTGAAATACAGCAAGTTTTACTTGCCTGAGGCCTCATCAGAACACGGTACTACCTATGATACGTTAATGTTCATCACGTTGGCCTTAATTATGATAGTGCAGGTCATAACCCAAGCCATTTTGCACTACTTTGCCTACAAGTACCAAGGTAAAAAAGGGAATAGAGCGCTGTTTTATGCAGATAATGATAGATTAGAATTTATATGGTCTGTCATTCCAGCAATTGTGTTGGCTGGTTTAATTATCTATGGGTTATTTACTTGGTCTGATATTATGAATTATGAAGAAGAAGATGATGCTATAGTTGTAGAATTATATGCTAAGCGTTTTGCTTGGGAAGCCCGTTATGCCGGTGCCGATAATATTTTAGGTAATGCTAATGTACGTTTTATTGAAGGTGCCAATACAGTAGGTGTAGATTTGAGTGATGATGATGCAATGGATGATGTAATTACTACTGAATTACACTTACCTGTTGGTCGTCAGGTGATTTTTAAGTTACGCTCACAAGATGTACTACATTCGGCATATATGCCACATTTTAGAGCACAGATGAATGTGGTGCCTGGAATGATTACAGAATTTGCATTTACACCTACTATAACTACTGAAGAAATTCGCGAAACACCATATATGCAAGAAAAAATGCAACGCATACGCGAAATAAGAATAGAAAAGAATAACAAATCTTTGGCGGATGGAAAAGGTCCAATAGATGAGTATAATGATTTTGATTACTACCTGCTATGTAATAAGATTTGTGGTGCCTCTCATTACAATATGCAAATGAAAATTGTGGTTGAAACACAAGAGGAGTATGATGCCTGGATGGTAGAACAAAAAACATTTGGACAAAAAATCGCAAGGAACTAATTCCGAAAAGAAGATTAATTAAAAAAAAGCATTTAGATTATGTCAGCACATGCAGTAGCAGCAGATCAAGCCCATGACGATCACGGACATCATCATAAAGAGACATTCATCACCAAATATATCTTTAGCCAAGATCATAAGATGATATCCAAGCAATACCTAATAACTGGTTTGATTATGGGTATTATTGGTATAGGAATGTCATTGTTGTTTCGTTTGCAATTGGCTTGGCCAGATCATCAGTTTACCGTA
>CAZDFA010000046.1:0-17432 GCA_964504555.1 uncultured Flavobacteriaceae bacterium | reverse complement strand
CGTGCTTGTCATATGAGTTACACCTCTCCAGAAGTTCATGATTTACTTCGTGAAGGTTTTGATAGATCTCCTATGTTTAATGGTAGAATTAAATCCATAGGCCCAAGATATTGCCCATCTATAGAGGATAAAATACATCGTTTTGCAGACAAGGACAGGCATCAACTTTTTGTTGAGCCGGAGGGCTGGAATACAGTAGAAATTTATGTGAATGGCTTTTCAACATCCTTGCCAGAGGATGTGCAGTTTAAGGCGCTTCGGTCTGTGGTTGGTTTTGAAAATGTGAAGTTCTTCCGGCCGGGTTATGCTATCGAATATGATTATTTCCCACCAACACAGCTTAAGCATACATTAGAAACCAAGCTAGTGGAGAACTTATATTTTGCGGGTCAAATAAATGGAACTACGGGTTATGAGGAAGCGGCGTCTCAGGGTTTAATGGCAGGTATTAATGCACATCAAAAAGTAAAAGAAAGAGAGCCTTTTGTGCTAAAGCGTAATGAAGCTTATATCGGTGTATTGATAGATGATTTGATTACAAAAGGAACTGAGGAGCCTTATCGAATGTTTACCTCACGTGCAGAGTATAGAACACTTTTGCGCCAGGATAATGCCGATGAACGCTTAACCCCTAGGTCCTATGATCTCGGATTGGCTAGCGAAGATAGGTTAAGGACTATGGAAGCCAAGCGTGAAGCTTCTGAAAAAATGGTTCAATTTTTCAGAAAGACGAGTATACTTCCAGAAGAGGTAAATCCTATTTTGGAAGAGAGAGGTAGTAGCCCTATGAAGCAATCTGATAAGATGTTTAAAGTTTTTTCAAGACCACAAATCGCTATTGATGATATTAAACGTTTTCAAAAAGTAGCAGAATATATTGTTGACCATAACATTGAGCGTGAAGTGCTAGAACAAGCAGAAATTAAAGTGAAATATGCTGGCTATATAGAAAAGGAAAAACTAAATGCGGACAAGCTCAATAGGCTGGAGAATATTAAAATACCAGATGATTTTGATTATCGAAAATTGAAATCCCTATCAAACGAGGCTAAGGAAAAGCTTTCAGGAATTAGACCAACAAGCATCTCTCAGGCGTCTAGAATTAGCGGCGTGTCTCCTTCAGATATTAGCGTATTACTCGTTTATATGGGACGATAATCGTTAGAAATTTCATATGTTCCACGTGAAACACCAATTTTTTTTGTGAGCTATTCTAAAAAAATCATCAAAGATTTTAGCGTCTCTCAAGAGTCTTTTGAGCTTCATTATGATGAAGCCTATCATATGTGGCATACCCACCCTAAACCATTGCCAGAAGATCTGGGTGCTTATTACAAAAGCGAAAAATACATATCACATACTGATAAAAATGAATCACTAATTGAAAAGATTTATCAACTAGTGAAGATGTATATGCTTGCACGAAAGCATAAGATTGTAAAAATGCATGCGCCTGCCGCCATTAGTTTATTGGATTTGGGAGCTGGGACAGGGTCTTTTGCCAAATATTGTAAAGATCAAGGTTGGGTAGTAAAGGGAGTGGAGCCGGATGAGCAAGCCAGAGTAAAAGCTTCAGATAAGGGTGTTGATTTGGTTGAGAGCTATCAGCAACTTAAGAGCAAATTTGATGTAATTACCATGTGGCATGTCTTGGAGCATGTGTATGATCTAAACGAACAGTTGAGATGGATACAGCAACATCTTTCAGATAACGGAAAACTAATCCTTGCTGTGCCGAATTTTGAATGCTATGATGCTCATTACTATAAATCTTTTTGGGCGGCCTATGATGTACCTAGACATTTGTCTCATTTTTCGGTTAAGGCAATAGACAAGATAATGAACGGGCATGGTTTAACACTTATAGCTAAACACCCATTGGTATTTGATTCGTATTATGTAAGCCTTCTCTCCGAAACGTATAAAAGCTCATCTTCTAAAATTGTTCGATTGCTTAGGGCATTGCGTATTGGATGGCTATCTAATCGCAAGGCAAGAAAATCTGGAGCCTATTCATCCATTATATATGTAATACAGCATCAAAAAGCCATATAAAAGGCTTAGCGCAATAGTTTTGCTTAAAATTCAGAATTGCCCTAGGGGGTTTTAAAAGCGGTTTAGAGGCGATAAAAACGCGTCAACATCAATAGATAAAAATTATTTTTATTAGACTAATCAATAAGAAACTGTTATGATGATTAATTTTAAATACGAACAGTTTAAAAAGCAAAGATTTTATTTTTGCTCAGCGATAAAATTTTAAAAAAATCTCTATGAAAAATATACTATACATTTTTGCTTTTGCGGTTTTATGTTTGGCATGTCAAGCTGACAAAACTGCTTATGTTGATACTGAAGAATTATTAACGGAATACGAAGAGCTCAAACAAGCACGTGATAAGTTCACCAAAGAAAATGATGATATTATAGGCGATCTTGAGCTTAAGATTCAATCATACCAAATAAAGGCCGATTTATTCCAGAAAAATGGTCCAAATATGTCTCCAAGAAAGCAACAAGAAAAGGCCAATGAATTGCAAGCAGAAGGACAGCAAATTCAGCAGGAAAGACAAGCGCGCCTAGGTAAATTGCAAGTGGAAAGTCAGCGCGTTATCGATAGCATCATCACTAAAGTAAGAGATAAAGTAAAGTCTTATGGAAAGGCTAATGGCTATACCTATATTTACGGTAGTAACGATGCGGGGAGTGTGCTTTATGGTAAAGAAGAAAACGATCTTACACAAACCATTCTGGGAGAGTTAAACGCTTCGTTTAAAGGCAACTAGGAAGGGTTGTAATAAATAATTGATATTCAGCAATTGAATTGAAAATATCTGAAATATAGATTGTTAAGTCTACTTACTGTGTAAAAGACGAGTTAATTTTAGTGACAAATCGGTCATTATAATTCGCGTATTGCCGTTTCTTGAAATGTGGTAAGAAGCCTCTTGGAGTTCGTCATAAATATCTAGGATATTATTACCGTGTACAAATGGCGCAAATTTTTCAAGTTTAAAGCTAGTTTGTGGTTGCAGATAAACCAACTTGGGTACCTTATAATTGAGTAAAAAGGCTTGTCTAAAAAAGTGCGTACAATAGTCTATAAAGTTCTTTTGGGTTTCTCTACCAGCTTTTGCAATAGTTTCACTCCACGCAATCAAGTCTAAAACAGCACTCTTTTTACCTTTCGCAGAAAAAGCCAAACGCACCCAGTCTACAAACCAGGTTTCAAATTGGGTATCATACCCATAATCTTGAAAAATACGCAATGCTGTATTGTAATTTCCTTGTGCTCTAAAAGCAATTTTATGAGCCTTATCAGATTCACAGTTGTGCTCTTGTACGAGTGCATTTGCAATTACCGTTTCAGGTAATTTTGGAAAATGGAGGGTCTGGCATCTTGAACGAATGGTATCAATAAGCAAATCCTCTTGTTGCGCGAGCAAAAGAAAAACGGTTTTTTCGGGAGGCTCCTCAAGTAGTTTAAGCAATTTATTCGCGCAGGCCGCATTCATCTTTTCGGCCATCCAGATGATCACCACCTTATAACCACCTTCATAGGACTTTAGGGATAGCGCTTTGGAAATAGCTTGTGCTTCATCAACCCCAATTTGAGCCTGTTTTTTTTCAATATCCAGATGTTGGTGCCAGTCAAAAAGATTGGCATAGGCATTATTTTGCACAAAATCCCGCCACTCTTTTAAAAATAGCGAAGAAACTGGTTTGCTTTTTACAGCAGTGGTTGTGGCTACAGGAAAAACAAAATGCAAATCAGGATGCGCAAGTTGATCAAATTGTAGATCGCAACCCTCTTGATTTTCTACAGAGCAAATTAGCGCTCTAGCGTAGGCAATAGCCATCGGCAACAATCCCGTACCCATTTCTCCAACAAACAGTTGTGCATGCGAGGCACGTGAAGTTCTAGCACTTTGTTGAAGGTGTTTTTTGATGAATTCTTGCCCTAAAAGCCGCTCAAACCGCATAGTTTCAAAGATAACTTAAAAGAGATACAGTACTGGCAACGTAGCACGTATATTTGCATTTTAGCTACATTCTATGAAAACAGTAAACGACATTAGTTTTGAAGGAAAAAAGGCACTCATTCGTGTAGATTTTAATGTGCCTTTGGATGATGAATTCAACGTAACAGACACTACCCGAATTGAAGCTGCAAAACCTACAATTTTAAAAGTTTTAGAAGATGGTGGCGCACCTATTTTAATGAGTCACTTGGGCAGACCACAAGGTGTTCAAGAGGAGTTTTCGTTACGACATATTTGCGATGCTGTCGAAGATATTTTGGGCGTTTCTGTCATTTTTGTAGAAGATTGTGTTGGTGATAAAGCAAAGCAAGCTGCGGCCAATTTGCAGATGGGTCAAGTTTTATTACTTGAAAATTTGAGATTTCATAGCGAAGAGACTGCAGGAGATACCGCTTTCGCGGAAGCATTGAGCACCCTTGGCGATGCTTATATTAATGATGCATTTGGTACAGCACATCGGGCGCACGCTTCGACGACGGTGGTTGCTCAATTTTTTCCTGAAACAAAATGCTCCGGACTTTTATTAGCTAAAGAAATTGAAAGCCTTGACCGTGTGCTTAACAATAGTGAATCACCTGTTTTGGCTGTTCTTGGCGGTGCAAAAGTATCTTCAAAAATTTCGGTGATTGAAAATATACTGGAAAAAGTAGACGAGCTTATTATAGGCGGCGGTATGGCGTATACGTTTATTAAGGCGCAAGGAGGACAGGTTGGAGATTCAATTTGCGAAGATGACAAACAAGAGCTAGCGCTGTCTATTCTCAAAAAGGCAGAAGAACACAATGTTAAGGTACATCTGCCCGTTGATGTATTGGCAGCCGATGATTTTGCAGAATCTGCAAACACACAAACGGTTGATATTAAATCTATTCCAGACGGCTGGCAAGGGCTGGACGCAGGACCGCACTCACAAGTTAATTTTGATGAAGCTGCTCAGCGTGCCAAAACTATTTTATGGAATGGGCCATTGGGTGTATTTGAAATGCAACCCTTTGCCGAAGCTACTATAGCACTAGGGAATAGCGTTGCAGAAGCGACAGAAAATGGCACCTTCTCACTAGTAGGTGGTGGTGATAGTGTGGCGGCAGTTAAGCAATTTGGCTTTGATGATAAAGTAAGTTATGTATCTACTGGCGGTGGCGCAATGCTAGAGCTGCTTGAAGGAAAGACCCTTCCTGGTATTGCTGCTTTGGGGTAATGACCTTCAATTAGGTCTTTAGGATCGTACATTAAATCAATATCTAACCATCTTTATACAATATGTATATTTGAAACTGTCTTGATTTGCGAATGATTATGACCTATTATATTAAAATTCTTGGAGTATTATTACTATTAACTGTTCTTGTGCCCGTTCATGCACAGGACACACTTTCACTAGAAGATTTTCGAAAAAAAGAAGGGATAAAGCAAGAAGTTATTACCCCTGTACAAGTAGATTCAGCTACGGTAACCAGAGTAGATCACGATATTCCGAGAGCAGACACGGGTATTTTAAAGAAAGATTCTACCAATTTTCAACTTCCAGACGAGCCATTGGCAGCCCGATTAGATTCTGTTTGGCGTAAAGAACTCTATCGATATGATTTGTTTGATTCCATCCAACAAATGGTTAGGGAGACCAATTATCTAGAAGAGGTTATTGTAGACTTGCCGACCGACACCCTAAAAAAAAGACTGGCACGCATTAATGCTCGCACACCATTTAATGTAGAGTATAACTCCTCATTAGAAAGTGTTATTAGACGATATTTAAAACGCCACAAACCCACTATGGAGCGGCTAATGGCTGTTAGTGAATTTTACTTTCCCATGTTTGAGGAAATGCTAGATAGATATGACATCCCGCTAGAAATGAAATATTTGGCCATAGTAGAGTCGGCATTACGACCTAAGGCAAAATCTAGGGTCGGGGCTACAGGTTTATGGCAGTTTATGTTTAGCACTGGTAAGTTGTACGATCTGGAAGTGAATTCGTATGTAGATGACAGAATGGATCCTATAAAAGCTACCGAAGCAGCTTGCCAATACTTGAGCGAGCTCTACGAGTCCTTTGGCGATTGGGATTTGGCCTTGGCATCATATAATTCAGGACCAGGCAATGTAACCAAAGCTATACGTCGCAGTGGTGGATATGAGAACTATTGGAATATTAGGCAGCACCTTTCGCGTGAAACGGCAGGCTATGTGCCTGCTTTTCTAGCAACAATGTATCTTTTTGAATATGCCGAGGAACACGGATACCAACCAGACCGCCCACCGGTTAATTATTTTGCAACAGACACCATACGCATTAAAGAGTTAATCACTTTAGATCAAGTTGCTGAGGTGACGGCAATTCCTATGGAAGAGGTGCAATTTTTAAATCCTTCCTACAAATTGGATATTATACCGAAAGTTGAAGGCAAGAACTATTATTTGCGATTACCCGTGGAGGTGAGTGGTAAATTTGTGAATAATCAAGAGGCTGTATACGCCTTCGCGAAAGCGGAATTAGAAAAAAGAGAAAAACCCTTACCACAGTTTTTTCAATCAGAAGCGCAGCTGCGTTATCGCGTAAAAAGTGGAGACTATTTGGGTAAAATAGCCGAAAGGTATGGCGTTAGAGTAAGCCAAATAAAGCGATGGAATGGCCTTCGAAGAGATAACCTAAAAGTGGGTCAACGCTTATTGATTTATCCGCGTAACCCAGTAAATACTTCCAATACTGAGACTAAAAAACCAGCTCGTAATCTAAGTGGAAAACAAACTTATACGGTAAAATCTGGAGACTCTTTATGGACCATTGCACAACAATTTCCTGGAGTTTCTGTGGATAATCTTAAGGTTTGGAATGATATTAGCGGTACAAGATTAAAACCTGGAGAGCAGTTGATTGTCTCCAAATAAAAAGTAGGATTCCATCTAAAATTTAAAGATAATGGCAATACGTTTTAGTCTTTTTATAGTACTGCTAGTAGGCATATTAAGTTGTAAGCAAGGACCGCGTAAAAAAAGCACACCTCCCTCATCTGGCCGCATCAATCATGTAAATGTGGTGCTTGAAAAAGAAGCATGGCAAGGCGCTGTTGGAGATGTCCTAAGAAAGTATTTTGCAGCTCCAGTACAAGGTTTGCAGCAGGATGAACCCTTATTTACTTTAAAACATATTGCTGTAGATGCTTTTAAAGGATTTGCCAAAGAAAATAGAACCATCATCAAAGTTGGCATTGCGGACAGTTCAGGTGTCTTTATCAAAGAAAATGTATATGCCAAACCTCAGCTGGATGTTTTTATTAGTGGATCAAGCTCTGAAGAACTTGTAGGGCTTATTGAAGAAAATGCGGTTAATATTATAACAACAATTAAGACAAATGAATTGCGTACAGATAAGAAACGCATAGCCAGATCTCTAAAACCCGATGATTCTTTGCGCAAGAATTTGGGCGTGAGTTTGAAGTTTCCTTCGGTATATAGATACGCCAAAGAAGATCCAGATTTCTATTGGATGCGGAAGCCTTTAAGCAATGGCGACATCAATATTTTGGTTTATGAAGTACCTTTTAGGGTGATAGACCAGGACACTAATACCGTTTTGAGGTTAGTGCGTATGCGTGATTCTATTGGAGGCAAAAAAATACCTGTAGATGAAGGTCGCTTTATTACCGAAAGAGCCTTTGCTCCGTCATTGTACAAAACAGAAATAGACGGCAGGTTTGCCTGGCAAACCAAAGGTACCTGGGAAGTTCGTGGACAGCGTATGGCAGGTCCTTTTGTTAACTACGCTATAAAAGATGTAAAAAATGAACGGTATTTAGTAATTGAAGGTTTTATTTTTTCGCCTTCCCAAGAAAAAAGGGATAATATGTTTGAGCTTGAAGCTATCATACAAAGTGCTCGATTTGTTGAAGAAACCGATCTATAGCAAGTTCATTAGATGAATTAAAAGCGAAAAAAGCACTCTTGGAAAGAGTGCTTTTTTATTTTATGTAGATAGAAATTAGTCTTCTATTCGATCGGAAGATTCTTCGTCTTTAGAGGCTTTTTTAAATTCTTTGATACCACCACCTAAACCGCGCATTAATTCTGGAATTTTTTTACCCCCGAATAACAAAAGCACAACAACAACAATCAATACGATTTGCCAGGGTCCTGGAGTTCCTAAAAAGATACCTAATGCAGTCATAATTTTTATATTAGACTACAAAGATAATAAGAATAGCAATAAATCTAGATTTAACAGGCATTATTACTGGCTTTAAGCAAAATTGGGGTTGGATATTTAAATGCATTAAAAAAACAGATCAAGAGACAATACTTTCTTGAGCTATGGATATAGTTAATCAATCCAGTATTAAAAATACAACTATATTTACTATGGTTCAATGTTAGTTATGCAAAACCAAAAGCACAAAGAGTTTAGAGAGGAAGGAGTAGCTATTCCAACAATAATTGTGTTTGGTTTGCTGTCAATTGGTTATGCCATATTGTGGATTGCATTTGCCAAAAATATACTCAATGCTTGGCTAACGGCATTAATAGGTTCTCTATTGGCTTATGGAATGTTTACTGTGGCACATGAAGCCAGCCATAGCAATATTTCAGGAGGCATTACTAAATTTACCCTTCTAGATACTTGTCTAGGGTGGTTTTCGGCAACCACATTGTTTTTTCCATATACAGCCTTTAAAATAATTCATTTACAACATCATGCACACACCAATGATCCTGAACAAGACCCCGATGATTATGTAAAAGGCAAGAATGCTTTAGATATTTTTTTTCGTTGTTTGACACTTGTATTCTATTATTTTGTGCAAGCGTTGGGAAGACAAAGTCACCATAATGTGGCTATGCAAAAATGCCGTAGTCATACCTTAATGTTCTTAGTTTTTCTATTTGGGCTTATCACATTGCTTATTACCTTGGGAATGGGCAAGGTGTACTTTTTTGTTTTTGTTCTACCAGCTCTTATTGTAGCACCATTTTTAGGTTTTACTTTTGACTGGTTACCTCATTACCCTCATCATAATATGGGTAAACATCTAAATACGCGTATTGTAACGATTCCAGGTCTAGAGTTACTATCCTATTATCAGAACTATCATTTGATTCATCACTTACATCCACGAATACCATTTTATAGGTACAAGGCAAAATTTAAAGAAATAGAAACTCACTTGCTAGAACGTGATGCTCCAATAGAAGGCTGGCGTAATAAAGATCGTAAACTATTTTACAGGCAAAACACCTATCACGATCTTAAAAAAGGACAAATCTGGCAATACGCGCTGGAGGTATTGCAGCTAAAGAACTTGACCCATAATGCTAAAACCATACGGTTTAAAAATGTAGCAAGTTTGCCCTTTAAATATAAAGCAGGTCAATATGTTGTGGTAACAAAACAAGTAAATTATCATAAAGTGAGTAGATGCTATTCTATTTGTTCTAGTCCGGATAGTGGCGACCTTATTATAGGTGTAAAGCGTGTTACAAACGGAATCTTTTCTAATTCCCTGTTAGATACTCTAAAAGAAGGCCAGTCCTTAAATGTGGCTGGGCCTTTTGGCGAATTTAACCTTAAAGAAAATGCTACGGAACATATTTTTATTGCTGGAGGGAGTGGTATTACTCCTATATTTTCTATGATACGCTATGCTGTAAAAAGAAATAAACCTTGTAAACTTATATATGGCTGTAGGTCTGCTAAAGACGTTATGTTCAATACAGAACTACAACAATTGGTAATCATGAGTGCCAGCTTATTCAAACTTGAGATAACATTTGACTTGCTAACGGTGGCTAATCAAATACAATTACTGGGAAAAATAACTGCTGGCGCGGTCTTTTATTTATGTGGACCAGGGCCTATGATGAAGGCCTCTAGAAAAGCCTTATCTCAATTAAAAGTGAGTGCTGATAGTATTGTTACAGAAGACTTTGAAATTGAAAACAAACCGCTAAGTGGAGCTAAGTTTACCGTACATAGCAGTAGGAGCAGAACATTTGAAGCGTATAAATCAGAAACCATTTTAGAGGCGTCTAAACGAAACAATATGACTCTCCCTCATGCCTGCGGCATGGGCCAATGCGGTACTTGCAAAGTCAAATTGAAATCGGGAAAGATAGTTTGGAAATCTACACAACAGACGGCTTTGCTAAATAATGAAAAAGAAGCAGGATATATCCTTACTTGTATGTGTTATGCCCAGTCTGTCTTGGAGCTAGAAGATTAAAATTTTGAAATTATAATGAAACATACTTACGACTACGTAATTATTGGGAGTGGTTTTGGAGGGTCTGTCAGCGCACTAAGGCTTGCAGAAAAAGGGTATAGCGTACTTGTATTAGAAAAGGGGAAATGGTTTAAGTCTGACGACTTTCCTAAGTCCAACTGGAATCTTAAAAAATGGTTATGGGAACCTCGTGCAAGATTATTTGGATTTTTCAAGATGACATACTTAAATCACGTTACAATCCTTTCGGGGGTAGGCGTTGGCGGCGGATCATTAACCTACGCCAATACCTTGCCAATACCTAAAAAGAAGTTTTTCAATTCTGGTAGTTGGGCCAATCTATGTGATTGGGAACGTGTATTAAAACCATATTATAAAGAAGCCCATAGGATGCTGGGAGCTACAATGAATCCCATTTTAGGGCCAGCAGACCAGTTAATTAAAGACCTTTCCAGAACCTTAAAGCGTGAAAAATTCTTCTCTCATACAAAGGTAGCAGTACATTTTGAGGATACAGGCCAAACTGTAAAAGACCCATATTTTAATGGAAAAGGACCTAATCGTAATGGTTGTGTACAATGTGGTGCTTGCATGACAGGATGTCGGTATAATGCAAAAAACACCTTAGATAAAAACTACCTGTTTTTAGCGCAGCAACTCGGGACTGAAATTCTAGCAGAAAAGGAAGTTTATGACGTGATCCCGCTGGATGGTGATAGAGGAGCCTCAGGCTATAACGTTTACTATAAAGGCAGCACTAAAAGAAGCAATAAAATGAAAGTTCAAGCTGGGGCGGTTATTTTTTCTGGTGGCGTTATAGGCACCGTTCCACTTTTATTAAAGCTTAAAGCTAAAAATTCTTTACCCTATCTATCGGATCAGTTAGGGTGTAATATAAGGACTAATAATGAATCCTTATTGGTGCTTACCTCTACAGAGAAAAATAAAGATTATACCAAGGGAATTGCCATCGGTTCTATACTAGATATAGATGAAAACAGTCATTTAGAGCCTGTGCGGTATGGTAAAGGATCAAGTTTTTTCAAAATGTTAACCATCCCATCAATACAACATAAATGGATGGTATTTAGAATTTTAGGAATATTAAGTGTAGTGATAACAAACCCAGTTGAATTAATTAAAACAATTTTTAAAAAACGCTACAGCAGATCGACAATCATTTTGCTTTTTATGCAAACACTGGATAGCACTTTGTGTTTAAAATTGGGAAAAATTACCCAATTAAAAACAAGCACCGAGTCTGGAGAAAAGCCTAGCGGTATTATTCCTATAGCCTCTAGGCTTGCTAAAATTTTGGGTCATAAAATTAAGGCCATTCCATACGCAAATTTTACTGACGTTTTACTGGGAACACCAACTACGGCTCATGTACTAGGGGGTGCTGTAATGGGTAGTGATACGGCTAATGGTGTAATAAATGGTGATAATCGTGTTTTTGGTTATGAAAATATGCTTATTTGTGATGGTTCTATGATCTCGGCCAATCCTGGGGTTAATCCTGCCTTAAGCATTACAGCTATAAGTGAGTATGCGATGTCCAAGATACCTTCTAAGCAAAAAAAAGAACTAGCAGACAATTAACTTGACAAAGAAAAGCAGATCCATAAATGCAGGCCAAGAACCAATTACTTAAAGCTTTATAATTTCCTTGTGACCCATTACTTAAAAACTTTATTACAAAAGCAGCAGTAACATCACGGATAGTTGATAAAGATCAACAAAAAAGTAAGGAACCTGAGCATTTATACGAGCACTGGTCTTCAAATGGGGGAACTGTTAATTACAGAAATATACTTGTTGATAAGCATTATAAAGAGGCAGCATCTAGTATTATTCAAATCAATATGATGATTCTGTTCAAAATAGAGAAAAACGCCTATTTGATATTGCACAGGGGACACGAGCAGTTTTCGGAGCTGATTATCCAATAACTGTAAAATTAAATAGTGCAGATTTTCAATGAGGTGGTTTTAATGAAGCAGATGCAATGATTGTTATTAAAGAACAGGAAAAATTGAAAATAGATCTGCTGGAAATTTCAAGAAGCACATATGAGAATCTAACTTTCCTTACAGATCGCTACCAACGCAAGTCAACCAGAAATCGTAAAGCCTATTTATAGACTATGCCGGTATAATAAGAAAGCATACTCAATTGCCATTAATGATCACAAGAGGATTTAGAGTTCATAAATACTGCGCGGAAGTTTTGCGAAACGATGAACTAGATATTATTGGTTTTGCCGGACCATTTTTAACAGAAAGAAGCTTACCAAGAAACTTTGCTCGTAATCCAAAATAACAAATGCTGCGTTTAAATTTAGAATTAAGAAAATGAAAGATCTGGTCGAAGCTAGATATTGGGATTACCAAACACATAGGCTTGCAAAAGGCAGAGAATTCATTCCAGGTTATAATCTATATTTGGAGGTAGTGAGACTAACAATTAACGAAATGATTAGAGGCGGGTTTTAATAGCAACTTTCCTTGGAAGAATACGTTATTAGTTACACAATAATGTCTAACCTGCTATATTTGCAAGAGCATGTCGCAAGCACAACGAGAAAAAAAAACATTTGCTAAAAAACTACTGCATAAGTATCGTTTGGTTATTCTCAATGAAGATACTTTTGAAGAAAGATTATCCTTTAAGCTTACCCGATTGAATGTGTTTGTGCTAATGGGGTTTGTTATGATTGGTCTAATTGCCATGACCACAGTGCTTATTGCGTTTACACCCATTCGAGAATACATTCCTGGCTATTCTAGCTCACGCCTGAAGCAGCAAGCCGTACATATGGATACTAAAATAGATTCTATAGAAAAAGCATTGTACGTACGTTCTCAAAAATATGAGTCTATACAGCATTTGTTGAATGAAGATATAGCATTTCAAAGCGCTGTTCCTATAAATAGTATTGATTCTAGTTTTGCAGAAACTACTGTGGCAGATCCTTCGCGATCTGATTCTATTTTACGAGAATTGGTAGATCGAGAGGACAAGTACAATCTTTTTGAAACAGCGAAGGCAAATGGAAACTTTGTGTTGTTTCCACCGCTTAAAGGTGCTATTAGCAACACCTATGACCAGGAAACCAGACACTACGCTGTTGATGTTCTAGCCGTAGAAAACACACCTGTAAAATCGGCTGCTGAAGGCACGGTTGTTTTTGCTGAATGGACTGCAGACACAGGCAATGTGATTATTATAGAACATCCAAACAATCTTTTGACGGTGTATAAGCATAACGCTAGCTTATCTAAGGAGCAAGGAGATTTGGTCAAACCAGGAGAGGTAATTGCTGCCGTAGGTAATACAGGAACGCTAAGTACAGGGCCTCATTTACATTTTGAATTATGGAGCAATGGATACCCAGTAAACCCAACAGATTTTATTGATTTTGAACAATAACTATACCTAATTGATGTCATTAAAAGCTTTTGCTGCCAAATTATTTGCTAGTCATGTTACTAAAAGGATGAATAGGTGGATGAACGAGCCTGCTCAAGCGCAAGCACAAACTTTTATTATGCTTTTAGAAAAAGCCAAAAACACTACTTTTGGTAAGGATCATCAGTTTGGTAATATATCAACATATGCCGATTTTAAAAAACTTGTCCCAATTCGTGATTATGAAGCACTTAAGCCTTATGTAGATCGTGTTGTGGCAGGTGAAGCCCATGTACTTTGGCCAGGAAAACCCTTATATTTTGCTAAAACTTCAGGCACCACTTCTGGAGCTAAATATATCCCGCTTACCGCAGAGAGTATGCCTACGCATATCAAAGCTGCGCGTAATGCAATACTGTGCTACATAAACGAAAAAGGAAATGCAAATTTTGTAGATGGTAACATGATTTTTTTACAAGGAAGTCCAGAATTGCAGGAGAAAAATGGTATTAGTCTTGGCAGACTTTCGGGCATAGTAGCGCATTATGTGCCCAGCTATTTGCAGCGTAATAGATTGCCCAGTTGGGAGACCAATTGCATTGATGATTGGGAAACAAAAGTAGACGCTATAGTCGGAGAGACGATAAATCGCAATATGACGATTATAAGTGGAATTCCTTCTTGGGTGCAGATGTATTTTGAAAAACTCATTGAACGATCGGGAAAGCCAGTTGGAGAATTATTCAAGGATTTCAATCTTTTTATATATGGGGGGGTTAATTATGAACCTTACCGAGCCAAATTTGAAGCTCTTATCGGGAGGCGAGTAGACAGTATTGAGTTGTATCCAGCAAGTGAAGGGTTTTTTGCGTTTCAAGACAAGCAAACAGAAAAAGGAATGTTGTTATTGCTAGACAACGGTATTTTTTATGAGTTTGTAGAAGCAAGTACTTTTTTTGATGAAAATCCAGAGAGACTTCAACTTAAGGATATAAAAATTGGAGTCAATTATGTGATGCTTATTTCAACTACGGCAGGCTTGTGGTGCTATAATGTAGGAGACACAGTACAATTTACCTCAACTCACCCTTATCGACTTATTGTAACAGGACGAATTAAGCATTTTATTTCGGCATTTGGAGAGCATGTCATAGGGAAAGAAGTAGAAGAGGCATTACAAGCAGCCATAAAGGATACTTCAGTGCAGGTCAATGAGTTTACAGTTGCCCCGCAAATAACACCAAAAGATGGCTTGCCGTACCATGAATGGTTCATTGAATTTAAGGAGGCTCCTGAAGATGTTTACGCTTTCGCGAAAGTGATAGATCAAGCTCTGCAAGAGCAAAATAGTTACTATTATGACCTTATTTCTGGAAATATTTTGCGTACACTGGTCATCTCAAAAGTACCTCAAGGAGGTTTTAATACCTATATGAAATCAGTGGGCAAACTAGGAGGGCAAAATAAACTACCTAGATTGGCTAATGATCGAAAAATAGCCAATCAATTAGTTGCAGAACACACTTATATATAAATGGCATCATCAGATAAGCGTGCCCGAGCGCAGGAGAGCAGCAACGCTATAGAGCGTATGTACATTACCATGAGACATCTTTTTAACAGAGGGTTTTATAAGCCTATGGGCATTTCTGGCAAAACCCTGCGCGATGCATTAATGATTCTTAGACCAGAAATCTATGGGTCTATTGCAGGTGATAAAATTGAACTGGATGGTTTATTGTATGTGATAGATCGGCTTCCAGAAGGGATTGAAGAATGTGGTTTTATCAACCTTACCAGTGATGAAGGCTACAAGCAAAGTCATTTTGAACCTATTATTCCGCGCAAGCGAAGACGAAATTGCTATCGCATAGATGAGGATCAGATGAACATTGAAATTACTCGCGGCCGATCTGAAATTTATGACATTCTCACCCACTTGACTTTCTTGTTTATTGAATCTCATAAAATTGCAAAGAGGGTTATCTTAAACAACAAAGGCGCTTTAAGTCGCGATTGGAAAAAATTGGAAAAATCAATTACCGCTACTGATTTGTCTGACGCTGAACGCGAAATTGTAATTACCCACGTTGCTGCAATTTTGGGAAGAACTTTTAAGGAAGTAGATTCAATTTACACCCGATTTGCTACGAAGAAGAACGCCCATCGGTTTTTGCATATAATCTATTGGATAGGCAAATTGGCACTAGCCGAAATTCAAGAAGAACAAAAGCGTGCTATTACTTTTAGTTCAGTACTTCAAGAGCGACTCGGCCATCATATTCACGGGGAACAATGGGCAAAAAATCTTAAAAAGACTTTGACACAACACGGCCTATTAAACCGCCCACTACATATTATTAGCGCAAATATGCACAGTGTGATGAACACGATTTTTGCGCCTTTGGCCTTGGAGGAAGAAATGAAAGGCAAACCACCTCTAGAAATTTTTGAAGTCTTAAGTGATGATAAAAACATTCAACTAAGAACTAAGATTCAAAAGACAGCAAAAGAACTGGGTATAATCACAATAGATGATGAGAGTGGAGCTAATATTGATGTCCAGATTTTTGATATGTGCAGTTTGGACGGCACGTCAAGTGAATTTTGTTGTGATATGACGCAACCAGAATTCAATCCAGTTATCATAGTGATAGACTATGCATTTGGCGAGCAGGCGTATGAAGTGATGGAAGAGTTGCTCAAGCCATATGAAACAACTAACCAAAGCACATATCTTAATGTGCAATCTATTTCCATTATGGGGAAAGCAGGCATTCTAGAGGGCGCAAAAGGAGATATTATGATTCCTTCTGCTCATCTTTTTGAAGGAACTGCCGATAATTATCCTTTTAAAAATGAACTTTGTGACGTACATTGGGACACCGATTTGAATGTTTATACTGGGACAATGGTAACTGTATTGGGGACGTCACTTCAGAATAGGGATATCTTAAAATATTTTAACGAAAGTACCTGGCAGGTAATAGGTCTCGAGATGGAAGGCGCACACTACCAAAAGGCTATACAAGCTGCATCAAAATTGCGATCCAATATTCAGGAAGATGTTAAGGTGCGGTATGCGTATTATGCTTCAGATAATCCATTAGAAACAGGTAGCACATTAGCATCGGGTGGATTAGGAATGACGGGCGTAAGACCCACTTATTCCATTACTAAGAAAATATTAGAGCAGATAAATTCAAAAAATTAAACAAGCTATTATGAGTAAGAAGGGACAAGCTAGCGATGAGATTGATTTGATATCTCTTTTGAATAGTATTAAAAAAGGATTTAGAAATCTTTTAATCTCATTTTATCATTTTACTCAATTTTTGTTGCGTAATTGGATTGTTATTCTTGTACTATTGATTATAGGAATAGCTTTGGGGTATTGGAAAGATAGCACTGCTGAGATAGGTAAAGAATCTTCTTTAATACTCAAGGTAAATCTAGATGACGCCTCCTACTTATATGATGTAGTAGAAAAACTGAATAGAAAAATAGCAGATAGAGATAGTGTTTTTTTAAAAAAGCATGGTTTGTATGACGGAAGAGCTTTAATAAAAGGAGTAGAATTAACACCTATTATTGACTTAGATAATATAGCACGGTCTTATAGGCCTTCAGATAATAGAAATTTAGGATTATTCTTTGATAATGTGCAGGAGAATACTGAAAAGTTTAATGAAGAAGTAAAATACAAATCAAGAAAACAAAAAGCATATATTCACCTCTCCCATGATGCTTCACATCAAAGTAT
>CAZDFA010000045.1:0-17465 GCA_964504555.1 uncultured Flavobacteriaceae bacterium | reverse complement strand
TCGAATCAGTAAACATTTCTGTTGCTATAGGATTATCATCTAGGCTTAAAGCAATTGGGAAATTACTTTGCGCGTCCAAACCAAAATTCCTAACAAGAACGGTTACGGTTTCAGCATTGGTAAGATCTCCATCAATAGGAGACTCAAAACCTATAATACCAACATCATTCACGAATCCTCCGCTCAAGTTGAAGGATGCTATTCGAGTCGCCCAAGAGTTATTGGCTTGAAAGTACTCTGAGGTATGCCAAAACCCAAATCCATCAGGATCCATTGTAAGATGCGCATAATCCCCAAAACGATTAGAAACTGTTTGCACCCCAATTCCATCAATAATTACAGTTTCTTTAACAGTCATTTCTCCTAAAGGATCTCCATTAAATCTACCTGTATAACTTATACCCGCTGGCAATGTAGGCCCTCCAATATTAAATGCCAGACCAATGTTCCCTTGAGCATCCATAGCTCCACTGCTCATAAATCTACTATTACCATCATCTGGAGCATAGGTTCCTTCTTGAAAAACACTCCAGGAAGGATCATCATTGGTATTACGCAATTCTATCCATCGTATACCAGAAGTGTCGTTGCCATCTACATCTTCATTAAAGGTAATTAACCAAGAATTATGATTTTCAAAGGATCTATAATTTGCATTGTAGGATATAATTGCTCCTATTCCTGATAATTCTTGCCCCGTACCTGGTTGATCAATCTCCCCTACACCAAAGGGAGCAAAAAGCGAATCAAAAGGATTCACAGGAACCTGCACAGGTGCTGATATTGTTGAGTTATTAATATCATCCCAATCAATATCTGTTTCCCAAACCAGCAAATGATCTTCAGTAATTGATCCAGTCCAGGCATCATCTTGCAAATAAATAAAGAACCCTGGTGTATCTTCAGGAAACTCTGTACCAGTAATATTAGCAGCAGCTGGAGAAAAAATGCCAGTAGGATTGGCAAACTGCCCAATCAATTCAAAAGTTATAAGCTGTGCATCAGGATCACCTACTAACATAGCATCGCGTTCTAATACAAATACATCTCTTGGGTTGAAGCCTCCTCCGCCTCCAGCACCATTAGTGGTCAAATAATATCCATCTGGCCATACCGAATAGTGTGGATAATCTTCAAATCTTCCTTCCAAGATCTCATACATAAAATAAGCTCCTGTCGGGTCACTAGTTTCAGAAACGGCAAAAAGTAGACTCTGAACACCATCTCCAAACTGGCTTATTATCCATCTATCTGCTAGATGATCATATAAAATTATAGGATCACCCGTATTATTACTGCCAAAAAAAGTACCCAAAGCAATAGGTCCTACAATTAAGCCACCTGACTTATCAAAAATTGAAAAAGCTGCATTTACCGCTTGAATATAATGATCAGGCCCTACAGCTCCCGTAGGATCAGGAGGTAAAAATCCAGTTTGATTTTGATTAATTCCATCAAAATTAACACCATCACTTCCAAGTATAAAAGATCCTTTTTCTCTTTGCATATTGCTTTCCAGACCACTCTGTCCTTCAACTAAGTTGTCAAAAGAACCTTCAAAATTATTAGGAACCAATGTTAGTTCTTCAACACCAAAATTCTCATTTACAAAAACAGGTAAATCTCTAATTGGTTGAGATTTCCCCAGAAATGTAGGCTGAGAAATGGATTTAGATCCTTGAGGACTTTGAGCGAAAGAAATTTGAGCTAGACCTAAAAATAGGATTACCAAGTGTAATTTTTTTAACATAACGCGTTTTAGTTTTTAGTTTAAATATCTTGGAATATTACCTATCCCAATCATTTTCCTCAAAATTAAGTAATTGTTGGAAGTTTTTTTGCATATCATGTATTTTAAAGTGATTTTTAAATCGCTATCAGATTTTACTGTTAACAACCTGTACCAAACAGAATCAATAACAAAATATTTTATAACCTAAAACTCTTAAATTTGTCCTTTCTTAAACGGTCTTATACTCGAACGTATGATACATTTTTTTGGAGACGTAAATTATAGTATTTACGCGGTTCAATCTACAAACAATTTTAGCAAAGAAGATATTGATAAATTGGTATGGCTTTTTGGCAACCAACCTAAAATTGAAATGGCGTCTATTGACGCTTTTTTTATTGGCCCAAGAGGAACAATGGTAACTCCGTGGAGTACAAATGCCGTTGAGATTACTCAAAATATGGGTATAGCTGGCGTACAACGAATAGAGGTATTTGAAACTTGCGATAAAGACGACAACTCGTGCGATCCTATGCTTATGGAAAAATACCCTACCCTAGATCAGGAAATTTTTACAATAACCATTGAACCCGAACCTGTAAAAGGCATTGCAAACATTGCTGCCTACAATATAGAAAAAAGCTTAGCTCTTAGTGATGAAGAAGTAGATTATCTTCATGATGTCTCCCAAAAAATTGGTAGACAATTAACCGATTCAGAAATTTTTGGTTTTAGTCAGGTAAATTCTGAGCATTGCCGACATAAAATATTCAATGGCACCTTCATTATTGATGGCAAAGAAATGCCCACTTCCTTATTTAATCTCATCAAAAAAACATCGGCTACCAACCCAAATACCATTATTTCGGCATACAAGGATAATGTGGCTTTTATTGAAGGGCCAGAAGCTGTTCAGTTTGCACCCAAAAGCGCCGACAAACCTGATTACTATCAAGAAGTCCCGTTTAAAAGTACAATTTCGCTTAAAGCGGAAACCCATAATTTCCCAACAACGGTCGAACCATTTAATGGCGCAGCTACTGGCTCTGGGGGTGAAATACGTGATCGCCTTGCTGGTGGAAAAGGTTCGTTACCCCTTGCTGGAACAGCCGTTTATATGACGCCATATTCAAGACTTACCGATGACAGAGCCTGGGAAGATCATTTCCCTGCACGAAAATGGCTGTATCAAAACCCTATTGATATCCTGATCAAAGCATCCAATGGCGCTTCAGATTTTGGAAATAAGTTCGGGCAGCCTCTTATAGCCGGATCAGTGCTCACTTTTGAGCATCAGGAAGGTGAAAAGCGATTAGGCTATGACAAGGTGATTATGCAAGCGGGTGGCATAGGCTATGGCAAACTAGAACAAGCGCAAAAAGATACTCCTAAAAACGGAGATCGAATTGTAATTTTAGGAGGGGAAAATTACCGCATCGGGATGGGAGGCGCCGCTGTTTCCAGTGCAGATACTGGCGCCTTTAGTACAGGTATTGAACTTAATGCCATACAACGTTCTAATCCTGAAATGCAAAAACGAGCCGCCAATACTATACGAGGTTTAGTAGAAAGTGAGCATAATCCTATTGTTTCTATTCACGATCACGGTGCCGGTGGGCACTTAAATTGTCTCTCAGAATTAGTTGAGGAAACTGGTGGTCATATTAACCTAGATGCGCTACCTGTTGGAGATCCTACGCTCTCTGCCAAAGAATTAATAGGCAATGAATCTCAAGAACGCATGGGACTGGTCATTGGAGCACCTGACCTATTTCATTTACAACGCATTGCAGAGCGAGAGCGCTCACCATTATATGATGTTGGGAATGTGACGAATGATAATTACTTCTGTTTTAAAAGTGAGACTACTGGGGAAACGCCAATTCATTTGCATTTAGATGATATGTTTGGCAGTTCACCAAAAACCATTTTGGTGGATGAATCCGTCAAGCAAGAATACGTCAATCCATCGTATGAATTAGGTAAATTTCATGACTATCTAGATGCGGTATTGCAATTAGAAGCAGTTGCTTGTAAAGATTGGTTAACCAATAAAGTAGATCGCTGTGTAGGTGGCCGGGTAGCAAAACAGCAATGTACCGGCCCTCTTCAATTACCGCTAAATAATGTTGGGGTAATGGCACTAGATTATACAAGTAAACAAGGTATAGCCACTTCTATTGGACACTCCCCTATTAGTGGATTAATAGATCCTGTAGCAGGCTCAAAAAATAGTATTGCTGAAGCTTTGAGTAATTTGGTTTGGGCTCCTATGGAAAATGGGTTAACCTCGGTAAGTCTTTCAGCAAATTGGATGTGGCCTTGCAAAAATAAAGGCGAGGATGCTCGCTTATATCAGGCAGTACAGGCAGTTTCAGACTTTGCCATCAATCTAGGAATCAATGTGCCTACAGGAAAAGATAGTCTGTCTATGAAACAGAAGTATCCTGAAGGTGATGTTATCGCACCAGGAACGGTAGTTATTTCGGCGGCAGGACATTGCCTAGCAATAGATAAGGTGATCGAGCCTTTATTGAAAAGTTATGGTGGTGCGATTTATTATATCAATCTATCTGGTGACACCCATAAATTGGGGGGGTCTAGTTTTGCCCAAATAAATAACACTATTGGCAGTGAAGCACCTAGTGTGGTTGATGATTCTGCTTTCGCGAAAGCGTTTACAACCATACAACAACTTGTTAATGCCGAACTTCTAGTAGCGGGCCACGATATTGGCAGTGGCGGTTTAATTACTACCTTGCTTGAACTGTGTTTTGCCGATAATGGGATTGGAGCAACTTTAGACCTTAGTACTATTACAGAAGCTGATCTAATAAAACTCTTATTTTCTGAAAATATAGGTCTGGTTTTTCAAGCTAAAGATGACCGTGCAGAATTAGTTTTAAAAGAGCAAGGAATAGCCTATCACAAAATCGGACATACTAATGATGAAGGGATGCTCAATATAAAGCACCAAGGCATAGAACTTGGACTTAATATTGCATCTAAAAGAGACACTTGGTATAAAACCTCGTTTCTACTTGATCAAAAACAAACAGCGGGTGATTTGGCCAAAACCCGATTTTTAAACTACGCCAAGCAGCCTCTAGATTATCAATTCCCTACAAACTTTAAAGGATTAATACCACAAATAGATTCGTCTAAACCTAGACCCAAAGCAGCTATATTGAGAGAAAAAGGAAGTAACTCCGAACGGGAGATGGCTCACGCCATGTACTTGGCTGGTTTTGATGTGAAAGATGTGCACATGACTGATTTGATTTCGGGTCGTGAAACGCTGGAAGATATTCAGTTTATTGGAGCCGTTGGCGGTTTTTCCAATAGTGACGTATTGGGTTCTGCCAAAGGTTGGGCAGGTGCTATTAAGTATAATGAAAAGGCCAATAAGGCTATTAAAGCCTTTTTTGAAAGAAAAGATACCCTATCTGTTGGGATTTGTAATGGTTGCCAACTCTTTTTGGAGCTAGATTTAATTAATCCTGAACACGAGCAACTTGCCAAGATGCATTATAATGATTCGCGAAAACACGAGAGTAGTTTTACCAGTGTTGTAGTACAAGAAAACAAAAGTGTGATGCTTTCTAGTCTTGGCGGTACAACCCTTGGGGTTTGGATTAGTCATGGCGAAGGAAAATTTAATCTACCAATGCCAGAAGACAAGTATGATATCGTAGCTAAATATGGTTATGATGGTTATCCAGCCAATCCCAATGGCTCAGATTATAATACGGCCATGATTTGTGATACATCAGGGAGACACCTAGCGATTATGCCGCATATTGAGCGCTCCATATTCCCATGGAATTGGGCACACTACCCAGACTATAGAAAGGATACTATTTCTCCCTGGATTGAAGCTTTTGTCAATGCTAGGAAATGGGTGGAACAACAATCATAATAATATGATAAGACTTAATGGTTTGTAATATTGGTATTTTTTGTCTACGAAAACCAAGAATTCAGAAAACAATAACACCTTATTTTGTGATTAATTAAATCTAGTATCCTACATTTACTTCCCAAATATGATTAATTATGAGTTCTTACCTACGTCTCACCTTACTATTAGTTGCTCTATTCACGAAAATCTTAGGCACCAGTCAAACAACTTTTGAGCGTTATGACCGCGCTAAAATAACATTTACAGATGCACAAGGTTTTATGCTCATGCGTGCGGGTGTTCCTATGGATCACGGGATAAAAGGCAAGGACAATAGTATTATCTCAGACTTTTCACAAAGCGAATTAGAAGCCGCTAGAAAAACAGGAGCCCAAGTAGAAATACTGATAGAAGATATCCAATCGCTTTATAAAAAGCAAATAGATACTGCAGAGCAATCTGTTTTGGGCTCTCGTAATCCAGCGCCTTGTGATGATAGTGGTAGTACCACCGTTCCAGTTCCTCAAAATTATAATAATGGTTCTATGGGTGGGTTTTTAACCTATCAGGAAGTGTTGGATGAGCTGGATGATATGCGGGCATTATTTCCCAATCTTATTACCGCCCGAACCCCAATTAGTGATTTTGAAACCGAAGGTGTTGAGCCGGCTGGTTATAACATTACGCCGGGCATTGGTGGTAATAATATATTTTGGGTACGTATTTCAGATAATCCAGAAGCCAGCGAAGGGGAGCCGCAAATGCTGTATACTTCTTTGCATCATGCGCGTGAACCAGCAAGTATGCAACAGCTTATTTTCTATATGTGGTATCTACTGGAAAATTATGAATCCAGCGATGAAATACAACAAATAGTCAATAATACCGAACTCGTTTTTGTTCCCGTTCTCAATCCTGATGGTTACCTTTTTAATCAGTTTACCAATCCTAATGGCGGTGGTTTGTGGCGCAAAAACCGCAAAAACACAGTTGGTGTAGACAATAATCGTAACTATGATTATCACATAAATGGGGATCCTAATAATGGTAGCTGGGGAGGCCCAGGATCTTCGTCAAATCCCAACTCTTGTGTCTACCACGGTGATGGTCCTTTTTCTGAAATAGAAAATCAAGCTGTCAAATGGTTAGTAGAGCAAAACAATTTCGCAGCAGCGATGAACAATCATACCTTTGGACAAATTCTATTTTTCCCCTTTGGCTATGCAAATGTACCAACTCCCGAAGAAAATATTTACAATTTTATAAATCCCCTACTCGTATCACAAAATGGCTTTGATCCCATACGGGATTCTCCCTTTGCGGGAGAAAGTGATGATTTTATGTACGGCACCGTTGGCACTCACGATCGCATTTTTGCCTTTACTCCTGAGATAGGTACCTCTTTTTGGCCTCCAGAAAGCAGTATTATTGGTATTAATCAAGATATGATATTCTTTAATATGAATATTGCCAAAATGGTAAATGCTTACGCAAAAGCACAAGATACTACGCCCCAATTTTTAGGAGAAAACACATCACCAAGTATTAGCTATACCATAAATAGTTTTAGCATCAATGATGATTTTAGTAACAACTTTGAGGTACGTATTGAGGCTATAAGTGATAATATTACCAATACAGGGTCGGTCGTTAATCATACAAACTTATTCGCTTCAGAAAATGATTCTGGATCAATAACCATAACCTTAGACAATGATATTGCCATTGGTGAAACTGTGGAATTTGATATTGTAGTTGACGGCGGGGCTATTGAAGATAGGCTTACCGTAACCAAATTCTTTGGTAATGCCGAAATACTATTTACCGATGCTGGGAACTCAACAGACAATTTTGTAAATCAAGGTTGGAGCGTAACTTCAGAAGAAGCCGTATCACCCACCACATCTATAACTGATTCTCCTGGGGGTAATTATAACTCTAACCAAAATGAACGCATCACTTTAGAAAACGAATTGGATTTAACCGAAGCAGTTTCTGCATCGGTTAGTTTTTATGCCTTATGGGAAATAGAAACTAATTTTGATTATGCTCAATTCGAGATAAGTCGAGACGGCGGTGCGACATGGGAACCTCAATGCGGTGATTTTACAGTTACTGGAAGCGCTAATCAAGATCAAGGTCAACCCGTCTATGAAGGTAACCAACCCGATTGGGTTTTGGAGAACATAAATCTAAGTGATTATCTTGGTGATACCATTTTGGCACGTTTTCAATTGGTAACTGATGGAATCATAAATCAGGACGGTTTTTATTTTGATGACCTCACTTTTCAGGTACTTAATGAGGATCCCCTCTCCATTGATGAATTTGGTACAGAAAGTTTTAGCCTCTTTCCAAATCCTGTTCAAAATGAATTGAATATCCAAACTACGGCATCAAGTTATAATTCAACAATATATTCCATACAAGGTCAGCGCATTACCTCTACCGCTAATCTCAATGGAAATACAACTATTAATCTTTCTGAGCTCCGTAGCGGTTTATATTTCATCCAACTACAAACTGAGGTAGAAATCCAGACCTTTAGATTTGTTAAAAATTGATCATTCATTTGAATTTAGAATTCCTAGAAGTTTGAGTTTTTAAAATGTTTAACATTTAATCAAACAGACATTCTTTCCCTTCATTTTTGATAAAAAAATGCCGCTAAAATTCACTATTTTGCATTGTTAATGTAATTGCAATATGGATATAAAGCGTTTATTTGATTTTCCCTATTACCAACTTCAAAAAAACAATATACCTAATGCTTTTGTCACTAAAAAAAATGGGCAATGGATAGCGACTTCTACACAAGAGTATATAGATAAAGCAAATGCAATAAGCAGAGGATTACTTCGCCTTGGTGTTAAGCCCAATGATAAAGTAGCAGTTATCTCTCTAACCAATCGTACCGAGTGGAATATTTGTGATATTGGTATTTTGCAACTTGGAGCGCAAAATGTTCCGATTTATCCTACTATTTCCATAGAAGATTATGCTTATATTTTAAATCACTCTGAGGCAACTTACTGTTTTGTATCCTGTTCTGAAGTCCAAGCAAAGGTGGAAGCTATCAAAGAGGAGGTACCATCTCTAAAGGAAGTGTATTCTTATGATGAGTTAATGAGCTGCAAAAATTGGTCAGAGGTATTGGAGCTTGGTGCTGATGACAGCAATCAAGATGAAGTAGAAAAATTAAAAGATCAGGTTAAGGAAGAAGATCTTGCCACATTAATCTATACCTCGGGTACTACTGGTAGACCAAAAGGGGTTATGCTTTCTCATAAAAACATTGTTAGTAATGCAATAGCGAGTTCAGATAGGCTACCTATTGATGATACTGAAAAGAAAGCATTAAGTTTTTTACCACTCTGCCATATCTACGAGCGTATGCTTATTTATTTGTACCAGTATCGTTCTGTAGCGATTCACTATGCAGAATCTCTAGAAACTATTAGTGATAACCTAAAGGAGGTAAAGCCTGTGGTTATGACTGCTGTTCCTAGACTGCTGGAAAAAGTATATGATAAAATTATTGCCAAGGGTGCAGATCTAACCGGTATTAAGAAGAAATTGTTCTTTTGGGCGGTAAATATTGGTCTCAAGTATGAACCTTATGGCCAAAATGGTTGGTGGTATGAGCGTAAACTTGGGCTTGCACGAAAATTAATTTTTTCCAAGTGGCAAGAGGCACTGGGAGGCAACCTTAAACTTATCGCTTCAGGAAGTGCTGCTTTACAGCCCAGATTAGCTCGAATATTTAATGCCGCAGGTATGGGTATTATGGAAGGTTATGGGTTGACCGAAACTTCCCCAGTAATATCAGTTAATGATATTCGTAATAAGGGATTTAGAATTGGTACTGTTGGTAAAGTCCTCTCTGGACAAGAGGTCGTAATAGCGCATGATGGTGAAATCGCCATAAAAGGGCCTAATGTAATGATGGGCTATTATAAGGATGAAGAAAAAACAGCTGAAGTTTTAAAAAACGGTTTTTTTTACACCGGAGATATTGGAGAGATTGATAGCGACGGATTCCTTAAAATAACAGACCGTAAAAAGGAAATGTTTAAAACATCAGGTGGTAAATATGTGGCTCCACAATTACTTGAAAATAGATTAAAACAATCCTTTTTTATTGAACAAGTAATGGTTGTTGGTGAAGGAGAGAAAATGCCCGCAGCACTTGTTCAACCTAATTTTGAATTTGTGTATGAATGGGCAGAAAAAAATAATGTTCAAATTGGAGCAAATGACGATATCACGACAAATGATCAAATTTTAGCTCAATTTGAAAACGAGATTAATGAAGCCAATGAAAGTTTTGCCAAATGGGAAAAAGTAAAACAATTTAGGCTTACACCAGATATATGGAGCATAGATGATGGACACCTAACACCTACTATGAAATTAAGACGAAAAATCGTTAAGGAAATATATATCAAACTCTACAATGAAATCTACGAACATTAAAAAATAAAAAGGGCTGAAATTGTATTTCAGCCCTTTCCTTTTTACTAAGAACAAAAGCGCAATTACGATAAGTTTTGTGCTTTTTTATTGGTATACCATTACTGAAAAATGTTACAATTTCATTCAAAAGCCTATATAATTTTGAATGTAAGATACTGAAAATATATATGTTATGATTTTGGCACACTACTTGCATTATATTGAGTGTAAACGTAAGCCGAAAGTCGGTAACGTATTAACCCAAAATTTAAAACTTATGAAAAAGTTGATTCTATTAGCAGGTATACTATTCCTCGGAGGAATGACTGCGCAGGCCGTTACTTTAAGTAGCAATGACCAAGTTACTAAGGGTAAACGTTATCTTAAAGCAACTCCTATCACATTTGTACAAAAAAATGTGCGTTATTTTGTGTATACTGACGGGTCGCTAGATTTTAAATCATTACACAATAGAAGTGGACACGGCTCACCTTATACCAATATACCTGTCAAATATGACAATCTTGGCCGCGTAATTAAAGTTGGTTATACTCCTATTTATTACAATAGCTATGGTAAAGTAGATCGAATTGGAAAAATTGGCGCTACTTATCATAATAAGCGACTAAAAACCCTAGGTGGTATTTATGTAAAGTATGATTACTACGGGGGCATAGCTGCACTTAATGGATACTTAACACCTTATAGTGATGTATGTGGTACATGTAATGCCTTTGGTTGTAGTATAGGATACTATAATTTTAAAAACCACGGACTGGCTGGAAATGCAGGAAATACCCCTGACTATGGATACACCATCAGAAATAGAAGTCGCAGAAGCCGATACTAAAAGCTATATCAATATAATTAAAAACCCGAGGGCAATCTCTCGGGTTTTTTCGTCTCAACAGCTAAGTAAAAGCCTAAAAATATCTTATTAAGGAAAAATATAGATTATAAATTTTTCCTTGGGTTTGAACTAATGATCTCTTTCTGTAAAAATCTGATTGATTCGAAGACGCAGTTTTCGCTCATAATCTTCCTGCAGCCAATCTTTATAATTTTGAGTATTATTCATAATACAAAAAGAATATTGGCGTACGCGATACGTAATATCTTCTTTGAGTTTTCTAGCCAATATTCTAGCATCAAAAACATCTTCACTATTTTCTACCACTAGTTGCGCATGTTGCTCTACAGCATTGTCAAGTGCTATTTTTGCCTTTTTGCCTTCGGCAAGTACTTTCTTATATTCTGTCTTAATATCAAAATACACTTTGTCAGAATTACTGAATTCAGCTCGCAAATCTGGAGGCATGATATAGGTGAAACTACGCTCTATTTCTTCATCACTTACTAAATTTTCAAGATAAAAATCTGGATAATTAAAAATTTCTACCCAATCAATTGGCGCTTCCCAAAGCCCAAATCGAGCAGCATTATTCCCTAAATCTAATACCTTAAAGTTCTTTTTATTGGGTAGAATACGTGAGCCTCGACCTATCATTTGAAAATAGAGCGTCAATGATTTAGTAGCCCGGTTTAATATAATGGTATCTACAGTAGGTTCATCAAAACCAGTAGTCAAAATGCTAACCGATGTAAGTATGGCGTCTGGTTCATTGCGAAACCAATCTAATATTTCTCTCCGCTCCTTGGCACTATTGGTATTGTCTAAGTGTCTAATTTCATAACCCGCTTCCTTAAAAGTTTCGTACACATATTTTGAAGTAATAATACCATTGTTAAATATTAGCGTTTTCTTGCCTTTAGACTCTTCTTCATAAGCTCCTAATAACTTCTCTTGCATTGAAGTATCGGTGTACAAAATATCTGAAGACTTAACGGTATAATCACCATTAATCCCCAATTTTAGGGATTGTAATCCCACGTTATAACTAATAGTTTCCGCTTCAGCTAAAAAACCCCTATTAATAAGCGCTGGGATACTTTCACCTATGATTAGTTCTGCATAATTATCCTTCATAGGAAGTTTTACATTAGAACTAAGTGGTGTAGCTGTCACCCCAAGAATAAAGGACTTATGAAAGTAGCTAAATAGCTTTCTAAAAGAGTTATAATGTGCTTCATCTATAATCACTAAACCTACATCAGGAAAGCTTATTTGTTCTTCTTGTAATCTATTAGTAAGCGTCTCTACCATAGCTACATAACACATATAATGTTCCGCGCCCTCTAAGGATTTTACTGCACTGCTAATGACCATATTGGGCACATTAAAAGTAGTGAGCATCTTAGAGGTTTGCTGAGACAACTCAATGCGGTGTGTAAGTACCACAACCTTCTTTTTGGTTTTGGCAATGTAACGTCTTACAATTTCAGAAAAGATTACTGTTTTGCCACCACCTGTTGGCAGTTGATAGAGCAAATTATAGTCCTCAGGCGTCCGCTCCATACAGTTAAAAATGCTGTCTAGATCACGCAACTGATAGTCATATAATTCTTTAGTTAAAGTAGGTGTCAAAGAGTCTTCCAAATGTTGGGTTTTGGGTATAACGATTACCAATTTTGCAAAACTAAATCATTTTTAACCGTATCTCTAGTACTGTTGAAAAAATAACATAACTTTTTGAATATCTCTATAATTCTTCTAGCATCTCAGCAAATAAATCTGCATTGAGCCAATCTTGAGCTATCGCCTGGTCGACAATACGATCTAATCGGTCTTTGTACTCATGATAAAGTAAATGATAGCTAATATGTTGTACAGCTTCCCGAAAGCCTTTAAGCATACTTTTATAAAATGCCTCTTGATTAATGGGCATATCTGCAGTGAAAGTTTGTGCAACTTCAATATGAAACAACATAACATCTGCCAGTAAAACAGGATCTAAACCCAATGTTTTGAAGTGTCTAATGTGCTTTTGAGCCACTGATCGACGTTTTTTGGGTCTTCTTCCATTTTGGGGAAAGTACTCCTTCCCTATTTTTACTTTGGCCTCGTCAACCAATCTATCTTCTTTGGGATTGAAGATAAAATCATAGTAGGTCTTTACTGCAGGAAAGCGATCGTAAAGGTCTAAAAGCTGCTCTTCAAGAGCATTTTGATCCAATGTTGCTATGTATTGAACTAAGTTACGTTTACTCAAAATGGTTGTTTAAATAAAAAATAAACTTTGAGTTGCAATTTATGGGAATTTTTAAGTAAAAAAAGCGCGGTAAAATTTAAATTTGTATTCTTAAACTTCAATTTGATGAATGCACTGAAAGATAAAAAAGCGATCACATTATTAACCAAATTAATTGATAACACAACACAAAATGGATTGATCACCAATTCTGCAATAGAAGATCTTAAGGCGCTCAGACCCTATGCCATCACAGAAGAAATTCCTTTGTTAGCCAAAGCTACTCGCTTAGCCTTTGAGCATATTGATGAGCATGGCACCTTTGCCATCCCTATCCCGGATGAAGAAGCTTTTGAAGGAGAAGAAGCTCTAAGCGTTGAAAGTGATGCCAATGAAAGTTTTCTTTATTTCTTATCACTTATTCAAGGAGTTGACAAAAAAGTTAACGAAGATGAATTACGCGTTTATGTAAAGGCGCTTAATGAGTACTAGAATACATCTCATTTGTCTAGAAGCATTAGAAAATTAGCGTAAATGGTCTAATACCACAAATTCTACCTTTTAAGATTTTCGCGTCTATTTATTGTTAGTTAGATTCTTTAGATTTCTGCCTCCGCGGAAATTATATTGAGGCAGTCTTACTCGGCCGCACCTCTACTTTACTCGGTAATGTTCGCGGGTGTATTTTTAGGAGATCGACAGTGATTTGTCCTATATCTTCAGGTTGTATACGCCATTCTTTTCCATCTTCTGGAGTACGTCCTCCAAAGTGACTACTTACGGATCCAGGCATAATGGTAGAGACCTTAATATCATCATCACGAAGATCAAGCATTAATGCTTGTGTAAAACCGGTAAGACCAAATTTACTCGCGTTATACGCAGTACCACTTGCAAAAAAATTTGAGCCAGCTAAGCTAGATATGGTTATGATATATCCTTTGGTTTCCTTAAGGGCATCAACTGAAGCTTTTACCGTATTAAATACACCGGTAAGATTAATATCTACGGTGTCCTGCCATTGCTTCGGTGTCAAGGAAGTTATAGACGCAAAATGACCAATGCCAGCATTGGCAATAAGGACATCCAGTTTTCCAAAATGTGCAATAGTTTGTCTTACCGCCTTATTCATATCGTCTAAACTACGGACATCGGCGGTAATGCCTAATACTTCACCACTGTCATTTAATCGGTTTATGGCTTCGTCTATAGTTTCGGTAGTTCTTCCAGTAATAACTACTTTGAGTCCTTCTGCTAGCAGTGCTTCCGCAATTCCATAACCAATACCTTTAGATCCTCCAGTAATAAGAGCTACTTTATCTGCTAACTTTGTCATAACGCCAGTTTTTTATGTAGTTTCAAAGATACATTTCATTTCGCGAAAGCGTATTTTTGAAAAAAAGAATTCATGCTCAAAAGTTTTAAAATCACTGCACTTTTAGAAGGTATTAGTTACCTGCTCATTCTTGGGGTAACCATGCCCCTAAAATATATTTGGGATAACGGTACACCCAATCAAATCATAGGTATGGCTCACGGTTTCCTATTTTTACTATACATCGTTCTTGCCATTATGATCAAACCAGAACGGCAATGGAGCAACAAGACCTTGGCAGTTGTCCTACTTTGTTCAATTATCCCTTTTGGTACTTTTTGGATGGATAGGAAATATCTCAGAAGCTAATTCCTATTTCCTACTTAAAAAAGGGTATACCGATGTAGTAATTAGGATTTTCGCCATTGCTAGCCTTGATTGCATTAACAATAGACAGCACAAATGCTAAAAAACAAATAGTAATCAGTCCAAGTATCCCCAAACCGAAAAGAAAAATTGCAGGTATACAGAGTAGACAATAAATAAAAATACTAATCTGAAAGTTGATAATAGACTTACCGTGAATATCCATCTCTGATACACGATCTCTATTAACCAGCCACAAAATTAGTGGCACAATAAAACCTCCAAAACCTGTCACATAATCTAATAATTGTTATTAAGTGGGTTAATACCAATAACTACCTATCTTCACGTATAGGTACTCCAGTTTGTATAAGTTCCATAATTCTAATCTTTAATTTTTTTTCCTTTCTTAAAAGATTCTAAAAGCATTGACCCTGCATAAACAAAACAAGGAATAAGCATAACATATATTACTGTTTCTGAGGCAATAATCTCATAGTGCAGACAAATAATACTTAGTAAAATAAGTGTTGAAATAATTGCTAATCCTATTCTTAATTGAGTAATGGTCTTTATCATTATTAAAATATTTATTTATAGGTGTATAATCTAAATCAAATGTTACACGATTATGTAATTTTGTATAAATGATTAATCAAGACACCATAGTTGCTTTAGCTAGTCCTTCGGGAGCTGGTGCTATAGCTGTTATTCGAATTTCTGGCCCACAAGCAATTGAAATATGTACTCCACTTTTCAAATCGGTAAGGGGGAAAGATTTGAACGAACAAGCTACGCATACTATACATTTTGGGCACATTGTAGATGGTGATCGGGTTTTGGATGAAGTACTCGTTTCTTTATTCAAAGGCACATCTTCTTATACAGGAGAACCGACGGTTGAGATTTCTTGTCATGGATCCAACTATATCCAACAAGAACTTATTCAACTGCTTACGCGAAAAGGGTGCCGTACGGCACAGCCTGGAGAGTTTACATTACGTGCTTTTTTGAATGGTAAAATGGATCTAAGCCAAGCCGAAGCTGTAGCCGACCTTATAGCCAGCACCAATGCTTCTAATCATCAATTGGCACTGCAACAAATGCGTGGCGGATTCACCAATGAATTAAAGCAGCTACGCCAAGAATTACTCAATTTTGCATCCTTAATCGAACTAGATTTGGATTTTGCCGAAGAAGATGTAGCCTTTGCAAATCGCGAACAGTTTGAGAAACTCCTTCAAAAAATAGAGCAGGTTTTAAAACGGCTTATTGATTCCTTTGCAACGGGCAATGTGATCAAAAATGGTATTCCAGTAGCTATTGTTGGCGAACCTAATGTGGGTAAATCTACCTTACTCAATGCATTATTAAATGAAGAACGTGCTATTGTTTCTGACATTGCGGGGACGACTAGGGATACCGTAGAAGATGAGTTAACAATAAGTGGCATAGGGTTTCGATTTATTGATACCGCTGGGATTCGAGAGACCAATGATGTCATAGAAAGCATTGGGATACAAAAGACGTTTGAAAAAATCCAACAAGCAAGGGTAGTTATTTATTTACTTGACGCTTATGTCACTTCGAACGCGGTCGAGAAGTCTCAAAGTACTAAAATGGAAATTGAAAAGATTCAGAATCAATTTCCACAAAAACAACTCATTATTGTTGCTAACAAAACGGATCAAATCCCTGAATCATCAATCTTAAATCTTGAATCTTCAATCCCTAATCTCCTTCCATTATCTGCGAAAACTGGAAAAGGTGTTCAAGAATTGCAGGATAGCCTATTAAACTTCGTAAAGACTGGCGCGCTAAAAAATGACGAAACTATTATCACCAACAGCCGTCATTATGATGCGCTTATCAAAGCACTACAAGAAATTAATACTGTACAAGAGGGACTGCAAAATGGACTTTCAGGTGACTTGTTAGCTATTGACATCAGACAAGCCTTATATCATTTTGGAGAAATTACCGGAGAGATTACCAATGATGAGTTGCTAGGTAATATTTTTAGTCAGTTTTGTATTGGGAAGTAAGCCTTTTGGCTATAGAATAATTGCTTTGATATAATGTACTATTTGGATTATTATTTTCCAGTTAAAACTAAAAATTTATTTTTCTTTTCGGAATAATTAGGGATTGTTATGATATTGTCAATCACTACGGATTTTATAGGATTAAAGTAATCATGCTTATCTTCATAGGCTCGAAGTAATTTATAGTCTTCACTACCATTTTCATCATAAACAACACTGTACAGAGCGTATTTTTCAAATAACCTCTTATTAACCTTTTTTCTGTTGTTAGATATTTTTCAAATTTTTATCAGCATTTAAAAGAATGTGGAGTTTGCTACCAATAGTAATTGGCTTATACGATTTAAAATTTGAAGTCTTTAGTATGCCTCTACCCCATACTAAATCACCATCTACATTTAATTTAACAGCAATAATATTGTAATAATTATCAACTAAACGCCTAACTCCTTGAGCTGCTGCGCATCCATACCACCGTATTTTCGCTTCCAACTGTAAAAGGTGGCCGTGGTTATACCTTTATCTCGACATATGTCTGTGACTATCATTCCTGAATCATACT
>CAZDFA010000044.1:0-17579 GCA_964504555.1 uncultured Flavobacteriaceae bacterium | reverse complement strand
TATTGATGTGTTCTATCCTTCTCGTATGGCCGATCGTATCCTTGGTATGGGTGATGTGGTTTCCCTTGTTGAACGAGCTCAAGAGCAGTTTGATGAGCAAGAAGCACGAAAACTACAGAAGAAAATTGCCAAGAATCAGTTTGGTTTTGATGATTTCTTGAAGCAAATCCATCAAATTAAGAAGATGGGTAATATGAAAGACCTTATGGGAATGATCCCTGGTGCTGGAAAAATGCTAAAAGATGTAGATATTGATGATGACGCCTTCAGGCATATTGAAGCCATGATCTATTCTATGACCCCAGATGAGCGATCTAAACCCGCATTGATTAATGCTAGTAGAAAAAAACGTATTGGTAAGGGTTCAGGAACATCGGTACAGCAAGTGAATCAATTACTTAAGCAATTTGATCAAATGAGTAAAATGATGAAGATGATGCAAGGTGGCAATGGTCGTAAGATGATGCAAATGATGAACAAAATGCGCTAAATTACCTGACAGGATATTTTTGCAACGGAGAATTAAAATTCTTTTGGAATGAATAAAATTTGGATCCTTTTAATGGCAATTGCCACTTTTGTTTTGGCGGCTTATGTTCATAATAAGGTTTTGAAAAACTATGTCCTTAAAGAATATGGAAAAAAATGGTTAACCGTTTGGGGGTATAAATTGTATTTCTGGCAAAGCTCTGTATTTGTGAGTACATTAACCACACTGTTAGTTGTATTTCTACTAAAATGGTCCAATGTGATTACTTTTTAAAAATTAAAAATGAGCTAAATAAAGAGAAAATAAAACAATGGTATTACTAGACGGAAAAAAGATATCCAACGAAATTAAAGACGAAATCGCTGCAGAAGTAACAAAAATGAAGGAGCAAGGCGAGCGTGTGCCGCATCTTGCTGCAGTTATCGTTGGTAATGATGGTGCTAGTATGACCTATGTTGCTAATAAAGTACGTGCGTGTGAGCGTGTAGGCTTTAATAGTACACTTGTACAATTATCTGCTACTACTCGTAATATTGAATTATTAGATAAAATAGAAGAACTGAATAATGATCCAGAAATAGATGGTTTTATAGTTCAATTGCCATTACCACCTCAAATTAATACGCAAAAAGTACTATTGGCTGTTGACCCTTGTAAAGATGTAGATGGTTTTCATCCTACTAATTTCGGAAAAATGGCTTTGGATATGACAACCTTTATTCCGGCAACACCTTTTGGTATTCTAGAGCTCATTGAGCGTTATGGAGTAGAGACTAAAGGAAAACATACGGTGGTAATCGGGAGAAGTCATATTGTTGGAAGACCGATGAGTATTTTAATGGGTCGAAAAGGCTTTCCAGGGAATTCCACAGTAACCTTGACCCATAGTCATACCAAGAATATTACGCAAATTACTTCGCAAGCAGATATTATAATCACAGCACTCGGTGTGCCTGGTTTCCTGAAAGCAGAAATGGTCAAAGATGATGCTGTAATTATTGATGTGGGTATTACACGTGTTCCTGATGAAACTAAAAAGAAAGGCTATTACCTTACTGGCGATGTAGATTTTGAAAATGTAAGCAAGAAGGCCTCGTTTATTACCCCTGTACCTGGTGGCGTAGGGCCTATGACTATTGCTATGCTGCTTAAAAACACCTTATTAGCTTGCGAGCGTCATAGACACCAGTAAGTTAAGCAGAACGCAGGATTTTTACCATTTTTCGCCCTTTGGCTAATTCATCAATCAGTTTATCTAAATAGCGGGCTTGCTGCGTTAGTTTATTGCTTATTTCTTCCACACGATAACCACATATTACTCCAGTAATTAAATGCGCATTAGGATTTAGAGTTGCGGCTTCAAAAAAATCTCTAAATGTTGATTTTTTGTCTAGTTGCTCCTGTATTTGGTCTTCTTCATAGCCAGTAAGCCACGTAATCACTTTATGAAGCTCTTCCTTAGTTCGCCCTTTTTTCTCTACTTTATTGAGGTAATGCGGGTATACCGAAGCAAAGGTCATATTGGCAACACGCTCATCGTGATGACTAGTGTCAGTTTTTACCATTGTCTAAATATTAAGTCAGATATTTTTAAACCTGTATCACCCCAAGATTAAAGGGCTTTTCGATAGGTTTATGGTTAGCAGCTTCTATACCCATTGATATCCATTTTCTAGTATCTAATGGATTAATAATAGCATCAGTCCAAATTCGGGAAGCGGCATAATAGGGAGAAATTTGCTTATCATAACGTGCTTTTATTTTGTCATAAAGTTCCTTCTCATCATCGGCTGTGATTTCTTTGCCTTTTTTCTTCAGAGATGCTTTTTCTATTTGTAATAAAACTTTGGCAGCAGAATTACCGCTCATTACAGCCAATTCGGCACTTGGCCAGGCTACAATAAGTCTTGGGTCGTATGCCTTACCGCACATAGCATAGTTACCAGCACCATAAGAATTGCCAATCACAATGGTAAATTTTGGAACCACACTGTTAGATACTGCATTTACCATTTTTGCACCATCCTTAATTATACCACCGTGTTCACTTTTACTGCCTACCATAAAACCTGTCACATCTTGAAGAAAAACTAGAGGTATCTTCTTTTGATTGCAATTGGCAATAAAACGCGTAGCCTTATCAGCACTATCAGAATAAATAACACCTCCAAACTGCATTTCACCTTTTTTATTTTTTACCAGTTTACGCTGGTTGGCAACAATACCTACCGCCCATCCGTCAATGCGTGCATAACCCGTTAGGAGACTCTTGCCGTAACCTGCTTTATACTGATCAAATTTAGAATCATCAACCAAACGCTTAATAATTTCTATCATATCATATTGATCGGCTCTAGAAGCAGGTAACAAACCAAATAGGTCGTCTTCATTTTCTTTTGGTGCGATAGCTTCCTCACGATTATAACCTGCTGGGGTATAATCCCCAATCTTATTAAAAATACCTTTAATGGTATCTAAAGCATCCTTGTCATCTTTGGCTTTGTAATCAGTTACGCCACTTATTTCACAATGGGTAGTAGCTCCGCCTAAGGTTTCATTATCTATGCTTTCGCCAATAGCGGCTTTTACCAAATAGCTGCCAGCTAAAAAGATACTCCCTGTTTTGTCTACAATTAAGGCTTCATCACTCATTATTGGCAAATAAGCTCCGCCTGCTACACAACTACCCATAACTGCAGCAATTTGGGTAATCCCCATACTACTCATTACCGCATTGTTTCTAAAAATGCGACCAAAATGTTCCTTGTCTGGGAAGATCTCGTCTTGCATAGGCAGATAAACCCCTGCACTGTCTACCAAATATATGATAGGTAAATTGTTTTCTATGGCTATTTCTTGAGCTCGCAAATTCTTTTTTCCAGTAATTGGAAACCAAGCACCAGCTTTAACAGTAGCATCATTAGCCACGATTATACATTGCTTTTTGGAGACATAACCAATTTTGATAACCACGCCACCACTCGGGCACCCCCCGTGTTCTTTATACATTCCATCACCAGCAAAAGCACCAATTTCTATACATGCCTTAGGGTTATCTACTAAATAATCAATACGCTCACGGGCGGTCATTTTGCCTTTAGCATGCAATTTTTCAATACGTTTGTCACCACCACCTTTATGGGCTATAGCCAAACGCCTTTTTAATTCTGATAGTAATAATTTGTTGTGATCTTCGTTTTTGTTGAAGTCTATATCCATTAGGATCTATTAGATGGTTTAAAAGTCAAACGAATGTACAAAAAGTGTATTTGAGACTTCTTAAACTATTCTAAATAAAATAGTCGATATTTGTATATAGGCATTGTCTTATGAGGCATTCATGACAAACTTATTTTCTATATGGGAATGAACAAAAATACTGTTTTAGCTTGGGCGACCATCATCATGATTCTCGTTGGTTTAGGACTTATTGCCTTGGGAGCTTTTAGATATGAAGATGTTGCGGGATGGGGCTTTGCTGCTGTTGGAGTTGGTTTTTTTGCGATTGCCTGGGTTTTTAATGCGTTAAAAGGACGCGTTTAATCATTATGTATGTTGGAGGCCTTTCAAGCACGGGTCAATACTTTCTTTAATTTTTCCAATAAAAGACTTCTTATAGCCGTTAGTGGTGGTTTGGATAGCATGGTTTTGGCACATTTATGTCTTGAATCTGGTTTTGATATTGAATTGGCACATTGTAATTTTCAATTGCGTGAACTTGAAAGTGATGGTGACGCAAAATTTGTCAAGCAATGGGCTAGTAGAAATACTGTAAAACTGCACCTAAAGGTATTCAAAACAAAAGCTTACGCAAAAAAAAATAAACGATCAACCCAAATGGCTGCTCGTGAATTACGCTATACCTGGTTTGATGAGTTATTGGAAAAAGAAGGGCTCGATTATGTACTCACTGCGCATCACGCTAATGATTCGGTTGAAACCAATTTAATCAATTGGAGTAGGGGAAGCGGTTTGAAAGGATTACTCGGTATTCCTAAAAAGAATGACAAGATTATGAGACCTTTGTTACGCTTTTCGCGAAAGCAATTAGAGCAGTACGCGTTAGATACTAACATTCAATGGCGAGAAGACAGCTCAAATGCAAGTGACGATTACCTGCGCAATGCGCTACGCAACAAAGTGATCCCTGCTTTTGAGAAAGAAGTACCCTATTTGATTACCAACGTGCTTAATACACAGGAGTATTTGCAGCAATCCCACCAATTGCTTTCGGTTTATAAGGAAGAGTTACAACGGCAATTAATGTATCCTATCAATCAATTAATTGGCCCTCAAATTCAATGCATTGATCTAGCTAAGCTAGAAGAACACAAGTATCCAGAAGCTGTACTTTATTTACTTCTTCAAGATTATGGATTTACCAATTGGAAGGATGTGTATGCATTGCGCACTGCCCAATCTGGGAAGGTGGTTTTCTCTGAAAATCACCAATTAGCCAAAGATCGAGACAGCCTGCAATTAACCGAAAGATCTACAGGCAAAACTACTATAGCGTATACTATTGCTGAAAACACAAGCCAGGTTTCTGGAGACTTTGGGAAACTACTATTGGAAAGCACAAAAACAATGGAGTCAGTAGTGACTAACACGGTATATATTGATAAGAATCTGGTCAAATTTCCACTAACGATTAGAAAATGGAGAGCGGGGGATTATTTTTATCCTTTTGGTATGAAAGGCAAGAAAAAAATTAGTAAATTTTTAAAAGATGAAAAGGTATCTTTGGTAATTAAGGATAATATTTGGTTATTGAGTACTAGTGATGAAATTGTATGGATAATAGGACACAGATTAGATGACCGCTTTAAAGTTACTAAACAAACACAGGATATCCTTAAAATAACGCACAGTCTATGAACTTAAATAGGTTTGTATTTAGCTTTGTACTATTACTAAGCACTATCTCGTCTGTGGATGCACAGGAGATTAATCAATTAATAGGAGTTGGTGGTCCTAAGTTTGACCCTGTACAATGGTCTGGCAGTATTGAAAAGCTTTCAGAAGAGGAATATATACTGCACTATCAGGCGGCAATTGAAAAGGATTGGTATATCTATAGTCAACATAGTGAGGCTGCAATGCCCTTTCGAATTAGCTTTCAGAATGAATCCAATGACTATAAAAGAATTGGTGAAGCAACAGAGTCTGAAACCAAACGGGTATTTGATGATATCTTTGAAGAATATGTCACTAAGTTTTTAGGTTACAACCCCTCACTAGCACAAAAAATATCTGTAGTAGATAAAGACTTTAAGTACATTAAATCTGAGATTAGCTACCAGGTTTGTAAAGAAGTTTGTATTCAACAAGAATTCTTTTTTGTTCACGATATAAATAGGGGAATAACCCAAGTTTTTAAGGCAGATGAATTTGAAGCTTTTGAGGCTTATGGAGGAGTTGCAAAAAATGAAAGTAATACTTTAAATAATGGTTACCAACTATCTAAAAATAATGATAATAAATCTTTATGGATAGTATTTTTACTGTCTTTTTTAGTAGGATTGGCGGCTTTGCTCACACCTTGTATTTTCCCTATGATTCCGTTAACGGTAAGCTTTTTTACTAAGCAAAGTACATCAAGGGCTACAGGAATACGTAATGCCATTTTCTATGGATTATCCATCATTTTTATATATGTAGTTTTAGGTTTGGCCGTAACCGCCATTTTTGGAGCTACAGTTCTAGTAGAATTATCTACGAGTGTCGTATTTAATCTAGTCTTTTTTATCCTCTTGATAGTTTTTGCTATCTCCTTTTTCGGTGCTTTTGAAATCACTCTTCCACAATCGTGGGGAAATAAAATGGATCAGCGTGCTAGTAAAGGTGGATTATTAGGTATTTTCTTTATGGCGATGGCCCTAGCTATCGTTTCATTCAGTTGTACAGGGCCTATTGCTGGTGCGGCCCTCGTGCAATCAGCAACTGAAGGAGGTATAGCGCCTATTATAAGCATGCTAGGTTTTTCTAGTGCTATAGCATTGCCTTTTGCCTTGTTTGCTCTATTTCCAAGTTGGCTGAATTCATTACCAAAATCGGGTGGCTGGCTCAATACCGTAAAAGTAGTACTTGGTTTTATAGAATTGGCATTAGCCTTTAAGTTCTTGTCCAACGCTGATTTGGTGGTGCAAGGCCACTATTTGGAAAGAGAACTTTTCTTAGCAATAATTATTGCTATTATGACAGGGTTGGCAATTTATTTATTTGGAGGACTGCGATTGCCTCATGATGGTATTTCTGAACCGAGATCGGTTGGCAGAATGCTTCTTGGTCTTACTACGACGGTCTTAGTTCTTTATATGATGCCAGGCTTATGGGGTGCACCTTTGAAATTGATTAGCGGCTTCCCTCCACCTTTAAATTATAGTGAATCACCTCGCGGGATTGGATCTAATGCGGGTAATACGGCAGCCAATGATTCTCACCTTCCTCAAGGAGCTGAATATGGTCCGCACAATATTGTATCCTTTACAGAATATCAAGATGGTCTAGCATATGCAAAAAAAGTTAACAAACCTATTCTCATAGATTTTACGGGTTTTGCTTGCACAAATTGCAGACGGATGGAAGAACTTGTTTGGTCTGATCCTGAAATTTTAGAGATTCTAAAAAATGATATCGTATTGATTTCTTTGTATGGTGATTCTCGTGAAGAACTTCCAAAAGCGGAACAACATATTAGTGAGTCAGGTAGACGTATTCGAACTGTTGGGAATAAATGGAGTGATTTTCAAATAACGCGCTATAGTATTATTGCTGCTCCTTATTATGTGCTCATCAATCATCAAGAAGAAAATTTAAATCAACCTATTGACTATACGCCAGATATTCAAGCTTATAAGGCTTGGCTTGCCGAAGGCATTAATAACTTTTAATATATTATTTATGAAGTATACTTCAAATTTAATACTCACAATTGGATTATTACTGAGTATAATTTCGTGCAAACAAGAATCAAAAACAACTAGTGTAGACGCGCCAAATAAGGTATTAGATTCGACTTATCTAGTACAAGACCATTACACCAAACAAGAAGTTGATATTGTGATGCGTGATGGCATTAAATTGCATACTACTATTTACTCTCCGAAAGATACTTCAAAAAAATACCCTATTGTGATGCAACGCACGCCCTATAGTTCTAGGCCTTATGGTGAAGGTGAGTTTAGAACGGCCATTGGACCTAATCGGTATATGATGCAAGAAGGCTACATAGTGGTATATCAGGATGTACGTGGTAGATGGATGAGTGAAGGACGTTATGATAATATGCGTGCTTTTATTCCAAATAAAACAGGAACTCAGGTTGATGAAGCTAGTGACACCTATGATACCATAGAATGGTTAGTCAATAATGTGGACAATAATAACGGTCGCGTAGGCACTTGGGGAATTTCGTATCCAGGGTTTTATGCTACCTATTCCTTGCTAAGTGGACATCCTGCTTTAAAAGCTAGTTCGCCGCAGGCTTGTATTGGTGATTTCTTTTTTGATGATTTTCATCACAATGGAGCTTATTTGTTAAGCTATTGGCGAGTTACCGCTTTGTTTGGTTATCATAAAGAAGGGCCTACTACGCAGCCTTGGTATGAATTTCCTGACATAGGAACAGATGATCAATTTGAGTTTTTCTTAAAAACGGGTCCTCTTTCCAATTTGGATACCTACTATGATGAAAGCAATGAATTTTGGACACAATTAAAAGAGCATCCCAATTATGATGAGTTTTGGCGTTCTAGAGGTATTATTCAGCATTTAGAAGATATCAAACCAGCGGTTATGACTGTTGGTGGTTTGTATGATGCAGAGGATTTATATGGTCCTTGGGAAACGTATAAAAATATTGAAAGTAGAAGCAGTACCTACAATACTGTAGTTTTTGGTCCTTGGAGTCATGGGGATTGGGCGCGTACTAGAAAACGTCAAGCGGTAGGTAATATTTATTTTGGAGATAATATTTCTGATGACTATCAACGTGAAATTGAAACTCCTTTTTTTTACCATTTTTTAAAAGGATCAGGAGATGGCAATACGGGTTTAGCTGAAGCTCGAGTTTTTGATTCAGGAAGCAAAGAATGGCATAATTTTGATGCTTGGCCTCCAATAGGATTAAAAAAGCAACGTTATTATTTAATGGATAATAACCATTTCGCATCAAGCGAAAATGAACCCGAAGGGAGTGAAAAATTTATTAGTGATCCTTCCAATCCCGTACCTTATGCTGAAGGGAAGAAAGTAGTATTTACTCCGCGAAAATATATGAGTGATGATCAGCGTTTTGTTGCAAAACGTGATGATGTGCTCGTTTTTGAAACAGATGTTTTAGAAGAAGATATTACTCTTGCGGGAGAACTCATTTCTAAGCTTATTGTAGAAACAACGGGTACCGCTGCAGACTGGATCGTAAAATTAGTAGACGTTTATCCTGATGGTATCGAAAACACTCCAGAAGTAGAGGAAGGGGTAACCCTTTCTGGCTATCACCAAATGGTACGTAGCGAGGTAATGCGTGGTCGTTTTAGAAACAATATGAGCCAACCAGAAGCTTTCGTACCGAATACTCAGGATGAAGTTACCATAAAACTGCAGGATGTGTTACATACATTCAAAAAAGGTCATAGAATACAGATACAGGTTCAGAGTACTTGGTTTCCTTTGATTGATATAAACCCTCAAACCTTTGTGCCCAATATATTTGAAGCAAAGGCCACCGACTTCAAAAAGCAAACTCATACGCTTTATCACAATTCTTCTATTGAATTTGGCATATTAAAATAAGTTCAGGCCTAAAAATGCAAAAGGCCATCTTTTACAAGATGACCTCCGCCCCTAAATTCATGGAATATTGTAGTATTTCTAACCGAAGTTTCTGAGGTCTTCGAAAAGTAGATATTCCATTTATTATACTTAAAAGTACAAATCGATGATATAAAAATACTAGATGATAACATTTTAAAAAAGGGGGTTTTACACCTTTTTTAAAATGTTAAGTTGAGTATATTACTATTATTTATAGGGGTTTTACCCTAGATGTTGTCAATAAAGCAATTAAACTAAATACCTGTAATGCAATATTATATGACATAATAATTCCCTACATTTAACTCAAACTAAAATTTATGCTAACCAAAGTTTATGGTAGTGCCGTTTTTGGGGTTGACGCTACCACCATAACTGTAGAAGTTAATGTTGACAAAGGAGTTGGGTATCACTTGGTGGGATTACCTGATAATGCAATCAAAGAAAGTAACTACCGCATAGCCGCTGCGCTACAAAACAATGGCTATAAAATACCGGGAAAGAAGATTATTCTTAATATGTCTCCCGCCGATATGCGCAAGGAAGGATCTGCCTATGATCTTACTTTGGCTGTTGGAATATTAATCGCTACTGGTCAAATTAAAGGAGATAATGTTGGAGATTATGTGATAATGGGAGAATTGTCCTTAGATGGTGGTTTGCAACCCATAAAAGGAGCCCTGCCCATTGCGATAAAAGCGAGAGAAGAAGGATTTAAGGGGTTTATTCTCCCCAATCAAAATGCAAAAGAAGCAGCTATCGTAGAAGGGTTAGAAGTTTATGGTGTTGAAAACATAAGCGAAGTTATATCGTATTTCGACAAAAATGAACGGCTAGAACAAACCATAGTCGATACGCGGGAAGAATTTTATAAAAGTTTAGCCCATCCAGAATTTGACTTTGCGGATGTAAAGGGGCAAGAATCGATAAAACGCTGTATGGAAATTGCGGCTGCAGGAGGTCATAATATTATTTTAATTGGGCCGCCAGGTAGCGGGAAGACCATGTTGTCTAAACGATTACCAAGCATATTGCCGCCAATGAGTTTGCGTGAGGCCCTTGAAACTACCAAAATACATAGTGTAGCTGGTCGCGTGGCAGTAAATCAAGGATTAATTTCAGAACGACCATTTAGGTCTCCGCATCATACTATATCTGATGTGGCTTTAGTGGGAGGCGGCCAATATCCTATGCCAGGAGAGATATCGTTATCTCATAATGGGGTGCTGTTTTTGGATGAGTTACCCGAATTTAAACGATCAGTTTTAGAGGTAATGCGTCAACCTTTAGAAGATCGTGAGGTTACTATTTCAAGGGCTAAGTTTACGGTAACCTATCCTTCTAGTTTTATGTTGGTAGCGAGTATGAACCCTAGCCCTGGAGGATACTTTAATGATCCAAATGCTCCGGTGACAAGTAGCCCTGCCGAAATGCAGCGGTATTTAAGCAAGATTAGTGGTCCGCTATTGGATCGAATAGACATACATATTGAAGTTACTCCCGTGCCCTTTGATAAATTGAGTGATGAGCGGCGCGGTGAATCTAGTGTGCTAATTCGCAAACGAGTGACTGCTGCTCGTACTATTCAATTGGAGCGCTTCCGCGCAAGCGAGCACACCAACTATAATGCACAGATGACCGTAAAGCAAATAAGAAAGTATTGTAAATTAGACGAAAATTCTAAAGAGCTACTTAAAACAGCTATGGAACGTTTAAACCTTTCGGCAAGAGCATATGACCGTATTCTAAAAGTAGCTCGTACTATTGCCGATTTGGAAGCATCGGCTGAAGTAATGGATAATCATATCTCTGAAGCCATTCAATACCGAAGTTTGGATAGAGATGGATGGTTAGGGTAAAATATAAAGTATGGACAAATTAAAATATATAGTAGTCTTTTTTGTATTTCTGGGATGTGAAAAAGAAATAAGTAAAGAAAAAGAACAATTAAAAAAAGTGGTGTTAAAAAATATTCCCGTTTTGAGTTTGGAGGAAGCTAATAGATTGGCTGATTTGCCTTTGGATTGTGTGCATACCGAGTATCCAAACAAGCTTGGGCAAACCTTGGGTGATCCATCAGATTTAAAAGGCCCTAAGGAATTACATCCAAGCTTTTATGGTTGTTTTGATTGGCACTCTGCCGTTCATGGACATTGGAGTTTGGTAAGCCTAATACGACAATTCCCAGAATTGACCCGTAGAGACGAAGCCATAACATGGCTTCAAGAAAGTATCTCAAAAGAAAATATACTCCAAGAAGTAGCATATTTTAAAGGAAAGCACAATACCTCGTATGAACGTACCTATGGTTGGGCATGGTTACTAAAACTTGCAGAAGAACTAAAGAAGTGGGATAATCCTGAAGCTCGAGAACTTGAACAAAACATGGAGCCACTTACTCAACTAATTGTTGAACGATACCTGGAGTTTTTGCCCAAGTTAAATTATCCCATTCGAGTAGGGGAGCATCCTAATACGGCTTTTGGACTGAGCTTTGCTTTTGATTACGCCATGGCAGCGGGAAATACTGAATTGGAAAATTTGATCAGGCAGCGAGCAAAGGACTTTTATCGCGAGGATGCTGACTGTCCTTTAAATTGGGAACCTAGTGGTTTTGACTTCCTATCGCCTTGTTTGGAGGAAGCCGCTTTGATGAAACGTGTATTGACCGCAGAAAAATATGAAGAATGGATCACGCAATTTCTTCCGCAATTAGCAGATCCTACATTCACCATCCCTTTTGGAGAGGTGTCAGATCGAACAGATGGCAAATTAGTGCATCTTGATGGGGTTAACTTTTCCCGAGCCTGGAGCCTAAATTATTTGGCAAAAGAGGATCCATCTTTTGGACATCTTAAGCAAGTAGCAATTGATCATATCAATATTTCACTGCCTAATATAATTGGTGACAGTTATGAAGGAGGGCATTGGCTAGGTAGTTTTGCTATTTATGCACTAAACTCTTTGTCTGATTGATGAAGAAGTTTCTCAACAGTTCTGGACCCGGTATATTGGTGGCAGCTGCTTTTATTGGTCCAGGAACAGTAACCGTTTGTACTCAAGCTGGAGCAAACTATGGTTATGCGTTGTTATGGGCTATGTTACTATCCATTGTCGCTACCTTGGTATTACAAGAAATGGCTGCTAGACTTGGTCTTATTACGCAAAAGGGACTAGCAAAAATCATAAATGAACAACTAACTTCTCCTGCAATTAGGGTTGCTGGTTTAACTCTGATTTTAAGTGCTATTGCCATTGGTAATGCGGCATATGAAGCTGGTAATATTAGTGGTGGGGTACTTGGTTTTGAGGCGCTTGATATAGCTTGGCAATTAGATTTTGGAGGATTAAAACTCAATGCATGGAGTATACTTATCGGGTTGATGGCATTTGGTTTGTTATATGTTGGAAATTATAAGTTTTTAGAACGTTATTTGGTGGCTTTGGTGGTGCTAATGAGTATTGCTTTTTTAACTACAGCAATAGCCATTAAACCTGATTTTACGGCTATAGTCAAGGGTCTTGTGACACCAAACCTGCCGAAAGGAAGCCTATTAACGCTAGTCGCTTTAATAGGTACAACTATAGTTCCTTATAATCTCTTTTTACATGCCTCTTTGGTTGCACAAAAATGGAATGGTGCTGATAAGTTGTCCTTGGTAAAAAGAGATACAATTGTAGCCATTATTTTTGGAGGTATGGTATCAATGACCATTATCATATGCGCAGCAGCCATAAATCAAGAAGTCAAAAATGGTTCAGATTTGGCCTTAAGTCTAGCACCTATTTTTGGTAACTATGCAAAATACCTCATCGGTATTGGTCTTATTTCCGCTGGATTGACATCTGCCATAACCGCGCCCTTAGCCGCAGCTTTTGTGGTTCAAGGTTGTTTAGGGTGGGCCAGGGATATGAAATCATGGAAATTTAGAGCGGTTTGGATCTTTATATTGATTTTAGGGATACTTTTTTCTTCTATAGGCTATGCACCTGTAGAAATTATCAAGTTTGCTCAAGTTGCGAATGGTATTCTTTTACCTGTAATTGCCACCTATCTACTATGGATGGTCAATAAAAAAGAGTTATTAGGAAACTATGTAAATAGCCGATGGCAAAATATTTTGGCAATCGGTATTGTTGGTATTACACTTATCTTAGGATTGCGCAGTATCTTTAAAGTTCTCGGAATTATCTAAGGCAGTTAACAAGTTTGAAAAATCAGATTCATATTAATTGTGATGTAGGCGAAGGGATAGGTAATGAGGCTCAATTAATGCCATTTCTAAGTGCCTGCAATATTGCTTGTGGAGCGCACGCTGGTTCCCTTGATGATATAAAGAAATGTGTTCAACTGGCGTTGGAAAATAAGGTCGAAATTGGAGCACATCCTGGTTTTCCAGATCCAACAAATTTTGGGAGATTACCTATGCAAATGAGCGATGCAGCACTCATTACTTCAATTACCGAACAAATACAGTTAGTACAACAGGAAACCATAGAAGCAGGTGGGAATTTAAATCATATAAAACCTCATGGGGCTTTATATCATCTAGTCGCAACTCAAGAACATTATGCCGAATTACTTATTGCTAGTATTAAAGATATTGATGATTCGCTAATTGTTTATGTTCCGTACGGAAGTAAAACAATAGATTTAATCAAAGTAAAACTGCCCTATATAATTGAAGGCTTTGCAGATAGATCTTATGATAAAAACCTAAATCTTGTTTCGCGTAAAGCGAAAAATGCCTTATTAACGAAGCAAAACTTAGTTTTAAAACAGGTTGAAGATATTTTTAAGAATCAACTTACTGCAATAACTGGCCAAGTGTTACCATTTTATGCAGATACGATTTGTATTCACGGAGATACACCCAATGCGGTAAGTCTATTGAAATATATTCATGAGCAGCTACAAGGAAAGGACAATGGCATAATATGATTACTCAATATAGTATAGCAGCTTATGGTGAGAAGGCTATTTTGGTTCAATTTAAAGCAGAACCTTCCAAGGAATTATTGCAATTATTACTGCATATTCACAACTCACTGGATCATGAAACCACTTTCACTTACAATGAAATACTTATAAAAAACGTAGCGGCAGCTGATGTAAATCTGTTTAGGAAAAAACTTGATGCGCTTTTAAAAATGAAGGCCACAAAACAAGAAGCTATATTTAAAAAGCACTATATACCCGTGTGTTACGACTCATGTTTTGGTATAGATCTAAGAGAGTCTAGTAAGATTTTAAAACTAAGTGAACAAGAGATTATTAAAATGCATCAGTCTCAAGAATATCTGGTGTATTTTTTAGGCTTTTTACCTGGGTTCCCGTATTTACTTGGATTAGATGAACACCTGCATATTGTACGAAAAGGTAATCCTGACCTTGTAATACCTAAAGGGAGTATTGCAATAGGAGGAACGCAGACTGGCGTTTACACACAGCAAAGCCCAGGAGGATGGTATGTTTTGGGAAATACACCTGTTCCCTTTTTTGATATTGACAAATCACAACCCAATCTGGTTAATCCTGGAGATGTATTATGCTTTTATGAGATTTCGCGTAGAGCACATAAAAAGCTATCAAAAGAGATAGAATCTGGTAATTATACTCATAAGTTTGAAGTACAATATGGCTAGAATTACTGTCATAAAAAATGGATTGTATACCAGTGTTCAAGATTTAGGAAGAACCGGAGTTGCGCATTTGGGGGTACCACAAAGCGGTGCCATAGATAGGCTTGCGCATAATTTGGCTAATGCTTTATTAAATAACTCTTTGGAGGCAGCTACTATTGAATATACCTTAATGGGACCTACCATCCGATTTGAATCAGATGCTCATTTTGTTTTAACAGGATCTGGAGCTAAAGCACAATTAGAAGGTAAAAAACTGCATAACAATATTGTAAATAAAGCATCTGCAGGGCAAGTATTAATTATTGGGGCACTAACAGATGGGAGTAGGGGGTATTTGGGTATTGCGGGCGGTATAAACACTAAAAAGATATTGGGAAGTTACAGCCAATTTTTTCCATTAACTAAGGTGAATACAATACAATCTGGTGTAAGTCTAACTATCGGTAAAAGCTCTTATAATCCTTCTTTAGGTTCACGTATAGGTAGACTAGTTGTAGAAAAAACAAAAGGTGAACTGCTCATTCCTGTAGTCACTGGTCCAGAATTTCACTTGCTTAGTGAGTATTCAGTAGAAAGGTTATGGCAACAACCATTTACTATTTCCAAATATTGGAATAGAATGGCTACCCAATTGAAAGAATTAATGCCCAATACACTAAGTACCATACTTACTGGGCCGGTTCTACCAGGAACTGTACAACTTACTCCTTTAGGTAAACTAATTGTGCTAATGGCAGATTGTCAAACAACAGGAGGTTACCCCAGAATTTTACAACTCCAGCAACAATCCATTCAAAAAATAGCTCAATTAGAAGAAGGAGATCAATTTAAGTTTGTAAGACTTAATTGAGTTGACAATTCCAGATGGACATCACTAAGCAATTGAATAATATCACCTTGTGATAAGTGTTCTCCAATTTTTTTAGCCTTAACTTTAAGAGTTTGATGTGTAGCTAGTTGAACCCAAAGTCCATGAATAAATTCTGGATAGTCATCTTCGGGATTTTTTTTAATAAGTCCCCAATGATCAAGTTCTTGATACAATCTTTTAATCTTCACCTTATACATCATAATTGTATTGGATAGCAAAATATTCTTATGACTATCTAAGGTTGTTTCACTTTTTGTATACATGCGCCTAAAATTTTTAAACCTTCTGCAAGGACTATCCTACCAGAAAAGATATAGTTCTTATAGAACCATCAATAGATTAATAAAAATAGGGGGAAATCTTTCCAGTAAAGTTAATAAAAAAAAACAAGATCCTGTTATTTGTACTAAATAGTTAATAATCTTGTCTTTACTATATAGGATTATAAAGAATAGATAGTATATTAGCACTCAGACAAAAGGATATTAGCATGTCGTTGATTCGTGTAGCTGTTGTAGATGATCACGTTATTTTTTCGCAGGCCTTAAAAACACTCATATCTAGTTTTGATGATATGTATGTGGTATTTTCGGCCACCAATGGATTGGAGTTTATAGATCACCTAAAAATTCAAAAAGAACTTCCTGACGTTCTATTATTAGACGTACGTATGCCTATTCTTGACGGTAAGGAAACTATTAAATTTTTAGCAAGATCCTATCCTGACATTAAGGTAATCGCGCTTACCATGGAAGATGATGAGGATACAATTGTTCACATGCTTCAATATGGCTGTAAGGGGTATTTGTTAAAAGATGTAGATCCACCGCAACTCAGAGAAGCAATTATCCAAGTTTACCAGGGGGATTATGCTTATATTGAAATAGTAAAAGATGCAATGCAAGCTAAAAAAAGATCTCGATTTGAAAAAAACAAACTCGAGATACATTTTACCAAGCGAGAGGAGGAATTAGTGCAATACATCTGCGGTACCGATAAAAGCTATAATGAAATCGCTGAAGAGCTGAACTTAAGCCCCAAAACTATTGATAATATACGAGCAGCTATTTTTAACAAACTTGGGGTTCATTCACGAGTTAGTGCCATATTCTGTGCGAGAGAGTTGGGATTGGTGTGATTGAAAATGCTAGTATTACGATAAACCGGCTATTCTGTAATATACATGAGCATTTTTTACTAAGTCGTTCTTTAAAAAATCAAACTCGACTTTTTGTTGACCAATACCCTTTAATAGTCGCAACTCTTTGAGTTATGTATTGCTCTTTTAAAGCTTCTAAGACAACTTTTGTCTTAAATTTGAAGTGACTATTCTTCGTGCTATATCAGTAAAATTAATGTTCTTATTAGGACAATAACTACTGTCCTAATCTTTGGAGAGGGATTAGTTAAAAACAACCGCTAGTAATATCTTTTATATATATTCACTTATGATTTACGCATATGAATACTCAGAATATTAAAATATCGGTTGATGCTGTAGTTTTTGGCTATGAATCTGAAACAATTTCTGTATTATTAATTAAGAGAAAGTATGAACCTTTTAAAGGTAAGTGGGCTATCCCTGGTGGTTTTGTTTTGGAAGATGAATCATTAGAAGAAGCTGTAGAACGTGAACTTAAAGAAGAAACAGGAATTGAAATAAATTATTTAGAGCAATTATACACTTTTGGTAATCCTAAAAGAGATCCCAGAAGTAGGGTAGTATCTATTGCTTATTTTGGTTTGATTAAACCC
>CAZDFA010000043.1:16181-18185 GCA_964504555.1 uncultured Flavobacteriaceae bacterium | reverse complement strand
TCATTAAGATAATTAGAATCAACTCCAATGGGAATAAATTCAGCTAAATGCTTCTTATACAAATTACTGATCAAATTAGTTAAGCCGTCTTTTTAAAATGATATAAAATAAAACCAGAATCTCCTAAAACCATTTTCTTTATAAGTAATAACCTATTCTTTTTTGCCTTAGTTACTAGTCGTTTTGAACTGTGTAGATAGGCTGTCATTTGAAAAGTAGAATTTCCAAAAGCGATGGTCATTTCTTTCGTAAAAGAAAAAAAATCGGAAAGAAACCTTTTCGACTTCGGTAAATAAGCCACGATAATCAGATGACCTTCATTATTAATTATGCTTGAAAAGATTGTAAATAATTCTTCAATGTTTTTAACAGAATTAATGGCAGCAAAGTTTGAAAAAATTAAGTCTTTTTTTCCTTCTTCTTTCAAACTAATATAATTAGCCTTTTCACCTATAAGGGTTTTTACTAACTCTTGGTTTCTTAAATTATAAGATCGCTCGGCAATTGAAGCCATATTTTTAGATGGCTCATAGAATGTAATTAAAAATCCTGCTTCTAATTGCCAATTTAAATCACCTCCTGTTCCTGCTCCAAAATCTAATAAACTTGTAATTCCCGAAATTGAAAGAACATAATTTTTAACACCAGTCCTTACCTCTTTATTAAAGTCTCTTTGAATTTCTTTATCATAATCTTTTGCAATTTTGTCATAGTAAAATATGGTCTTATCAATATTCGTTCCTGACATTTCATTTTCATGATTAAATAAATTCATTAAATTGTTTTGTATTTCAATAAACCATTTTACAAATATTTTCAATATAGGGATTTCGATTTACCAATCTACATTTATTTTTAGACTAGTCTATATATTTTGAGCGTAATTCAAAAAAAATCTGTAATTTGATGAACTTATTAATTTCAAGTTTAGCAGAAACTACTAATTAATTTTATGATTACAACAAATAGACTCAAAAAGCTAAACAAGAAATTATTACCAACTAAATATTTATTCTCCCCTGAATGGATGATTTTAGGAGTAAACAATGTATGCAATCTGCATTGCAAAATGTGTGATGTGGGTACCAAAACGCTAGACACCAATTTTGCTACTAATCTTGTAGGCACACATCCAATCAATATGCCTCTGGAACTGATCAAAAATATTATTGATCAAACTGCACGTTATTATCCTAAAACCAAATTAGGTTATGCGTTTACCGAACCTTTAGTATACCCTCATCTTATTGAATCTATAGCCTATGCTAGTTCTAAAAATCTATTTACCTCAGTTACAACAAATGCACTTACGTTAAAGCAAAAAGCAGAAAAACTGGTTAATGCAGGACTTAATGAACTCTATATTTCTCTAGATGGCCCACAAGAAATTCATAATGAAATTCGTGGACATAAAAAATCCTTTCAAAAAGCTATGGAAGGTATTGAAACATTATTGAATTTAAATCCAAATCAGACAATTGCTATTTTTTGTGTCATTACAGAGTGGAATATTGGTCATCTTATCCCTTTTTTAGATCAAATTAAACATCTGCCCCTAAAACAGGTTGGTTTCATGCATCCCAACTTTACCCCAAATAGTTTAGCTATAGCTCATAATCATACTTGGTCTCAGGCTTATCCTGCAACCATTTCTAATGTGGAAGAAGTCACTATTGATAATTTTGATTTGAATATTCTTCAAAACGAAGTACTCACCATTAAGGAAAACAACTATTCATTTCCAGTCACCTTCTCTCCAGACATTATTTCTGAAGAAGAAATTAATAGATTCTATAACAAACCACATTTAAAGATAGGACGTGGCTGCAATGACATTTACCGAAATATCATGATCAAGTCTGATGGTAGTGTGATTCCTGCTCACGGGCGTTGCTATAATCTCACTCTTGGCAATCTATATAACGAATCCCTGAAAGAAATCTGGCACTCTAAGGTGTTACAACAACTGCGAAATGACCTAAGATCTAGTGGAGGTTTATTGCC
>CAZDFA010000043.1:0-16081 GCA_964504555.1 uncultured Flavobacteriaceae bacterium | reverse complement strand
AGTGCTTTCTAAAAATTGTATCACAATTCCTTGTAAAATCCTTCTCAAATCCCGACTACCTAAAAATACCCTTACATTTTTCTTATTTTTATAGGTGCGTATGACAAAGAAAATTCAATGGTTATGGGTAGGAATACTTTGCTGGTTTATACCGCAGTCAGGAATTGGTCAAACTAAAATTCACCAACATACTGAAGACGGCTTCTGCATTGTAGATACCAAGGCCATTTCTCAGAGAGCACAACGTATTGCTAAAGGCGATTCGCTCTCCACCAATGGTTTTGATTTTACGCCTCGCGGAGACTTACGGGTACTCACCATTTTTGTAGATTTTGAAGACGCAACAGATACTAACCAACCATTAAATGGCTGGCCAGCTGGACAACTCCCGGACTTGGTCGATCCCACCACAGGACGTATAGATTTTGCTGCGCAAGCTGACAGCGATTTTAGTCCAATAGGTAATCCTGCACAAGGTGCACAGAGTAATATCTCTGAGTTCTTTTACCATATGTCCAATGGGGATTTTCGGCTTTTTTATGAAACGCTCAAAGATGATGAAGGCAATCCGACTTTATTAACCATAGATGTAAATGGTGACAAAGCATCAGGCACACCTCCAGTAATATTTGGTATTGATCTTAATACCCTAGTTTTTGAAGAACTTAATAATAGATTCCCCAATCGGGACTGGGCAGCTTTAGGCCTTGATATTAGACCAGAACGTCCAGGGTGGACACAAGATGCTTCGGCATCTGATGAATCACCTAACCCAAATGGGGTTATCGATTTTATAACCATAGCGTACCGTTATCAACTTAATTTTCCAGTACCTGTCAATGGGATTGGTGATTTTCCATTCTCACCAGAAATATTGAGTACGGGCGCTTTCGCAGCAGCGAGTTTATTTACAGATTTCACCTTAGATAATGGCTTTTCAATAGCACAACAAGGTGGTTTTACACTGCTACGATTTACTGATGATTTTGATAATCTACGAAGGCTCTTTGTTCATGAACTATCTCATAATTTTATTCTACGACCACATACGGCATTAGAAAACACGGTACACGGCAGCAGTTTATACGCCTCGCGAGATTGGAGTATGATGGATTATGGTCGGAGTTCAAGTCTAGCGACCGCCTGGGAACGCTGGTATGCAGGTTGGATAGATATTACCCACAACCTAAGCAGCCCCGAAGATAATGGCACCTACACCCTTAGTGATTTTATGCAAACAGGAGATGCTATGCGACTGGCACTACCACATACGCCAGATCAATTTTTGTGGCTCACCTTTCGGTCAGATACTAACAATCCCTTTTACCAACGCATTCGGCCAGACAGTGATATTACCCAACCACCCAACAGTGCTCCCAATGAAATACCCATCCCAGTCTCAAATGAAGGGCTTTATGGCCTTTTTGAACGCATAGCAGCCACCCGCGAAGAAACTGATGTTTTTGATCTTTTTGTAGACGGCGCTAACGGCACACGAATTATGGATGGCAAGGGGTTTTTTGATTTTAGCTTACGCGAAATAATACGCAATCAATCTCCTTTTTTAGTCGATGTGACACCCGTTGCTGAGAATGCTTATAGTCAATCGGCAACAGTTACTGGCTTTCGAATAGATTTAAATGAAGATGGAATTGTAAGCCATTTACCAACTGTAAACAGTGGCGGTGGTGGTAATGAATTTGCAACCATACGCGCTGTAGAAGGGGAAGCTGTTTTTGGACGCAATTCAGCAAATGTAGATTTACCCGATGGGAAGTACAGCGCTTTTACCAATCCGCCGATAAGCAACTTTATTGACTATAATGATTTTGAATCCAATAATCCCTTTGAACCTATTGAAGATGATGGAATAGAAGCATTATCACCAACCATATTGCACAGCCTCTCTTTTACATCACAACGATTGGGTGATGACATTCAAATAACCGTTGATTATGATGATGGTCATATAGAACAAGACTTTAGAATGACAGGTAATATTTTGCTGCCAGCAGAAGAGCAAATCATCCTAGATGAAGGGTTTACATTAACTGTAAACCAAACGCAGAGCACACAAAGAGAGACCACTTCACTAGTCACTAATTTATTTTCTGATGCATCAGCATTTAAGGTAGTTTCTGGAGGGTATTTTTGTATTTCTGAAGGTGCAACACTGCTATTAGATGAAAACACTACGATGCTTTTTGAAACGCAGAGTGGTCTTACTATGGAGCGAGACGCTCAACTTATTATTCGTAATGGGTCACAATTATGTTTGGATACCAATACCATCACTTTTGATCCTTCGGCTCAAATTATTGTGGAAGATGGCTTTATAAATGTTTCTGGTGTTGTTGATCTTAGTGATAATATTATTTTTACCGATCCAGATTTTTCAGGAATTGGAACTGAACCTAATTGTGAAATCAACTTTTTCTTTAGCAACACACCACCTCCACCAGTAGCTGAATTAAACCTAGACTTGGAAAGTAGCATGCAGGCTTTCCCCAGCCCAACACGAGGTTTACTCACTATAGCAACTCAAAATGTTAATGGGCCTTTTTCATACCGAATTTTTAATATGAATGGACAGTTAATTAGAGAGGGAAGCTCGCTCAAAGGTACCTTTGATCTGGACATTACGCCCCTTGCCACTGGTATTTACTTTTTTGAAATGGAAGCGCCCGATTTTCAGGAAGTGCAGCGCATCGTAAAATTGTAAAAAGCTAATATCTTTGTGATCATGGCAAGCTCTAATAAAGTTTTAATTTTCAATCCGCGAAGTGCCAATGCCAAGCACCGTATTCCCAACACGATTTTGCAGGTAGGTGCAGCGATTTACGGAAAGTATAAATTTGTCTTTGTAGATGGCAATTTAGAGCGTGATGCCTGGCAAAAGATAAAACGATATTTTGACACTGGCGAGTTTAAATACTTCTGCACCACAGTGATGCCAGGACCTCAATTGCAACAAGCTATTCCGTACACAAAAAAGATCAAAGAAAGCTATCCCGATAGTGTAACTATTTGGGGTGGTTATTTTGCTTCCAATCAGTATAAGGTTTCTATAAAAGCGGCCTATGTTGACTATATTATAAATGGCCCAGGTGATATGGCTTTCCCTGCATTAATAGATGCCCTAGAAAACGATCAAGAGGATGAGCTAAAAACAATTAAAAATCTAATCTATCAAGATAAGGAAGGTACACTTATTCAAACTCCAAAAGAAAAACTGTTGGATCAGGACAGTTTACCACCCTTACCCTATCCCTTTCTGAATCAATTTTATGATTTAAATCATTATTTGGTTAAAACCTTTTTGGGCAAGAAGACATTCTCCTATCATTCTAGTTTAGGATGCCCATTTACTTGTTCCTTTTGTGCTGTGGTTCCCATTTTTGAAGGACGATGGAAAGCAAAAACAGCAAAAACCGTATATGCTGATGTACGCTATTTTATAGACAATTATGGTATAGATGCTGTAGAGTTTCACGACAATAATTTCTTTACCTCCAGAAAACGGGTTGTTGAGTTTGCCCAGTTGGTCAAAAACGATGGGCTTACATGGTGGGGAGAAGGTCGTATTGATACTATAAACAAGTATAGTGATGAAGATCTAGAGCTTATGCGAGAGGCTGGTTGTAAAATGATCTTCCTAGGTGCCGAAACAGGGAATGATGAAGTGCTCAAACAGATGAATAAAGGAGGTACTCAGACTGGTCAAGGTATTAAAGATTTTGCAGCAAGGTTATATCCTATCGGTATTATCCCTGAGTTTTCTTTTGTCTTAGGTATGCCTGCCGAAACTCCTGAAAAAGTAATGGCACAGATAGATGAAGACATTCGATTTATTAAAGAGATCAAGGCCATCAATCCTGATGCCGAGATTATTATTTACCTATATAGTCCTGTTGCCACAGAAGGTTCTGAACTTTATGAGCAAATTCAAAGCGCAGGCTTTAGTTTTCCTAAAACACTAGAAGATTGGCTATCGCCGGCTTGGGAGAAATTTGATCTGCGTAAAAATCCGTTAACACCCTGGTTAACGCCAGAAATGGTAGATAAAATTATGAATTTTGAAACTGTGCTTAATGGGTATTATCCTACAGCTTCAGACTTTAGAATTAAAGGAATGAAAAAGAAATTGCTACGCGGTGTATCGGCCCTGAGATATAAAAACGATATCTACAAATATCCTTATGAGATTAAGGCCTTACACAAAATCTGGAAGTACCGCCAGCCTGAATTACAGGGCTTTTATGCCGAGTAGTTATGAGTGCGTTGCGCAACACTATTAAATGGTTTACGCATCCTTTTTTACGAAAAGGAGCAGCCTTTTATTATCGCAAACCACGCCCCTATTCCTATAAAGGGATTAAGGTTATGGTTCATCCTGATGTATTTCCACCTCATTTAACCATTAGCACCCGAATTTTACTGGACTATATTTCTTCATTTGAACTTAATGATAAATCCTTTTTAGAATTAGGTTGTGGCTGTGGGGTTATTTCGCTTTACGCGAAACAAAAAGATGCAAGGGTTACTGCTTCAGATATTAATCCAAAAGCTTTAGACTATCTTCAAGTCGCCTCAAAAGCGAATGAATTACCCGTAAATTGCGTCCATTCTGATCTTTTTAAAAAGTTGGAAGGACAGACTTTTGACTTTATTATAATCAATCCACCCTATTATCCTAAAAATCCAGAAACTATAAAACAACAAGCCTGGTTTTGCGGGGAAAATTTTGAGTATTTTCATAAACTCTTTTCTCAACTTCCTGCATTTAATACCTCCCAAAATCGCATTTGGATGATTTTATCAGAAGACTGTGCCATTGAAAAAATACAACACATTGCAAATGAGCATAACTTGAGTATGAAACCTATTTACGAAAAGAAAGCTTTTGGAGAATGGAATTGGATTTTTGAGATTATTTCTAAAGAAGCAATTATAACTAATGAGTAACTTTATCCGAAGATTTGGTATATATTTGGAGTATGCAGAATGATTGATCAATTTTCCTTTATAATTATTGTTCAATGGTGTTGCTAAAGAAAAAAGTTTGCGTACCTTTGCACGCCTGTTTATACAGGGATATAGTAATGTTTAATTAAAAAAAGTACATTGTGGACACATTAAGTTATAAAACTGTATCTGCAAATAAAGCGACAGTCACTAAGGAGTGGGTAGTTGTTGATGCTGCAGGTCAATCATTAGGTCGAGTGTCTTCTATCGTAGCAAAATTTCTACGTGGTAAGTACAAAACCAATTTCACGCCTCATGTTGATTGTGGAGACAATGTGATTGTTACTAACGCCGCAAAAATTAACTTGACAGGTGAAAAGTGGTCTGAAAAGACATATATACGCCATACTGGTTATCCAGGAGGTCAACGAAGTTTATCGGCACAAGAGTTGTATGATAAAGACCCAACTCGCTTAGTTGAAAAAGCTGTAAAAGGCATGCTTCCTAAAAATAAATTAGGTAGTGCCATTTTTCGCAACCTAAAAGTATATGCAGGAGCAGAGCACGGTCAAGAAGCACAAAAACCAAAAGTCATTAATCTAAGTGATATTAAATAATGGAAGTTATTCATAAAATTGGTCGTCGTAAGACCGCTGTAGCTCGAATTTATGTTTCCAAAGGCAAAGGAAACATTACTGTAAATAAGAAAGATTTAGCTTCCTATTTCACCACAGCGCCTTTACAATACAAAGTGAATCAACCACTTATTTTAACTGAAAATGAGAAAAACTTTGACATTAAGGTCAATGTTTATGGCGGTGGTATAACAGGACAAGCAGAAGCTGTTCGCTTAGCTATATCAAGAGCAATGTGTGAAGTAAATGAGGAAAACCGAACAATACTAAAACCAGAAGGTTTATTAACTCGAGATCCTCGTATGGTAGAACGCAAGAAATTTGGGCAGAAAAAAGCACGTAAGAAATTTCAGTTCTCTAAACGTTAATTTCCAATTTATTAATTGGAATACGCAAATGGTCAATTGGTTATTTGCATATGTTCAAAAAAATATTAATCAAATTGTTGTTATCTCAGTTAATCCTGAGAATTAGTTTAGCATCTAAACCTTAGTTCCTAAGGTTGCTATAAAGTCAACAGAACGTAAACTATTACAAAAATGGCAAACATAGACGTCAAAGAATTATTAGACGCAGGTGTACACTTTGGACACCTCACTCGCAGATGGGATCCCAATATGGCGCCCTTCATTTATATGGAGCGCAATGGTATACACATCATCAACCTTTACAAAACTGCTGCAAAAATTGATGAATCATCAAAAGCGCTTCATAAAATTGCAGCTTCTGGTAGAAAAATACTTTTTGTAGCTACCAAAAAACAAGCAAAAGACATTGTTGCAGAAAAAGCAGCTTCAGCCAATATGCCATATATCACAGAGCGCTGGCCTGGAGGTATGCTCACTAATTTTGTGACTATTCGTAAAGCGGTAAAGAAAATGCAAACCATTGACCGTATGAAGCAAGACGGTCGCTTTGACACGCTTTCTAAGAAAGAAAAATTGCAAATGAACCGCTTACGCGAAAAGTTGGAGAAGAACCTTGGCTCTATAGCCGATATGACCAGACTTCCTGGAGCCCTATTTGTTGTAGACATCAAGCGCGAGCATATTGCAATTAAAGAAGCTCAAAAATTAAACATTCCAATTTTTGCAATGGTAGATACCAATTCTGACCCGCGTCAAGTTGATTATCTAATTCCTTCAAATGATGACGCTTCAAAGTCTATAGACAAAATACTAGGCTATGTTGCTGATGCAGTAAAAGGCGGATTAGCAGAACGTAAAGCTGGTAAAGAAGGTGGCGAAAAAGCTGCTGCAACTCCTCCAGCCACAGAAAAAACAAAGACTCCAAAAAAGGTAGAGCCAGCTCCTGTTGTAGTTGCTTCAAGCGAGGAAGAAGAATAAATTTAAATTAATAATCTTTATAAAGTCGTTTGATACATTTCAACAGAAATTTCATTGAACGACTTTTTCATTTTTAAACTATTTAGACATGGCAAATATTACAGCCGCAGATGTAAATAAACTAAGAAAAGCTACTGGTGCAGGTATGATGGATTGCAAAAAAGCATTAGTAGAAGCCGAAGGCGATTTTGACAAAGCAATAGAAGTACTCCGTAAAAAAGGACAAAAAGTTGCAGAGAAAAGAGCAGATAGAGACTCTTCTGAAGGAGCTGTTGTAGCAAAAATAAACAGAGAAAACACAAGAGGTGTTGTCGTTTCTCTTAACTGTGAGACGGATTTTGTCGCCAAAAATGAATCTTATGTTGAATTAGCAAATAAGATTGGAGATATTGCCCTAGGGGTTAATTCTAAAGATGAGCTACTTGCTGCAGATTTTGGAGGACTCACAGTCGCTGAAAAACTAGTTGAGCAAACTGGAGTGATTGGTGAAAAATTAGAAATAGGAGGATTTGAAATATTAGAAGCACCATTTGTTGGTTCTTATGTTCACGGTAAAAAAATAGGAGCTCTTGTAGGGTTATCTACCATAATTGATAGTGCAGCAGAAGTAGCTAAAAGTGTTTCTATGCAAGTGGCGTCTATGGGAGCAACTACTTTATCCTATAAAGATTTTGATCCTGCTTTTGTCGCATCAGAAACTGAAGCCCGCATTGCTGCTATTGAAAAAGAAAATATAGAATTAGGACGTTTGGGAAAAACCTTGAAAAATGTTCCTCAATATATATCTATGGCTCAACTCACTACCGAAGTTATGGAAAAAGCCGAGGCAAGTATAAAAGAGCAATTAAAAACAGAAGGCAAACCAGAACAAATTTGGGATAAAATTGTGCCAGGCAAATTAGAACGCTTTGTTTCGGACAATACTACCTTAGATCATGAAAAGTGCTTGTTAGATCAGCGTTTTATTATGGATGAAGCCATGAATGTTGCAGAGTATGTTTCTAGTAAGGGAGATACAAGTGTTTCCGGTTTTAAACGAGTATCGCTTATATAATTTTAACGTAATAATACACCAATAAAAAAACCGCTGAATATAGCGGTTTTTTTATTGGTGTTATTTCAAACCCTGTATCAATCTATCCTTGTAATTGTCAATGTTGCCAAAGGATTAATAAAAGGGAGATTAGGGTCCGCAATAAAAGGGTCTCCAGTTATCACAGATACTCCATTATTTTCTGATGACCCTTCTTCAGTATAAGTTGCACCATCATTAAATCCAGCATCAAGTGGAAACAAGTCCATAGTTGCTTCTTCAATTAATACGTTGTTACCGCCTAAAAGATCAAAACTATCAATGCCGATAAACCAATCTGGACTTGGGTTCAAAACGGCAGCAAAACTTAAAAATGTCGTATCAGGAGTTACACTGATTTCAAATGACATTGAATTCTCAGGGCCAATTGCACCAGTTGTATTGATATCAATAGCAAAATTCTCTTCTGCAGTTTCATCATCATTAGGAGTTAATTCTACACTTAAAGTCTGAGTGTCTCCATTTTCGACATAAGCTCTAAATCCATCAGAAATAATCTGATTTTGTCTAAACAAAGTAGTCTCATTACCATGAGCTATCCCAAACAAAGGACCAAACATAGCTCCAGAAGGAAAATCTGTTGGATGTGTTGCTTCTGTAAAATTAGTCTCTAGTGTAAGGCTATAGGTAGCAATAGCCTCACCAATTCCTGAACCACCAGGTGCGGGCGTGCTCTCATCATCATCATCGCTACAATTTGTTAACAACAAAATCAAACCAACAAATAAAAAACTCCAATTAAATTTCATAGTATAATTTATTAAAAAATATAATGTAAAGATAAGTAATTACTATTCCTTATTCCTAACGGTCTTAGTGAATGCATTATTGCAAAACAGCTATATTTGTTCAATTCTAATAATTATGCAATACAATAGAATACTTCTTAAGCTTTCGGGAGAGTCTTTAATGGGAAACAGGGTTTATGGTATTGACCCTCAGCGTCTTACTGAGTATGCCGAAGACATTAAAACTGTTATAGATAAAGGTATTCAGGTAGCCGTTGTTATTGGAGGTGGCAATATTTTTAGGGGAGTTGCTGGAGCAAGTAAAGGGATGGACAGAGTCCAAAGTGACCATATGGGTATGTTAGCAACAGTAATAAATGGTTTAGCCCTACAAAATGCTTTGGAAGATGCAGGAATACCCACCCGCTTACAGTCGGCCATTAAAATTAATGAGGTAGCAGAACCTTTTATAAGACGTCGAGCTTTACGTCATCTGGAAAAAGGACGTGTGGTTATTTTTGGTGGAGGAACTGGTAATCCCTATTTCACAACAGACTCTGCTGCCGTATTGCGAGCCATAGAGATTGAGGCTGATGTAATCTTAAAAGGAACAAGAGTCGATGGGATTTACACTGCAGATCCAGAGAAAGATAGTGACGCAATAAAATTTGAAACTATAACTTTTGACGATGTATTGCGAAAAGGGCTTAAAGTTATGGACACTACTGCTTTTACTTTAAGCCAGGAAAATAAACTGCCAATCATCGTTTTTGATATGAATAAGAAAGGTAATCTTCTAAAAGTAGTAGAAGGCAAAAAAATAGGAACTACGGTGAATCTATAATTTAATCGATCTAGTGCAATTTTTGTAAAATTGTGTTTTACATTTTCAAATTATGAGCGAAGACATTGAAATTACCTTAGAGACAACTAAGGAAGGAATGGATCAGGCAATTGCACAATTGCAAAAACGTCTGTTAACAATTAGAGCTGGCAAAGCTAGCCCAAACATGCTTCAAGGTGTTATGGTAGATTATTATGGGAGTCCAACACCTCTAGCTCAGGTTGCCAATGTCCTTACTCCTGATGGCCGAACAATCTCAATTCAACCTTGGGAAAAAGCGATGATCCCTGAAATTGAAAAAGCTATTATTAATGCCAATTTGGGATTTAACCCAATGAATAATGGAGAAAGTATAATCATTAATGTACCTCCACTCACAGAAGAACGACGCAGAGACCTTGTAAAGCAGGCTCGATCTGAGACTGAAGATGCTCGTATACGTGTGCGCAACGATCGCAGAGATGCTAATAATGACATAAAAAGGTTTAATGATGCTTCTGAGGATGAGAAAAAAAATGCAGAGGTAGATATACAGACTTTAACAGATAGTTACATCAAAAAAATAGATGATATACTCAGCTCAAAAGAAAAGGAGATTATGACTGTTTGATAGTCATTTATGGATTGCTAAAGAAATCTATATCCCCTATATTTTATACTAATTTTCCTTAATAAAAAGAATACCTTTGCTGCCCCAGTAAAGATTTCATGTCGCAAATTTTAAGTTTAGGTTTTTGGGAACGTTTAGCCCGTATAATTTTACGCAATAGACCACTTATCCTCCTTTTAATTATTGGGCTAACCATATTTTTTGGTTACCAGTGGCAGCATATGCGCTTCACCTATACCGAGGCAAATCTACTTCCAGACAATCACCCTGTAAATGTTGAATATAATGCGTTTCTAGACAAATTTGGAGAGGAAGGTAATCTCATTGTCTTAGGGATTCAAAATGATAGTTTATTTACACCAAAGGTTTTAAATGCTTGGAATGAACTAGCTACCAAAATTGACTCATTCCCAGAAGTAGCTCTATCTATTTCCCTAAAAGATCTCAAACTTCTAAGTAAAAAGGAAAATCCAAAGCGATTTGAATTTGAAAATTTTATACCAGATACCGTAACAACAAACAAGCAAGCCGAACACTATAAAAAAATACTTTTTAATGATCTCCCCTTCTATGAGAATTTAATTTACAATAAGGAAACAGGCACCATACGTTCGGCTTTATATCTAAAAAAAGATATTGTTAATACTGCTATAAGGAGAGACTTTATAGTGAACAAGTTTGTTCCTTTATTAGATGAATTTGAACAGAAATATGGCGCAAAGTACAATATAGATGTTCGCATTAGTGGGATGCCTTATATACGAACGTTGAATTCGGAAAATATCATTGATGAGATAAGCATATTTGTAGGGGCGGCACTGCTGATTACAAGTTTAATTTTCTTCTTTTTCTTTCGATCCTATAGAGCTACCATAATCTCTATGATAACGGTTATTATTGGTGTTATGTGGTCCTTTGGTATCCTAGGATTGTTAAAGTATGAAATCACAGTTTTAACGGCACTTATTCCACCGCTCATAATTGTAATTGGCATCCCTAATTGTATCTTTTTAATTAACAAATACCAACAGGAGTATAAAAACCATGGCAATCAAGTACTGTCGCTCCAGCGCGTAATTTCTAAAATTGGGAACGCCACATTAATGACAAACTTGACTACAGCATCAGGTTTTGCAACCTTTATGCTTACTAAAAGTGCCTTGCTCAAGGAATTTGGTGTAGTAGCAAGCATTAATATCATTGGCATATTTTTACTTTCCCTGCTTATTATCCCTATCATTTATAGTTATATGCCACCACCAAAGGAAAAACACCTAAAACATTTAGGTAAACGCTGGATAGACGGGTTTGTAAGTTGGATGGTGAATATGGTAAAAGAACATAAAATAGCAATTTTCTCAATAAGTATTTTATTATTAATAGCCAGTCTTATAGGAATTAATCAGATTAAGATTTCAGGAAGTATTATTGAAGATATGCCTAAAAAAGCACCATTCTTTAAGGACATCAGTTTCTTTGAAAAAGAATTTGATGGTATTATGCCTTTGGAAATTCTAGTAGACACTAAGCGAAAAAACGGTGTCATGAGATTAGCTACACTCAAGCGTTTGGAAACGCTATCAGAAACAATTGAAGAACAGCCAGAATTATCCAAGGCAATATCCATAGTAAACTTAGTAAAGTACACTAAACAAGCTTATTACAATGGCAAGCCAAAATATTACCAATTGCCATCAAGCAACGAACGCAATTTTATACTTCCCTACACAGATAGTTTTTCTAATGATGCCAACCTTTTAAATGCTTATATAGATAGCACGGGGCAATACGCACGCATTACCACTTTTATGAAGGATATAGGAACTGATAAAATGGAACGTGCCGAAGAAAACCTTAGAAACAAGATAAAAAACCTTTTCCCTGAGGATAGGTATAACGTAACACTCACAGGCAAGGCATTAGTCTTCCAGAAAGGAACCAACTATTTGGTCACTAATTTGATTATCAGCTTGTCCTTAGCAATACTTCTGATAGCGCTCTTTATGGCATGGATGTTTAGATCTTTTCGAATGATTCTTATATCTCTAATACCAAACCTGCTACCACTTCTTATTACAGCTGGATTAATGGGTTATTTGGGCGTGCCTCTTAAACCTTCTACTATTTTAGTTTTTAGTATTGCTTTTGGAATTTCGGTTGATGATACGATACATTTTTTAGCTAAGTATAGGCAAGAGTTGCGGGCTAACAATTGGCGTATCAAAATATCAGTATACAATGCTGTTCGTGAAACGGGGGTAAGCATGTTCTATACATCAATTGTTTTGTTCTTTGGGTTTTCGGTTTTTATGATAAGTAGCTTTGGAGGTACTGTTGCGCTCGGAGGCCTTGTAAGTGTTACTCTGTTATTTGCTATGCTCGCTAATCTCCTTTTGCTGCCAGCACTACTACTTTCGCTAGAGCGAAATATTGCGAATAAAAAAGTCCTTAAAAAACCGACACTCAATATTATTGATTCAGAAGAAAACTAAAGCACCCGCCTAAAGAGACAGGTGCCGTTGTAACTAATAATATTGAACAAGTCCCCCAACTTGAACAATTACTACTTGATTGATATCAAAATTAGTTAGAAATTTGACACCAAAAATACCCGAAAATGGGTATTTTACTTTTAGTTATTGTGCAAACAAATAATTACCGCATTTGTTATATCTATTAAAGTCACAATAATTGTCATTTGAGTCCCATGTTCCTAAAAACAAAAATCTATCTTTACCGCAAATTTTTAAAACCATGACACATTCCTACATACTTGATGTTTTACAAAGTGACGCTATAGGCAAGACCTTCACTGTAAGAGGTTGGGTACGTTCATTTCGCGGCAACCGATTTATTGCATTAAATGATGGTTCTACAATTAAGAATATACAATGTGTTGTAGACTTTGAAAATACAGATGAAGTCCTCCTTAATAGGATTACAACCGGAGCTGCCATCACTATCTTAGGCGTCCTGAAAGAGAGTCAAGGAGCAGGACAACGAGTTGAATTACAAGTAAGCTCAATTTCAATAGACGGAGATGCACGTACTGAAGAAGTTAAGAAAACCATCTTATCTCCCAAGCGTCATTCACTTGAAACACTGCGCGAACAAGCACATTTGCGGGTACGTACAAATACATTCGGCGCTATTATGCGCATACGTTCCAAACTTGCCTTTGCGGTACACGAGTATTTTAATAAAAATGGGTTTTACTATGTAAATACACCAATTATCACAGGAAGTGATGCTGAAGGTGCCGGTGAAATATTTCGGGTAAGCGCATTAGAAAATGATAATTTGCCGACTAAGGAAAACGGAACCGTGGACTATGGCAAAGACTTTTTTGGCAAGGAAACAAACCTTACTGTTTCAGGTCAACTGGAAGCTGAGACCTATGCACAAGGACTAGGCAAGGTATATACCTTTGGCCCTACATTTAGGGCAGAAAATAGTAATACATCGAGACACCTTGCTGAGTTTTGGATGATAGAACCCGAAGTGGCCTTTTGTGATCTTAATGGCAACATGGATTTGGCCGAAGATTTTATCAAATATGTGGTGAACTATGCTTTAAAACATTGCCAGGACGATTTAGAATTTCTTGAAAATAGATTGGCACAAGAAGATAAGCAAAAACCTCAGGCAGAGCGTGCCAACATGCTCTTGCGTGATAAATTACGATTTGTAGTAGAAAACAACTTTAAACGAGTAAGTTATACTGAAGCTATTGATATTTTAAAAAATAGCAAACCCAATAAAAAGAAGAAATTCAAATTCCCTATTGATGAATGGGGAGCTGATTTGCAGAGTGAGCATGAGCGCTTTCTAGTTGAAAAACATTTTGAATGTCCCGTAATTTTATACGACTATCCCGCCAAAATCAAAGCTTTTTACATGCGTCTTAATGAAGATGAAAAAACTGTGAGAGCTATGGATATATTGTTTCCAGAAATAGGAGAAATTGTAGGGGGCTCCCAACGTGAAGAACGCCTAGAAGTGCTCAAAGAAAAAATGGCTGCCCTTGAGATTCCAGAAGAAGAATTGTGGTGGTATTTGGACCTAAGGCGATTTGGTACTTGCGTACATAGCGGTTTTGGTTTAGGCTTTGAACGCTTGGTTCTTTTTGTAACGGGTATGACAAATATTAGAGATGTGATCCCTTATCCTAGATTTCCGGGTTATGCGGAGTTTTAACAGAAAAAGACTACATAATTTTAGGGGCATTTGCCCCTTTTTTTATGTTCAATTAGTCTAGCTTCTAAGAATATACTAGTTTTATTCCTTCAATAAATACTAGCAACCCTAATTTCAAGTAGTATGTCAGTACCGAACAACATTATTTCAATTGATGATGCCAATGATCTTTACGCAAATTTTAAAAATAATATGCGTTCTGCAAGCGAAACGCAATTTGCAACTATAGACTATCAAGAGCTAAAAGATTACCTAAGCTTTATTGAAAAAGAAGCAAGTGATGCAGGAGTCACAATAGAGGGTTTACGTGTTTACTTTGGTAAAAATCCAAAGGGCAAATTTCCATCTAGCAAAACCCCTTTGAAGCCAGATGCAAATACTGTTTTTATTAACCCCACTACAAATTTTTCGGGAATCATTGGAGAGATTTCATTTGCTATACAAACAATTGGAACGAACAAGAGAGCTGTAACCGTCGGTGATGTTTTAAATAATAGACTTTCTAGCATACAGAGTTTATCTGGCAATGATTGGGAGTTGCCTCCGCCACCGCCATCAAATGACCCAAATGATTTTCACATCTAAGAAATTAGAATAATAAAGAAAAAGTGTTGAATAGCAAAAAATAGTCAGAATCGATTCTATGAGAAGCGTGGTTCATTTTATACAACTTTTAGCAGCCATTCTGGCTACTTTTTATTATTTCAAATACAAGCATACACCACTTAAGTTATTTATTTATTATCTCTGGTATGTAGTAATTCATTCTATTGCCTCTTATCTTTTGCTTCAAAAAGGAGTTATATACTATGAGTTATCTAATATTTATGGTTTAATTACCAGCATTTTTGTGATATGGTGCTGCACTTGCTATGTAGTTACAGTTAGGGATAAAAGGATGAATTACATCCTTTTAGCAATGACTTTGATCTTACACTTTATTATGATAATCACTAGAGGGTTAGCAGAGCCTTGGGTTACGGCTAAAATTATAGCACCAATATTGGGCTTAGTATCTTTATCTATTTATCTCTTTAGTCTTTTTCAAAAAAAGACAATCATTAGCCCGTTTAAGGAGCTATTTACATATTTCCTTCTAGGGTTTTTCCTTTTTTTTGTGTCTTCACCAATCATACTATTCTCAAGAATAACATTTGGAGAGGATAATCCTCTTTTAGGGCCTTGGCTTCAGCAAATACACGGCATTGTTGTTATTTTAATGTATTTAATCTTCTCATTTGGTTTTATATGGAGCAAGAAAAAATCGTAATTTTTTGGCTAATTATGGCAGCTACCCTTTTTTGTGGTATAACACTGTATTATCCCTTTAATAATAAACTTAAAGACAATTTCTGAAATAGCATATTACAGAATTATGTTTCAGATTTATGAGGTTTTCTTTCTAATTACTTGCATAATTGTACAGTCACAATGGAAAAAGTACAAACACACCCCTTTAGTTTTTGCGCCATTCATTTTATGGTTAGGTCTATGTACTGAAGTCATAGGAGGATATTATACAAGAAATACTGATTATTACAGTGGCTGGAACTTCAATATTTATGGCTTTTCTTTTTTGTTCTTTTTCATTTAATGCTATATAAATTCTTGAAAAATAGGCTATTCAAAAAAGTAAGCTTGGTCGTTTCAGGCATAACTTTAT
>CAZDFA010000042.1:0-18385 GCA_964504555.1 uncultured Flavobacteriaceae bacterium | reverse complement strand
ATAAAAATAACATTCAGGTTACTACATATCAGGATGAAGGCTACCCTCAACGACTAAAACATTGTATTGATAGTCCTATTGTTCTTTTTACTCGAGGTAATATAGAATTAAATCAAAAACGCATCTTGAGTATAGTGGGTACTCGTAAAGTCACAAGGGCTGGAGCCACTTTTATAGCCAACTTCTTGGAAGAATTGGCTCTTTTGGATCCTATTATTGTTTCAGGATTTGCATATGGCGTTGATATTTTATCTCACAAGGCTGCAATTGACCACAAACTTCAAACAATAGGAGTTCTGGGTCATGGTCTTAATCAAATCTATCCTAAAGTACATTCAAAATATGTCAAAGTGGTAGAAGAAAATGGCGGTTTTATGACCGATTTTTGGAGTAGTGACCCTTTTGTGCATACCAATTTTTTAAGACGTAATCGTATTATAGCGGGTATAAGTGAAGCTACTATTGTTATAGAAAGTGCAGCAAAGGGAGGTTCCTTAGTTACCGCCGAATTGGCCAATGGTTATTCAAGAGATGTCTTTGCAGTTCCAGGAAGGGTAGATGATAAACAAAGCGAGGGTTGCAATAATTTAATTAAACAACAAAAAGCACATTTACTAACCTCAGTTGCAGACATAATGTATATTTTAAATTGGTCTTTGGAAGAAAAGCAAACACCAGTTGTACAAAAGAAATTGTTTGTGGAACTAGACGAAGATGAACGTAAAGTTTTTCATTACCTGAAGGAAAGTAACAAGCAATTGTTGGATATCATTGCCCTTAACTGCGAATTTCCTACATATAAAACAGCAAGCTTATTATTGAATATGGAGTTAAAAGGAGTGGTACGGCCGTTACCAGGAAAGTTGTTTGAATTGGTATAAAAAAGGGCAAACAATACTGTTCACCCTTTTAAAATAAGATCGAAAAAATCCCTAACCTTTTATTTTATCAGGTAGCGCTTCATAGCCCATATTGTACAGTGTAAATCCGAAGATGTCTGCAAATTGTTCTATCGTTTTACTTATTGGAGTGCCCGCACCGTGACCAGCATCGGTTTCAATACGAATAAGGGTGGGTGAGTTGCCCGTCTGTTTTTCTTGTAATTCGGCAGCAAATTTAAAGGAGTGTGCCGGCACTACACGATCGTCATGATCTCCAGTAGTTACTAAGGTGGCAGGATAAGAAACACCAGCTTTTACATTGTGTACAGGCGAGTAGCCTTTTAAATATTCAAACATTTCTTTACTGTCTTCTGCTGTACCATAATCATAAGCCCATCCTGCGCCAGCTGTAAATGTATGATAGCGAAGCATATCCATTACACCAACCGCCGGCAATGCCACTTTCATTAAATCTGGACGTTGCGTCATTGTGGCGCCAACAAGCAAGCCTCCGTTGGAACCACCTCTAATGGCTAGATAATCTGAAGAGGTATAGTTTTCGGCGATAAGGTATTCCGCGGCAGCGATAAAATCATCAAATACATTTTGCTTCTGTAATTTTGTTCCTGCAACATGCCATTTTTTGCCATATTCACCACCACCTCTTAAGTTAGGAACAGCATAAATACCTCCTTGCTCCATCCATACTGCATTGGCTGTACTAAAACTAGGCGTTAGACTTATGTTAAACCCTCCATAACCATATAGGATAGTTGGGTTTTTCCCATTGAGTTTAACTCCTTTTTTGTGGGTGACAATCATAGGAACTTTTGTGCCGTCTTTTGAGTTATAAAAAACCTGCTTACTCTCATAGTTATCAGGATTAAAATCTATATCTGGTTTTCTATACAGCTCAGAAGTCCCTGCTTTTATATCATATTTATAGATACTGCTAGGAGTCTTATAGTTGGTAAAGCTATAGTAAAGTTCGGGCTCTTCTTTTTTAGCACCAAATCCACCTGCAGTACCCACTCCTGGCAATACCACTTCACGTACCATATTGCCATTATAATCGTATTGTTTTACTTTAGAAATAGCATCTACCATGTATTCGGCAAAAAAGTAGCCACCACCAGTTGATGGGCTTAGGACTTGTTCTGTTTCTGGAATAAAATCTACCCAGTTTTCTGGGGTTGGGTTGGCAGCATCTACCGTGACAATTTTATTGTTAGGTGCATTTCGATTGGTACCTAGGTATAGTTTTGAACCTACATTTTCCAAAATGAAGGTGTCACTATCGGTCTCATCCAATATGGTAACCAAGGGCGCATTTGCCTTGCTAAGGTCTTTAATAAACAACTTGTTTCCTGAGGTGGAGACGCTTGCCGAAATGATAAGGTAGCGATCGTCTTCGGTCACGCCAGCACCAATATATCTGTGTTTTTCTTCTGGTGTTGCTCCAAAAATTAATTGATCTTCGCTTTGGGCAGTTCCTAGCTTGTGATAATATACTTTGTGTTGATCTGTTTTAGCAGAAAGTTCACTCCCTTTAGGTTTGTCATAACTTGAATAATAAAATCCTTCATTCTTATACCAAGATGCTCCACTAAATTTAATGTCAACCAAGGTGTCTTCAATCAATTCTTTTGTTTCAGCATTCATTACTAAAATTTTACGCCAGTCGCTACCACCTTCTGAAATACTATAAGCGAGTAATTTCCCATTGCGTGAAAAGCTTGTTCCTGCCAAGGAGATTGTGCCGTCTTCAGAAAAGGTGTTTGGGTCAAGAAAAATACTTGCCATACTTGCATCTTCTCCTGTTTTATATCGGTGCCAAACCGATTGATCTTGCAGCCCGTCATTTTTTACAAAATAAGTGTAACCGCCTTCAATAAAAGGAGCACTTAGACGCTCATAATTCCATAACTGTTCTAGGCGATCTTTAAGTTGTTGCCTAAATGGGATATTGTTTAGATAATCAAAAGTCACTTGATTTTGTGCTTTCACCCAATCACCAGTTTGTTTGCTACGGTCATCTTCCAACCATCTAAACGGGTCAGGGACGTCTTCGCCAAAATAGGTGTCTACAGTATCAACTTTTTTTGTGGTATGGTAAGTAATTGCCATTTCTTTTCTAGATTCGGATGGTTCTTGTTTACAAGCTACAATAACTGAGATTATTAGGAGGCAGGTGAGTAATTTTCTCATTTTTCAGGAGTTTTTGAAAACTTAGGTTATACTATTTTTTTGAACTTAAAGATACCACTTTGTATGCTTACGCGAAAAACAAAAAAGCCTGCAATACGCAAGCCTTTTTTGTATGGTTTCTAATCTAGTGATTACTATGCAAACATAGGACGATAACTATCCCAGTTTTTGATAATCAAATAAGTGTTTATTCCTGCTACTAATAGTGCAGGACCAATATTTGCTGGATCCAAAACACCGTGAAATAATATAATATTTACCGATATTGGCACTAAAGCTACAAGAGCAAACGGGGTCCATTTGTTAATGAGTAGTAATAGACCTACTACAACTTCAAGCCCGCCTATTAAATGCGGAAGCATATAGCCAGTATCGATAAGCGCTCCAAAGAAAGCCTGAGCTTTGCCGCCTTCTTCAAAAGCAAAAGGAGGCAGAAAATTTGCAAATTTATTACCACCAAATACAACAAGTAAAAGGCCTAATACTAATCTGAGAATAAGATTTAAAATTTTCATTTGAGTCTAGTTTTTTGGTTGCTATGGGCGCTTAGTCGATAGATGTTAAAATTGCTTACTTTTTACTTTCCTGCTCAATGCTATTAAAATAAAATATCTCCTTAATTAAAGGGAGTTTCCAGATTTATTGAGAATTAAATATTAGGCATTCACTGGATTGGTTTGGACAACGAGCTTGTTTGCTATAAGATGTTCGGCAATTTGTACAGCGTTTGTGGCTGCACCTTTACGAAGGTTGTCAGATACAATCCACATATTGAGTGAATTTTCCTGAGAAAAATCCCTGCGAATTCGACCTACAAACACGTCATTTTTACCTTCGGCATAAATAGGCATAGGATACGTATTAGTGTCTGGATTATCCTGTACGGTTACTCCTGAGGTATCGCTAAGTAATTTACGAAGTTCAGCAATATCAAAATCATTTTCAAATTCAATGTTCACAGATTCACTATGACCTCCAACCACTGGAATGCGGACGGCTGTAGCTGTTACTGCAATACTACGATCATCCAATATTTTTTGTGTTTCGCGAACCAGTTTTAGTTCTTCTTTGGTATATCCATTTTCTTCAAATATATCACAAGCAGGTATTGCATTACGGTGAATAGGATACGGATATGCCATTTCGCCTTGAGCGCCATCATATTCATTTTCCAATTGACGAACGGCTTTAACGCCCGTACCCGTGATCGATTGATAGGTAGAGATTACCAAACGTTTGATTTTGTATTTCTTATGCAAAGGGGCCAAAGCAACAACCATTTGTATGGTAGAGCAGTTGGGGTTTGCTATAATCTTATCGGTTGATGTAAGGGTATCAGCATTAATTTCTGGCACTACAAGTTTTTTATCTTGCGCCATACGCCATGCCGATGAATTATCAATAACTGTCGTGCCAAACTCAGCAAATTTGGGGGCAAATTCTAAAGAAGTACTGCCTCCTGCCGAAAAAATGGCAATATCTGGACGAGCATCTATGGCATCTTGCATAGATACTATTGAATAGGATTCATTTTTAAATTGAACTTTTTTGCCTACAGATTTGGCAGAAGCCACTAGTATCAATTCACTTATTGGAAAATTACGTTCTGCTAAAACGTTTAACATCACTTGGCCTACCATCCCGGTAGCGCCTACAACGGCTACTCGCATAAAATGTTTTAATTGAAATAAGAGTACAAAAGTATAGAGAATTAAAACAGTCGTTTCTTTTAAATATTACAAAATTTGTTAAATAATTAAAAGAAAAACCGCCTCAACCAGAGTTGGGCGGTTTAATTACTACAATATGAAGTGTAGTGGCAACTACATTATTTTTTCAATGAGTCTCTGATCTCAGTTAATAAGTCAATTTCAGATGGTCCTGCAGGAGCCGCTTCCACTGGCTTTTTGGTTTTGTTGTATGCCTTAACAATTAAGAACATCACAAAGCCTACAACAATTAAACTAATTATAGTATCTATCCATGCACCGTACTCAACAGCGGCTACACCAGCTTCTTTAGCCTCTGCGACTGTTTTATAAACAGTATCTCCAGGAGTCCAAAATTTATCCGAAAAACTTACACCTCCGGTAACTAACCCAATAAGCGGCATAGCAATTTTAGAAACGAAACCGTTAATTACGGCTCCAATAGCACCAGCCATGATAACAGCAACGGCAAAATCAATAACGTTGCCCGTCATTATAAAATCTTTAAACTCTTTTAACATGTTTTAATGGTTTTTGATTATTAAGAGACTAATTTAATAAAAAAGAACGATCTTTTAACAAAACATTAGGTTGCATACATCTTATCGAAGAATAACACGTTTTACACGTTGAGAAACCGCAGAGAGTAGTTCATAGGAAATAGAATTGTAATTTTTTGCCATTTCTCGAGCAGTGTGACTTGGCCCAAATAGCAGTACTTCATCACCCTCTTTGCAATCAATTCCTGTGATATTTATCATGAGCATATCCATACACACATTGCCAACAATGGGAGCTTCTTTCTCATTTACTAGAACAGAACCTTTACCGTTGCCTAGAGCTCTGGGCATACCATCGGCATGACCAATTGGTAAGGTAGCAATGCTTTCAAAACCTGCAGCATAATAGGCTCTATTATAGCCTACACTTTCGCCAGGTTCTATCTTATGTATTTGTGATATTACTGTTTTTAAGGAAGCGATTGGTTTAAGATGCTGGTCAACATCATTGCTATTTCCATACCCATAAAGCCCAATACCCGTGCGCACCATATCAAATTGCGCTTTCGGATAGTTTAGTATCGCAGAGGTATTACTCTGGTGCAAAAAAGGTTTATACCCTAAACCTTCAGTCATCGTTTGAGCAATAGACTTAAAGCTGTTAATTTGATTTTCCGTAAATTCTTTTTCCTGAATATCCTCACTAGCTGCAAGATGAGAGAATAAAGATTTCACGTGTACTGCCTTTGTATTAAGGAGTTGATCTAATATCCAAGGGGTATCATGTTCCCAAAAGCCTAACCGATTTAAACCTGTGTTAAATTTCAAATGTACGGGATAGTTTTTTTGATATTCACTTTCCCGGTCTTTAGGGCGTTTAGACAAGAACGTTATAAATGCCTTTAGAATTTTGGCGCTGTATAGACTGGGCTCTAAGTAATGATCTACTATCAATTTGAAATTATCAGATTGTGGGTGTAAAACTAAGATAGGTGCTTTTACACCTGCTTTACGCAGTGCTACTCCTTCTGGGGCGTAGGCCACCGCAAGATAGTCTACACCAAGTTTTACTAAATGTTTTGCCACAGCAATGGCCTCGCTTCCATAACCAAAAGCTTTGACCACAGCCATCATACAAACCTGATCTAAGAGTTTACTTTTTATAAAAGTGTAGTTATGAGTGAGTGATTTGAGATCAATTTCAAGTCGAGTACTGCTCATACATTTACATTATTAAGCACCTTTTTTAGATGGCTTAGGTGTTTTTCTAGGTAGTTTTTCCACATCATTTACCTCCATTTTTTTAAGTCGTTCTCTAAGCATAGCTTTATAATAAGCTGCTCTACTTAAAGGCTCGTACTCTTCATTTTCACCCAATAGGACAAGATCATCATTTGCTTTTTTACGGTAGCTATATTGGGCAAGATTTCCGGTTCTAGTGCACACTGCATGGACTTTGGTCACATACTCTGCAGTGGCCATAAGAGCAGGCATAGGACCAAATGGGTTTCCTTTAAAATCCATATCCAAGCCGGCCACAATTACCCGAACACCTCGATTGGCCAGATCATTACAAACCTTAACAATTTCATCATCAAAAAATTGAGCCTCATCTATGCCTACCACGTCGCAATCGTCAGCCAAAATGGGAATATTTGCAGCTGCAGGTACTGGTGTAGATCGTATCTCATTTTCATCGTGAGAAACCACCTTTTCTTCGTCATAACGAGTATCTAAAGCAGGTTTAAAAATCTCAACTTTTTGTCTTGCAAACTGCGCCCGCTTTAATCGGCGAATCAATTCCTCGGTTTTGCCAGAAAACATGGAGCCGCATATAACCTCAATCCATCCAAATTGCTCTTTATGATTTACTGTATTTTCGAGAAACATTTCGTATTTTTCTAAACCAAAAGTATGTGGTTTTACGATTGGCATATAGTTGCGGTAAATTTATCAAAAAACAGGACGTTTTACCGATATACTCTATAAAGTTATGAAAAAAGCATTGCGACAAGAATTGGTTAGTTTGGCACATAAGATTTTACAATTAAAAGATGACAAGCCTTATGAGCAACTAGCCCAGACGGCTCAAGAATTGTATGAGAAATTGGCGATACTTGCTTACGCGGAAAAACTAGAAACAGGGACGCAACCTACCTTTACAGTTGCTAAATTAGAAGAAAAGCTAGAAACAATCCTTAGTCAAAACGAAGAAGGCAGCTTGGTTTTTGAAGCTCCTGCTGATAGCCAAGCAAAAAAAGAAGATCATCATAGACCAGATGGAACCTCTTACAATAAAGATGAACCTTTGCATGAACCTGTCATAGAAAAAATAAAGAATATGGTAGCGCAAATGCCTGCGGAAACAGATCCAATTGATGAGCGCATTGGAGCCATGGAACCTGCTTCTGGATATGTAAAAAATGACATGCTCGAGATAGGTGGTGAATTTGCACAAATACCAATTTTTGATCCAGTAGAAGCTGCAAAACCTAAGAACCTCAATGACAAATTGAAGGATGGTTTTAAAATAGGGCTCAATGATAAATTGGCTTTTGTTAAGCATCTATTTGATGGGAGTGAGGTAGATTACAATCGCGTACTTTCTCAATTAACAAGCTTTGATAGTGTCCAAGAATCTAAGAATTTTGTGCACAGTATGGTGAAGCCAGACTATAATAATTGGGAAGGAAAAGAAGCTTTAGAAGAACGGTTTCTATTGCTTATTGAAAATCGATTTGAATAAGTCCATAGTAAATTCAAATAAGTCTTTTCAGCTTACAAAATCATAGTATGGGAAAACTCTATTTAGTGCCTACACCTATTGGTAATCTGGAGGATATTACACTAAGAGCCATTAGGATTTTAAAAGAAGTAGATCTCATTCTGGCCGAAGATACCCGCACCAGCGGAAAATTACTAAAGCACTTTGAAATTGACACGCCCCTCCACAGTCATCATATGCATAACGAGCATAAAACTACACCAAAAATAGTGCAACAATTACAATCTGGGCAAACAATAGCTTTGATAAGTGACGCAGGAACTCCGGCAATTTCAGATCCAGGATTTTATTTAGGTAGAGCTTGTATTGAGGCCGGTATTCCAATTGAATGTCTTCCTGGAGCAACCGCATTTGTGCCGGCATTGGTCAATAGTGGATTACCTAGTGATCGCTTCGTTTTTGAAGGTTTTTTACCTGTAAAAAAAGGACGGCAAAGTAGGCTGCAACAATTAGCAACAGAAGAACGAACAGTTGTACTGTATGAATCTCCTCATAAATTACTAAAGACACTCACTCAATTAGTAACAGTTTTTGGAGCTGAACGACCAGCGTCGGTATCTCGAGAGCTTAGTAAAATGTATGAAGAAACGAGAAGAGGCAGTCTGGAAGAGTTGGTCACTTTTTATGAAGAGCATCCTCCAAAAGGCGAATGTGTTATTGTGGTTGCTGGTGCAAAATAAATTTTTGCCTAAGCAAAATCGTTAAAACGAATAATTGGCAGCAAGGATAAAATTTCTTCCTGCTGCTGAAATACCAGAAGAGTAGGAGCGATAACGTTGGTCTGATATATTCTCAAGATTTGCCGTAAAATTCCAATGTTGGTTAAGTTTAAACTGTGCAGAGAGATTAATAGTATGCCAGCGTGGCGCAAAAAGATCACCATTGGCATCACGTGCAAAAAGTTCGGGACGATCGTTTATCTCAGGGGAGAGGTCTTCAAACTCAAACTGCGCATTATAAACAGCGTAGGCATCAAACGTCCATTTCCCTCTACTGTAGATTAAATGGGTGTTGCCAAAATCTGGAGATACGTGCCGGACAGGGACTAAAGAGCCATCTTCCTCCTCCTGAGTACCGCGAATGATGTTATATTGCGAAGTAATTTTTAGACCAGGCGTAATCTTTGCCAGATTGATATCGATGCCCGCTTCAAAACCCCATATTTGAGAGGTGCTCGCGTTTTGAATAGCTTCAATATCAAACACTTCTCCGTTATCTTCTAGCACAGGAGATCCGTTTAGGGTGAAATCTCTGCGCACCAAAGCATCATCCAAAATGGTATAGTATGCGTTTACATCTAGTTTTATATAATTTCCAAAATTAAAGAAGGCACCCACTTCACCATTATAGGCATATTCTTCTCTCAAATCTGGGTTAGGAATCACAAGATCACCATCATCACTATCAAAAACCTTCCCTAGGTCATCAATATTTGGAGCCCTGAAAGCAGTAGATAGATTGGTTTTTAAGGTCACTGTTTTGGAGAGAAAATAATTAAGACCAGCACTACCAGTAACGTTACCAAAACTTAAATTGGATTCTTCAAATGGAAAATCAAAAAACAGGTTATTGCCTCTAAAATCTGCAAAAATGAAAATTTGATTATAGCGTAAACCAGTATTTAATTTTAGTTTGGGACTCAGTTGAAATTGTCCAGAAACATAGGCTGCCAAAGATTGCCAATCTGACCCGTCAGGGTAGCGCGTGCTAGTTAATTCAAAGGCACCCGTTTCAATATCTCGTCTTGAACCATTAGAATTTACATGATTATAGACGTACTCCGCGCCATAAAACAGTTTATTTCTAGGGTTGCGCAATGTTTTTATAAAATCCAACGAACCAGAAAATACGTTTACACGCTCAGCGCGCGTACGTAAAGAATTGTTCCCAAAACGTCTGTCATTTCGGCTTTCTTCAAAGTATTGATAAGATGCAGTAGCTTGCACTCGATCATATAACTTACCATTCCCTTCTTTGTTAATTTGTAAACTGCTTAAAAACCATTCTTGCGGACCAAAAAACCACTCTGCAAATTCCAATTGGTCATTTTCATCTCTTTGAAAAAGACGATCATAACGATCATAATCTGAGGTGGTCGAATACAATATACTTAGATTGAAATCCCAAAGAGAATTGGGTTGGAAGCGTATTTTTTGTGCAAAACTATAACTGCTAAAACCTGAACCTATTTGATCGTCTACGTCCTCGTTTTGAAGAACAACATCTTCTCCATTAATACGCCGTACAAAATCTATGCGATCAAAATCAGAAGGACCGTTACTTCCTTGCCGTTGATCCTCAAAGTCAGAATAACTTGCACTCGTTAAAAATGCCCATTTCTTGGTTCCAAGGCTTATATCAAAATGCCCAGTATTTTCCTGATTGGCACTACTTAATCTCGCAAAAGCATTACCAGAAACGGCTAACTTATCATTTCTAGAAAATTTAGGTCTTTTGGTATAAAAATTCAGGACTCCACCGACAGCATCGCTGCCGTAAACAACAGAGCCAGGACCTAGGATTACCTCTGTGCGATCTACGGTAAATGGATCTATAGAGATTACATTTTGCACATTACCACCTCTAAAAATTGCTGTATTAAAACGCACACCATCCAAGGTGATTAATAATCTGTTTGTTGCAAATCCTCTTATGATCGGACTCCCACCACCTAACTGCGTTTTTTGAACAAAGACCTGACCACTTTTCTCTAACAGGTCAGCGCTGGTTTGCGGGTTGGTTAGTGCTACCAGATCACTAGAAATACCAACAATTTTTTGAGAAATATTCTTTTTGCTCTGTGCAAATTTTGATGCTGAGAGTACCACTTCACCCAAAGTATTTTCTTTTTGTTTGAGAAATACTTTAAACTTAAAGGTGGTAGCAATTTGATCTTTAGGATAGCGTGTTGGGCGATGTGCAACTTCTGAAAAAATGATAATTTCAGAAGCGCTAAAGGCAGATATATCTGCTTGACCATCAAAATTTGTTAAGGCACTCTTACTTTTATCTTGATTAAAAAGAGTCACACCAGGAATAGGTTCACGTGTGTCTGCATCAAGAACGGTGACTTTTTGAGCAAATGTGGTACTAGAAAGTAGAAGTATGAGTAAGGTGAGATACCGCATTAACTAAATATTGCATTGAGAACAGCGAGTGATTTTGGCTTTTTAAAACCGTGCAAATGTAATTGATAATACCTTAAAAGCATAGTTAGCACATCTGCTCGTTGCTCTTGATTTGATTTGATGTGGACTAGCTCATCAAATTCTGTGCCTAATAGCTGTTTTAGGGAAGTTACTTCTGGCCCAGATGTGCAGTGAATATTGGTATCATTATTCTCAAAAGTTCCTTCTAAAAGATTAAAGTAATCCAAGTTCAGAGATTGAATATCTGGATAAAATCCTAGATATTTAGTTAGCTTTACTAAAAAAAGAAGGTGAAAGTTGGGGGCGTAATTTGCGGTATCTAACCATTGAATGCTGTTTTGAAGAAAATCAAAAAGCAGGCTATTTTCTTCTTCCTCTTGAATAGCATACCGTAAAACATCTGCAATAAAAAATACAATTGCTCCTTTTTTTACATCCAGATGCATTGATTTAAAGGGGTAGGCCAGTTTTACATCTTTTATGCGTTCTAAACCGCCTTTGTCTTTGTGAAATGCTTCAATGTGAAGTTGGGCAAGTGGTTGAAATGAGGAGGCTCTTATTTTGGCTTTCTTGGCTTTTAGAATGTTGGGCAACCAGTAGGATTTAAGACCATATTTTTTGGTAAAGCATTTTACAATTAAGTCAGCTTCACCATATTTTAAAGAAGATAGAACAATGCCTTCTGTTTTGATAAGCATTATCTAATGATCATTAATTTTCGAATTTGCGTTTCCTGGGCTTCTGGACCAGTTATTAAAATAAGATAGACCCCTGAAGCTACACGATGCCTTCCAAATGCTGTGGTATCCCAGGTAATGTTCCCTGCCGTTGTGTTTTCCTCATGAACCAGATTTCCGACTAAATCGGTAATTTTTACATTAGTGTTATCAGTAAGTCCTTCAATTGTCACGTCACCATTAAAGTTTGGTCTAACGGGGTTAGGGAAAACAACGACATCATCAAGATTTTCTGCGGGAGCAGTAATTGTGCCATTAAAAGCAACTAATCCTTGCGTTGTTGCAAAATATACAGTTCCTGTTACTGGATCTATAGCCATGTCTTGCACATTATTAGTAGGCAAGGGAGAATTATTTTCATTGAATTGGAAAATGGTTTCTTGGCCTGTGGGAGAGACTAGAAACACGCCAGAGTTTACTGTTGCGATCCATTTATTGTTCTGACCATCTACTAAAATATCTGTTATCGCTTGATCATTTACTAATTCCTGGCCGATACCATTTTCTTCGATGATAATGGGTTGCAGTTGTGCGCTGTTTTCTGTAAAAATAGAAGAAGGTGCAAATAATACACGCAATCCACGACGGGTTCCTATCCAAAGTGTACCATTATCATCAATAACTAGGGCGCGAATGTCGTCTACTGGAGGTGTATCTGCTGCCTCGGCATCTGATATTTGAGCTTGTTCACCTGTATTGGGATTGTAGCCAAGAATACCATTATTACTTGTTGCAACAAAAAGATTCCCATCGTTGGCAAAAACCATATCGTCTAGTCCATTTGTGCCTGCAAAATCTGGAAGCACATCTTGCAAGGAAACTGGGGTAAATTGACCTTCTTGCGTTCTTATATGAATGGCATTGGGAGTCCTTGAGTTATTGATATATAAATTTCCTTGATTGTCATAAACTAAGCCATTAACTCGCACATCTTCCTGAATAATATTACCATTATTGTCAAATATTTCTTCCAAAGTACTATTATTCTCATCAAATAGGTTTGTTGGAACATTGTCTACAATTTCCAATAATCCATCTCTAAAAGAGCTAATAAATACTTGATTAGTATTTTGAGGGTTTATTGCAATATTCACCAGATCAGTAGCTTCAAAAAGAGATTCAAATGGAATATTTGTCCATCCTTGATTTAATACAAAGTGGCTAACTCCTCTCCTAGTTAATGGAAATGGATTATAGGATACGGTATACTCGCCAAAAACCACCCAGAGTTCATCTTCTACGGCTTCAATAAAAAAGGGATTATTCCCTTCGGGACCATCGGGTAGTAGTTGTACGATCTGGTTTTGATTTGAAAAAGGAATCTCTAATACTCCAGAGCCAATAGTACCAATAAAAAGTATGTCATCTATAATTACAGAAGCTTCATAATCATTAACAAAATTAGCCTGAGCACCTATATTTGTAGGTGTGTTGCTCAGCGTATTAAAAATGCGTACGCTTTCAGGAAGTGTAATGTTTAAAAATGCATCATTGGCAGATAGAGAACGGGCTCTAGCTGGGAGGTTATTAAAACTAGGCCAATTTAAACCGTCTGTAGATTGTATAATATTGGGATTATCTGTAGCTGCAAAAAGAACATTATCAAAAGTCACGATACCATCAAAATCGCCGGCTTGTACTTCATTCCAATTATTAAAATCTATAAGATTATCATTTTCGAGTATGGCTCTTCTTATACCAAAACCTGTAGTGGCAGCATAAATATATTCATCTAAAATTGCCATTTGAACCACATTAAGCCTTGATCCGTTATCACCAATAAAATAAGTGTCATCAAATTCTAATCGATCAACATTGTATAAGGAAATACCAAATCCAGTGGATATATATACAAAGCCGTTAAATTCTATAAAATTGTTAATGCTTTTTTCGTTAGGAGGGATGGATTGGTTGTTAAAAATATCCACGACTGTTAACACATCAGTATCGCCCTCAACGAGAATATCCATCAATCCATTTTCATAACCTATAAATAAGGTGTTAAAATTTGTGCTGAAGAAAATGGAAGAAATTTGTTCTCCTGAAAGACCATTGACTGTTGTAATGGTTGATATTTCGTTACTAAGAAGGTCATAAACAAAAACTGCATTCTCAGAAGCAGCATAAATTTGATTGTCGCCAGTAGCAATATCGTTTGTATTATTAAAGGAAAAGAATCCTGTCCATTGATCTGAAAAATCTTGTGCCATTGCAATATGACAAGAGATAATTAAGATTATAAAGGAATGTAATGCTTTCAATAGTTGAGATTTTCTTTTAGAGAGTAAAACCCTCTAAAAATACAATTATTGCATGGTTTTAGATTAAATAATAAAGGGGCATCTTTTTGACACCCCCCAATATTAAAATAAATCATTAAGAATTATACAACACCCTGTGCCAACATAGCGTCAGCAACTTTTACAAAACCTGCCACATTGGCTCCTTTGACATAATCTACATAGCCATCTTCTTGTGTGCCATATTTCACACAGGCTTCATGAATATTTAACATGATGTCGTACAATTTTTTATCTACCTCTTCGGCGGTCCAATTGAATCGCATACTATTTTGAGACATTTCCAGACCAGAAGTCGTAACACCACCCGCATTTGATGCTTTTCCTGGTGAAAAGAGAATTTTTTTATCGTGGAAATGCGCTATTGCTTCTGGAGTGCAGGGCATATTGGCTCCTTCACCTACACAAATACATCCATTTGCTGTTAACTGTTTAGCTGCTTGCTCATCTAGTTCGTTTTGTGTTGCACAAGGTAAGGCTACCTCGCAAGGAACACCCCATGGCTTATCACCTTCAAAATATTGAGCTTCAGGATATTGCACTACATATTCTTTAATGCGACTGCGGCGGACATTTTTAAGCTCTTTGACAAAAGCTAATTTCTCTTCCGTCATACCATCATTATCCAAAACATAACCACTTGAGTCGGACAAAGTCACCACCTTGGCTCCAAGTTGCATAGCTTTTTCACAAGCAAACTGAGCTACATTACCCGAGCCTGAAATGACTACTGTTTTATCCTTAATTGAGGTGCCAGTGGTTTTAAGCATGCTTTGCGCAAAATAAACATTTCCATAACCAGTTGCTTCAGGGCGAATAAGCGAACCACCATAGGGCAGGCCTTTGCCTGTAAGCACTCCTGTAAATTCATTTCTCAATCTTTTGTATTGCCCATACATATAGCCAATTTCTCTACCACCAACACCTATGTCTCCTGCAGGGACGTCTGTATTGCCACCAATATGTCTTGTAAGTTCAGTAATGAAGCTTTGACAGAAACGCATCACTTCTGAATCTGATTTTCCTTTAGGATTAAAGTCTGAACCACCCTTTCCTCCACCCATTGGAAGTGTGGTAAGACTATTTTTGAATGTTTGCTCGAAACCTAGAAATTTCAAGATACTCAAGTTTACCGACGGGTGAAATCGCAAGCCACCTTTATATGGGCCAATGGCACTGTTAAACTGGACACGATAGCCTCTGTTAACCTGAATCTCACCGCTATCATCCGTCCAAGGAACTCTAAAAATAATGGTGCGCTCTGGTTCAACCATTCTTTCGAGGAGTTTTTTGCCCTGATACTTGGGGTTTTCTTGTATAAATGGGATTACAGTCTCTGCAACCTCCATGACTGCTTGCATAAATTCAGGTTCATTAGGGTTGCTTTTTTCAACCTTTTTCACAAAATTTTCTATAATATCTGACATTATTCTGTTGATTAATAATATGTTATTGCTACAAAAAAGCCATTTTCGCTATTCAAATATACGATATCTATAATTTTTGGTTACTATATTTAGTAAATCACTAAAATAATAAGGCATAATGTTAAATTTGGGCTATTACATTGCATAATATCCTAAAAATTTCGTTGTTTAACTAGATTTTATATATTTGCTATTCCTAAAAAACCTACTTATGCGCACCTCAGTATTAATTGTAGCCTTAATGGCTTACTTTATATTTCCTATTGGGCTTCAGGCTCAATTTGGCTTTTCCCACGAAATAGGCTTTATTTCTGGAGCAGTTGCTTTTCAGTCAGATTATGGTGTGCGAGGGGATTTTTCTACTAATGCTGGTAACACAGGATTTGGTATAGGCATTGTACATTATCTTAATTTTTCTTATCAGGCCGACTGTAATTGCTATACCAGAAACACCTATTTTAATGACCATTTTAAAGTTAGAAATGAAATAGATTTTCATTCAACAGAACTTAGTCACTTTGGAGAATTTGCTGAAAGTAATACTGATGAGGGGAGAGACCTGAGAGATATGACAGGTAGATCATCGGTTTTTGAAATAGGAACTCAATTAGAGTATTTCCCTTTGAGTATTCGTGATTTTAGCGCAGGAGCTTTTCCAATTGCTCCTTATGTTAGTCTTGGTATTCATTTTGTAAATTTTAATCCCTCGGTAATGTCTTCTCAGGGAGAAATAACTCCAACTTCTACTGATGTTGTTTTTGATCCTTTTTTAGTTGGAGATGGTATTTACGGTGGGATAGATGATACCGCAAGATCCACGTTTGCAATCACATGGAGTGCTGGTATACGTTATAAATTAAATGTTCTTAGTGATCTTGTAATAGATGCAAGATGGCATTGGTATGATTCAAATTGGGTAGATGGTTTAAATCCATCTAACCGCCCACAAAACAGGGCAAATGATTGGATTTTCTGGCTTAATGTAGGTTATATTTATTACCTAGGAGTCTAGTCTTCAACTGAGGTTTAATATAGCGCCTGTTTTAGATCACTAATTAAATCCTTACTATCTTCTATCCCTACACTTAAACGAATAAGAGAATCTTTTATTCCAATTTTTTCCCTTTCCGCCTTTGGTATAGATCCGTGAGTCATGGACACTGGATGTCCTGCTAGTGATTCGATACCACCAAGGCTCTCGGCAAGAGTAAAAATTTTAAATTTTTCTAAGACCTTGAAAGTACGCTCTATTGAATCTTCATTGGTTGTAAAGGAAATCATACCTCCAAAATCGCTCATTTGTTTTTTGGCAATTTTATGGTTGGGGTGATCTTCAAATCCTGGCCAATAAACCTTATCTACATTTGCCTGCGATTTGAGAAAATGAGCTACAACTCGAGCATTCTCACAATGACGTTGCATTCTAACATGTAAGGTTTTTATTCCGCGTAAAGCGAGAAAACAATCTTGAGGACCAGGAATGGCTCCACTTGCATTTTGTATAAAATGTAACCGATCTGCCAGACCTTTATCTTGAACTATAAGAGCCCCCATTACCAAATCACTATGCCCGCCAATATATTTTGTGGCACTATGCATGACAATATCCGCACCTAAGTCAAGAGGTTGCTGCAAATAAGGGCTTGCAAATGTATTGTCTACAGCAAATAGTATATCACTCTTGTTGGTATAAAAAGAAATAGCTTCAATATCTATTATATTCATCATAGGGTTAGTTGGAGTTTCAACCCAAATGAGTTTGGTTTTGTTGGTTATATAATTATTTATGTTATTCGTGTCTCCTGCACTTATAAAATGGAATTTGATACCGAGATTTTCAAAAACCCTAGTAAATAACCTAAACGTGCCACCATAGATATCTGTAGTTGAAATGACCTCATCTCCTGGTTTTAAAAGTTTTAGTACTGCGTCAATTGCCGCCATTCCAGAAGCAAAAGCCAAGCCGCAGCTTCCATTTTCTATGCTTGCAAGTGCACTTTCTAATGCATGCCTCGTTGGATTGTTTGAGCGGCTATAAGCATAACCCTTGTGTTCTCCAGGGGAAGACTGAGCATAGGTAGAGACTTGATAAACAGGAGGTATAACAGCACCATATGCTTTATCGAGCTGTTGGCCACCGTGAATTGTTTTGGTATTAAATTTCATTGAAAAAATAAAACTAAAATATCTGGAGGTAAGTTAGCTTAATTTACTGAAGTAATTCAAACTTTTTGAGCTAAGGATTATAGTGCAAATGAAATTGGAAAGGATGTAATTAGACAGAACTATTGGTTTTTTTGCATGACATAATGCTTATTGTCGGCTTTTTCAATAGGTTCATCGAAAAAATGTCAAAATGTACAATTTAGTGAAAGTTTAAAATTAATTTAATAGCCCGTTAAAATTTTATTAACCAATTTCTAATATAATTCAAACAGCTTACTATGAGAAAAATTACATTGATTTTATGTTTAATATGTATTGCCCCATTTATGGGTAATGCACAAAAAGCATTGACTCTTTCAGATGCAGAAAACCTGCAAGTTAGAAGTGTACAGATTTTGTCTGAATCTTCCAAGGAGATAATTGTTAGTAATCAAAGAGGTAGTGATCCTTCTACCTGCGATTATACCCTAGAAATGTTTGATAGCTTTGGAGATGGTTGGAACGGTGGAACAATAAGTGTTTT
>CAZDFA010000041.1:0-18553 GCA_964504555.1 uncultured Flavobacteriaceae bacterium | reverse complement strand
CACCTCCTCTACTCTGGCGGTTTCAAAAACATGATCTATGGTTTCTTTAGCTATCAAAAGTGATGTAAGATAACTATAAAAATATCAAATTATACGCTGCAAAAAAAGCTACAGGATGTAATCAAAACATCTAAACTAGATGACAAAAGTGTAGCCTATATATACAAATATAGCAGCATGATTTTCGGTAAAAAGACAGCACTAGTCTACATCAAATCGCACACCCAGAGAAATGTTGCGCTCATCAATTGGGTTATTTTCAAAAATAGTATTAAGGTCATATTTGGCATACAGGGCTATTTTTCCCCAAGCTAAATATCCACTTACTCCATATATAAGATCATTTACATTAAAATCATCTCGTGTTCGCTCTCGAACACGATTACCTTCTTCATTATCAAAACGAATTTTACGTCGAGAGACAAGGTTAAATCCACCATAGCCTCCTACGCCTATTTTGAATTTTTTGTGCGTAGAATATCTTACGTAGTTTTCTGTTTCTTTCTTCTTTGAAGGTCCAATTTCAAAGTGAATCGGGAAAACCAGGTTGTCATTTCTAAATTTACTGCGATCTAAGTTAAAAGTACCTTCTTGCAAAACCGTTTGATCTCCTTGATCTACCAGAAATCTATTATCTGTAGGTCTCAACTCATTAAACTGAAAAGATATCCCGTATTTGAATCGTAACCAACCTGCATTGTTAAACACACGTGTCTTCCAAGCCCAACCCAATTCATAGAAGCGACTACCTCCAATACTATATGGAGAATCATCTAAACCTTGATCTTCGGCAATGGCATTATTTAGACCTAACGCAAAAACCAAATATGAAGTGGTTCTTCTGTCATATTTATACTTTCTTTTTATATGTTTTGTAGTTTTTTTACCTGTAACAATCTTGACAATACTATTATCATCTCGACGCAAAATATCATCTGTATAAGCTCCTCGTTGAATAAGGGCAATTTGATTGTCAATTATGGCAAGCTTAGCTTCAATATTCAAGGCAGTAAGCTCTGCAGCAGCTTGTTTTAATTCTTTGGCGGTAGCACTAGAAATTTCGCCATTGGCAAGCTGATTCATTATCTGTTGAATCTCTGATTTTAAGGCTTCCTTCTCATTTGCAACGACTTCTTCTTTCCTGTTTTTTAAAATGATGATTTCAGCGTTTTCTGTATGTTCCTGGGCGATAAGATTAGGGTATAAATTTCCCACGAGTGCCAATAGCACACCTATAAAAAATGTTCTCATACTGTTTATTGATTTGCGCTTTACACGCTTAATGATTGATGAATTGAAGTTTAATACCTGCCTGTTTAGACTAATTATTACGAGTGGCTAATGCATCTCTAGTTTTTACATAACCGTCTTTTAGCGCTTCAAAGACCCGATTTCTAAATGACTCTGGATACAACTCTGCTTCTATGTCTAATAATAAGGCTGTAGCATCTACTTCGTTCGTATTTTGATTTATTATTTTTTCACTTAATAATTCTCGCTGTGCTATAATAAGAAGGGCTTCTACTTCGGCATCACTAACGCTAATATTTTCTGCTTCAAGAGCGTTAACTTCTGCAACTACATCATTTACCTTTTCAGTAATACCTGCTTCTAGTTTTGATAATTGCGATTTTTCTTCAGTCTTATTACTTAATTCTTGAGCCGTTTCTGCATGCTTATTATCTATTGCAGCGATTACTGTTGTTTGATTCTCTTGGACAGGTAGTACATTTTTTTCCTGAACAACAACTTTTTTAATTTTAGTTGTTACGGGGGTTGGTATATGCTCTTCAACGACGACAGTATGCTCATTTGTAACTATATCATCAATTGCTTTATCTTCTGTAGACTCTATAATATCGGAAGGGAAATGGAATTCTGTCCTACTAACTACCTTATTTCCCTCAATAAATTCCTGATTAGATGTCTCAACCACTTCAATTTTGGGTATTGGCTTGCTAAATTTACCAATCAGTAAGGAGGCTATAAATAAACCTCCTACAAAACTGGCTGCAATGGCCATCCAGAGTTGCTTTCTATTCTGCTTTTCCTCCTGATGCCTGTCTAATTTATTCACAACTCGCTCCCAAGCGGATTCACTTGGACTAATACCACGTTCTTGTAGGCTTTCTTTAAAATGCTCTTCTATCTTAATTGGTGCCATAACTCAGTCTATTTTCTTTAGCCAAGGCTTCTTGTAATTGTTTTCTTGCTTTAAATAGTTGGCTTTTTGAAGTACTCTCACTAATATCCAAAAGAGTTGCTATTTCCTGATGTTTATACCCTTCTATAGCATACATCACAAATACGGTTTTATACCCTTGTGGCAACTCATCAATGAGTTGTTGGATGTGCTCAACTTCCAATTCGCTCTTTATAATACTTACTGGAGCGACTTGTATTAAATGCTCTTCTTCCAAGAAGAAAAGTTTCTTTTGTTGACGTAAAAAGGAAATACTTTCTCTAACCATAATACGACGCACCCAACCTTCAAAACTGCCAGCTTCTTTAAAGCTATTGATCCTAGTAAAAACCTTTAAAAAACCATTACACATCGCTTCTTCTGCTTGATGCACGTCTTTAATATATTGTCTGCATACACCTAGCATTTTACTCGCATATTTGTTATACAACCTGCGTTGAGCATCTCTATTATTGTTTTTTGCTTTTGCAATAAGTTTTGACTCTGGTATGTAAAATGAAACAACTTTCACGTCTTGTTTTTTCCGCTTCTACTGGTATAGACGATAATATGATCAAAAACGTTGCCTGAAGCTTTATTTTTTTTGATTTTTTTTATGCTCCCTTGAATTTTAATGGTAGGTAGACTACTTTTTTAGTCTCAAAGAATGGTTCTTCAAAGTGCGTAGATAGTAAGAATTCCTCCGCTTTCGCGAAAGCATATAACTCCTCACTTAAATCTCCGCCTTTTAAGTAAAGAATTCCATTTTTACGATCATGCTTGCTTTTCTTGGCTACCTTATTTCTAACCCATGGAACAAAATTTTCCATTTTTGTTACAGCTCTACTCACAATAAAATCAAAACTGTCTTGAATAGATTCTACTCTAGCATGTGAAGTTTTTACGTTGGGTAGTTGCAAAGATTCTGAAACAGCATTCACTACTTTTATTTTTTTGCCAATACTATCTACCAAGTGAAAGCTCGTATCCGGAAATAGTATAGCCAAAGGTATTCCAGGGAAACCGCCACCTGTACCTACATCCAAAATCCTAGCATTTGGTAGAAAACTTTGAATTTTTGCAATACCTAGTGAATGCAAAACATGACGCAAATAAATTTCTTCAATATCTTTTCTAGACACGACATTGATTTGTGCATTCCAATGGGTATAGCATTCTTTTAAAATTTCAAATTGAGATTCTTGCTTTGTTGTAAGCTGTGGGAAGTATTTTTTAATTAATTCCATATGATACCGTAGGCTGCAAAATTAGCCATTTCAAAATGTTATTTTTTGCAAAAAATGGTCAAGTACGATAAGATTATGGCTATTTTTGGGGTTTAAATGGTATGCAGTTGATCTCCTTCCCCGAACACTCAAATGACTTTTAGGAGAACTTAAAATAAACTATGGAAAGTCCAATAAAATTTTCACGTGCAGATTCTGCTAACTTCTTCAGAACGCTCAACAAGCGCGTAAACTCTTATTTTAAAGATAACAACATAAAACGCACAGGAAACTGGAAACTATACTTGAAAGCTGTAATTATGTTTTTATTGTACTTGGTTCCTTACTTCTTATTTCTAATCTTAGATATGCCTACTTGGATACAATTGGTATTAATTCTTGTGATGGGTATTGGACTTGCAGGTATTGGAATGAATGTTATGCATGACGGCAATCATGGCTCATTTTCTAGTAAAAAATGGGTAAATAAATTAATGGGAAGTAGCATCTATATTCTAGCTGGCAATGTTTACAATTGGCAGGTTCAACACAATGTGCTACATCATACATATACCAATATTCACGGACATGATGAAGATTTGGAAGCAGGCTATGTCTTGCGATTTTCTAATCACGGAAAGTGGCATACATTACATAGATTTCAGCAATATTATTCGTTTTTACTTTATGGATTACTTACCATTAACTGGGTAATTACTGCTGATTTTTTGCAAATGAAGCGCTATTTAAAACGCAAGCTTGGCTATGGTAAAATTCCTAATCCTAAAAAGGAATGGAGCACGCTTATTTTTACCAAAATAATATATCTAAGCATGTGGATTGTAATCCCAATGATATTTATTGATCTAGCTTGGTGGAAAATACTATTAGGCTTCTTTATTATGCATTATACGGCGGGTGTTATTTTGAGTCTCATATTTCAATTGGCACACATTATAGAAGATGCCACTATGCCTTTACCTGATAAAACAGGTACGATTAAAAATACTTGGGCCATCCACCAACTGTTTACTACGGTTAATTTTTCTACCAAAAACAGAATTGTGAATTGGTTTTCTGGCGGACTCAATCATCAAGTGGAACATCATATTTTTCCGCATATTAGTCATGTACATTATACCAAGATTAGTAAGATAGTTCGTGAAACAGCAAAGGAGTTTAATTTACCTTACCATGAGTATAAAACTACTCGTAAAGCACTAATGGCTCATTTTAGACACCTTCGCGATATGGGAATGAAGCCACAACCCATAGCGACTTCATAATATAGTAAACCAACCAACCCAATGAGTATCTTATCAAATAGAGTAACTAGTATGGCTACATCTGCTACTTTGGCTATGGCGGCAAAAGCTAGAGAATTAAGAGCAGCCGGAAAAGATATCATTGGATTAAGCCTTGGTGAACCTGATTTTAACACTCCAGATTTTGTTAAAGATGCTGCAATAGAAGCCATAAATCAGAATTACAACTCCTATACACCTGTAGATGGGTATGGCGATCTTAAAGAAGCAATTATTTCTAAATTCAAGCGGGACAATAATTTAACCTATGAGCCCACACAAATTGTAGTTTCAACTGGTGCTAAACAATCCTTGGCAAATGTGGCTTTAGTTTCTCTTGACCCAGGTGATGAAGTAATATTACCTTGTCCATACTGGGTAAGCTATAGTGATATTGTAAAGATCGCAGAAGGCGTTCCTGTAGAAGTAAAAACTTCTATCGATACTGATTACAAAATGATTCCAGAACAGTTGGAAGCTGCGATTACACCAAAAACAAAGATGCTTTGGTACAGTTCGCCGTGTAATCCAAGTGGCTCTATATATAGTAAAGAAGAATTAAGAGCACTTGCCGATGTATTGAAAAAATATCCAGATATTATTGTGGTAAGTGATGAAATTTATGAACATATTAATTATTCAGGTAATCACTATAGCATCGCCCAATTTGCAGATATGTATGAACGCACCGTAGTAGTAAATGGCGTATCTAAAGCCTTTGCTATGACAGGCTGGCGTGTTGGCTATATTGGAGGGCCAAGTAAAATTGCACGAGCCTGTAATAAAATGCAAGGGCAGATTACAAGTGGCACCAATTGTATTGCACAAAGAGCCGTTATTAAAGCCTTAGAAGCACCTGTAAGCAAAGTGCAGTATATGATTGATGAGTTTAAAAATAGACGCAGTCTCATTCTTAAATTGCTTAGTGAGATTGAAGGCTTTAGCTGTAACGAACCCGAAGGTGCTTTTTATGTTTTTCCTGATGTGACGTATTTCTTCGGTAAAACACTCAATGGCGTAGCCATTAATAATGCATCAGATTTCTCTATGTACCTCTTAGAACACGCTAATGTAGCAACCGTAACTGGTGACGCCTTTGGTAATGGAAATTCAATACGGATATCATATGCAGCCAGTACCGAAAGTATTATTGAAGCGGTAGATAGAATAAAAAAGGCTGTTTCTTAGTTAAGTTTACGCCTATGCGAAAAAAAATACTGCTTTTAGGCTCTGGAGAATTAGGCAAAGAATTTGTTATAGCAGCACAGCGCCTAGGGGAATATGTTATAGCTGTAGATAGTTATGCCGATGCCCCTGCTATGCAAGTCGCTCATCAAAATGAAGTGATAAATATGTTGGATGGTGATGCATTGGATGCACTTGTTTCTAAACACAATCCTGATTTTATCATTCCAGAGATTGAGGCAATCCGTACCGAACGTTTATATACTTATGAAAAAGAAGGGTATACAGTAGTACCTTCGGCTAAGGCAGCAAATTACACCATGAATCGCAAAGCCATACGCGATTTAGCAACGAAAGAATTAGGACTGAAAACTGCTCCTTACAGATATGCGGCTTCCGCGGAAGCGTTAAAAAAAGCTATCATAGAAATAGGAATGCCTTGTGTTGTAAAACCGCTTATGTCCTCTAGTGGAAAAGGACAAAGCACCGTCAAAACAGAAGAAGATATTGTCAAGGCTTGGCAGTATTCACAGGAAGGATCTCGCGGTGATGTAGCAGAAGTTATAGTTGAAGGGTTTATTAACTTTAATTATGAAATCACCCTGTTAACCGTGACTCAGAATAATGGCCGCACATTATTTTGCCCACCTATTGGCCATCTTCAAGAAGGTGGTGATTATCAGCAAAGCTGGCAACCAGCAGCTATGAATGAAGAGCATTTACAAACCGCAAAAGAGATGGCAGATCAGGTCACCAAGGAATTGGGAGGTGCAGGAATTTGGGGAGTTGAATTTTTTATAGCAGATGATGGGGTATATTTTTCTGAATTATCTCCAAGGCCTCATGATACAGGCATGGTCACCCTTGCAAATACCCAAAATTTTAATGAATTTGAATTGCACTTGCGCGCCATTTTGGGTTTAGCTATTCCAGAAATAACACAAGAGCGTATTGGAGCAAGTGCTGTTATTCTGGCATCTGATTACTCTGAAAGCCCCAAATTTGAAGGAATTGCCCAACTAGCTGCAGTTTCAAAATCTGATTTTAGATTATTTGGAAAACCAACTTCTAGACCTAATAGACGTATGGGTGTGGTGGTCACCTATGATAAACTCAATGCTAGCGTAGAAGCTGTAACGCAAAGGGCAAAACAACTTGCTGCTCTAGTTAGAGTAATATCTTAAGTGAACGTTTTCAATTTTTTTAATGCTTACTCATTAGATTGTAGTGTTCCCTAGTAGAATAGACAGGTTACCTCACTAGCACTTTTTTCAACTAGCTATTACACTTAACTTTAGGTGTAACTTAAATTTATATTCCATGAAAACACAAGTATCTATTACTCGTCCAAATTGTTTAAAGAAATTAGGAGCTATTTGCTTTATCTTATTTCTTTTTTTTTCCTTCAACAGCCTTCAAGCACAAACTAGCAAACGCGCCATTAGTGGTGTTGTAAAAAGTGTAGATGGCCCTCTACCAGGAGCAACTGTTCTACTGCAAGGCACCCTTATTGGGACACATACCGATGAGAATGGCAAGTTCACTTTTCCGCTGCAGCTTAAAACAAATGATGTTTTAGTTTATAGTGCATTGGGATATGATGATACCACTGTAATCATTACTGGAGAAACTACTTTTGTTGAGTCTTTCTTACCAGATAACCCTATAGTAATTGTAGCGGCATTGCGCACTACGCCTTCTCAAAAGACTAAAATAAAAGACAAGGATTAATACTTTTATTATGAAAGTGCATCTATATACATTAAGCTTCCTCTTCACGATTGCGACCTACGCGCAACGCAATGATTTTAGTTTGGTAGAATTTGACCTAGCCGAAGTATTGCGAAAAATCTTGAAGGGGAAGATCTTAAAAATATTCCTGTTTTAACGCATAAGCTTACAGCATCATTACCCACAGAAGTCAAAAAATTTCGTGCTATTTATTATTGGGTATGTCACAATATAGAAGGTGATAGTAACCCCATCTTTAAAAATGACCGAAAGCGAAGAAAACATCGAAAAGATCCTGTTTCTTTAGGAAATTGGAACAATAGTTTTAGAAAAGAAGTTTTTAAACGTCTTGTAAAAGACAAAGAAACACTATGCACTGGCTATGCCTATCTTATTAAAGAAATGGCCAATCGTGCCGGAATAACATGTGAAATTATTTATGGTCAAGGAAAACCAGAAAATCCAATAGGCAAAACAGGAGATGAGGCTAACCATTCGTGGAATGCGGTAAAACTTGACGGCAAATGGTATTTATGCGACCCTACTTGGTCCTCGGGATATACAGATATACCGGCGATTCTTTTCATTTTTGACTATGATGATTCTTACTTCTTAATGGACCCAGTAAGCTTTGCAAAAACACATACACCGTTAGATGAGAAATGGACTTTAGTGAAAAACTCAAATAAGAATAAAATAATAAAGGGTTGACAAATGACCAACCCTTTATTATGTCTTGCTGTATAAGAATATTATTCAATGATAAAACGTTTTGTAAATACAGTTGTATCCGTAGTAAACTTTAGCAAATAGACCCCTCGGTTGGGTACAAAATTTCTGAGATCCATACGCACAATATTACTTAAAGACATATCCACATCAAAAGAAGTCAATAATTTCCCTGTAACATCATATAAGTCAGCAGAAAGATTAGAACTTTGAATACCATTAACTCCAATATTTAAAAATCCATTGTTAGGGTTAGGAGTAATTGAAATGTTACTGCTAGATAACGTAGTACTTTCTGTAGACAAAACAGGATTATCTTGAATAAACACCCTATAACCATCACATGTTCCTAAAATCATGTCTAGTAGACCATCACTATTTAAATCAATATAATCGTGATCGTGTGTTGAAATATTCCAAGGGTTTTCCTGATTTCCAAATGGGTGCACAACATTACCACTGGCATCACCTTCATTTTCTAGAATAAGAAAACTTCTAAAAAAACCTGTTTCACAGGGTGGCAAGTCTACATCTGCACTAGACATGCCTACATCAAGATCACCGTCATTATCTAAATCGGCCAGTTTAAGATTACCACCAAAATCTAAAACTCTGTTGCTATTTATGAGCTGTGTAGTTGTAGAAACACTTTCATCAGTATTGACATTATTTATAGAAAGAACATAATCCTGAAAATCATCTGCAACGTAAAAATCAAAAAAACCATCTTCGTTTAAATCCCCAGCAGTAATCATATAAGAAGCTACAGTTGGTAAAGCATCAAAATTTTCAAAATTACCAGTCCCATCATTGAATAAAATAAAGGCTCCCATCCCTAGCGGAGCCTGTGGCGCAAGACCTAGATTTTTAAGAATATCTAAATCACCATCATTATCAAAGTCATGAAATTCTACAGCAGTGCCAAAACTAGAAAGTCTTAAATCCCCTAGACGCTCTTCACTTTGATCAGTAAAGTTTCCATTTCCATCGTTAATTAATAAAAAGTCTTCAATCGGATCAAAATTTCCTCCAAGAGTATCAAAATAACTTGCCATATACAAGTCATCAGCACCATCATTATTTACATCGCCAACAGCAACAGCACATATTTGTAATGGGTTAAGTGGTAAAGACGGCAAACGAGTAGAAGATTCATCTAAAAACCCAAGCCAGTTGCCATCACTATCATTACCTTGATTCATAAATAAATTAGGCTCATCCTCAAAAGTACTTACACCTATTAAATCCAACCAGCCATCATTATCAACATCAATTGGCAAAACATCTCTTCCATCTGTTGGAGTGGTTAAAAATTCTGGAGCAAAAATATCTGTTTCATCTATCAACACTCCATTTCTATTCATAAACAACAAATCTGCTCTTCTACCAACAACAGAAAATGGTAATTTTCTAACAACGACTAAATCTTCAAATCCATCATTATTAAAATCTCCAACAGCGAAGTCTTTTTCCATATCATCCACTGCATTTGGATCATTATTGTCAAATATATTTAATACCTCTATACGGGAATCTGTTTCATCCTGAAAGTCAATCCATTGCCCAAGCGCATTTTGACATATACCAAATAGCAACATAAATAAAAAATGAAAGTATATTTTTTTCATAGCTTTTCTTTTTCCAAAGATAGACATAAACAAACAATTTACATTTTTGATTATTAGATTAGCAATATATCTAAAACAATGAAAATCTCATATAATGAGCACCTCCCCTATTTAAATTAATTAACAGAATATTAATCTCTAATTAATGGCAATGTACTGCATCTTAATAATCCTTCTTGCTTGGCAATTTCGGCATAGGGTACTTCTTCAACCATAAAATTGAGGTTTCGTAACCAGGTGTTTAATCGGGTAAAATTTCTTTCAGAAATAACAATGTCTGGAGCAATGCTAAAAATATTGCTATTCATTTGATACATTTCCTCTTTAGATATTTCAAATATGTTTTCACTACCAAAGAGGTTGACCAACCAATCAAAATCACTTTCATTAAGAAAACCATTCTTATGAATAATAGCTTTATCTAATCCCACGGGTTGAAAGCAGCAATCCAAATGCAGCGCATTTTCTTTAGGATCTGTATTTGACTTTCGCAACTCAAAAGCTACCACCTTTTTGTTTGGAAAAAACTCTTTTAAATAATGAACAGCCTCTTTATTGGTGCGCGCAGTTATATAATCTGGATAATCTGCACCAGAATAAGTCCCTACAAAAAGATAATCATTCCAAGGCATTATATCACCTCCTTCAATATGAGCTTCCTCTGGAAGGCGGTACACTTGGATGGGGTTTAACTGGTCAATAACATATTGTATTGCCTCTATCTCTCGCTCTCGATCTGGAAGAATATTAGCTTTAAAAAACTTATTATCAATCACAAAACCGATATCGCGTGAAAATATTTGATTGTAATCCTTAATAACGGTTGGCCTGAATACCTCAACATTATATTTTTTAAAAATGGCTGCAACGGCTTCCATTTCCAGAACCATATCTTCTTCTACTGGATAGGTTCCAGCAGCTATATGTTGTGCACTTTTAGGATCATAAGCCTCCTCAAGCTTTGGAGTAGGGCCGCAGCTCTGAGCTGTTCCTAAAATTACTGTACGAAGCCTGGAAGTTTCATTTTTGACATTGAGTTTTAACATAAAACGAAGATAAGGATACTAATCTTGAATGTTAAAATGAAATTGACTTTACTACTAAAAAAAGCAGCCCAGAGGCTGCCTTCAATTTTAGTTTTCTAAGTACGTATGACTATCTATCGCTAAGCGATACAAAAGATCTATAGTTTGCACCTATATATACTTGTCTAGGCCGTCCTATTGGTTCTTTTCGCTCGCGCATTTCTTTCCATTGGGCAATCCATCCAGGAACCCTTCCAAGGGCAAACATTACTGTAAACATTTCTACAGGAATACCTAAGGCACGGTATATAATCCCTGAATAAAAGTCGACATTCGGATATAATTTTCTATCCACAAAATATTGATCTTCTAGTGCTTCTTTCTCCAACCCTTTTGCAATATCTAGAACTGGATCATCTATACCGAGTTGACTTAGAACCTCATCTGCAGCTACTTTTATAATTTTAGCACGCGGATCAAAGTTTTTGTACACTCTATGCCCAAAGCCCATCAATCTAAAAGGATCTGATTTATCCTTTGCTTTTGCCATATATTTTTTAGTATCCCCTCCATCTTCTTTTATCGCTTCCAACATTTCAATTACTGCCTGATTGGCACCGCCGTGCAATGGCCCCCAAAGCGCAGAAATACCTGCAGATATAGAAGCAAACAAACCAGCGTGAGAAGATCCTACAATCCGCACAGTTGAAGTTGAACAATTTTGTTCGTGATCTGCATGAAGTATTAGTAATTTATCAATGGCATCAATTACAGTTTGGTCCACTTTATACTCCTCATTAGGCTTGCAAAACATCATTTTATGAATGTTTTCTACATACCCTAAAGAATTATCACCATAGTCCAAAGGCAAACCGTTCTTTTTACGCATTGCCCAAGAAACCAATACAGGGAATTTACCTAGAAGTTTTACAATAGCACTATACATTTCGTCCTGAGAATCCACATTGACAGAAGCAGGATTAAATGCAATAAGCGCACTAGTCAAAGAGGAAAGAACACCCATTGGATGCGCAGATTTTGGAAAACCATCCAAAATTCGCTTCATATCTTCATCTACTTGAGACTCTTTCTTGATATCATTGTGAAATTTATCCAACTGCTCTGCACTAGGAAGTTCTCCAAAAATTAGGAGATAAGACACTTCAAGAAAATCTGCTTTTGAGGCCAAGTCTTCTATGGAATATCCTCTATATCGTAGTATTCCTTCTTCACCATTTAGAAAGGTAATACCACTTTCACAAGAACCTGTATTTTTATAACCTGGGTCAATTGTAGTAATACCACCAGTTGCCCCTCTAAGTGTTTTTATGTTAATTGCTTTCTCATTTTCTGACCCAATAATTATGGGAAAATCATAGGTTTGATCACCTATGGTCAATCGTGCATTATCTGCCATTGTAGTTGCTATTTTTAAGATTACCTGAATTTGAAAGTATAATTACTAAAATACAAAACATACGGCGTTTATTTCAATATTTCCTTACTAAATGTCCGTTAAATATTACTTAATCTAAAAACCTTAAATAAAAATCTCTGTCGGTTTATTCAAATGCAAGAATTTGCAAGTAGCCTAAAAAACTAAAGGGTATGCTACGAACATACCCTTTACCCAACTTCAAACCAAAACTTAGATTTTCATCTAAGCTATTTTGTAAAAAAGAGCGAGCTTATAACAATAAGTCAGTCGGCCCGCCCTCTTACCCAACTTAAAATTGTTGTAATCTTTTTGCGGTAAACCAAAACAAAAAATTACTAGTCAGGTTACAATCAATCAATATTGCGAGGGTATAATCAGATAAAGAGTACAACCATCACATAAGCATAAATTGGTAGCTTTTGGGATTGTAAAACTACTCAAAAATGATTGATAAGCAATGTACTTATATGTAATATTATACTTACTTTTGTTAATTTTTATATTAAACAACTATTTTATAGTATAATACAGGGGATATAAAGCCTATAAATATCTTACACTTGCTACATTTTAACTCAAATACTGACGTTATTAATCTGCATGTATTTGAATTTAGGCGATGTTTTAGCCCATAGGTATCAAAAAAAAAAACCACTTTAGAGTGGCTTTTTTTTTGATGTCATATTCAAGTTACTCAACTCACCTTAAAGGCATTTTCTCCTGGGAAATATGCAGTGTCTCCAAGGCTTTCTTCTATACGCAATAGTTGATTATACTTAGCCATACGGTCTGATCTAGAAGCAGATCCAGTTTTAATCTGACCAGTATTTAAAGCTACGGCCAAGTCTGCAATAGTATTATCTTCTGTCTCTCCAGAACGGTGTGACATTACGGAAGTATAACCTGCATTATGAGCCATATTCACTGCCGCAATTGTTTCTGTAAGTGTACCTATTTGATTCACCTTGATAAGAATAGAGTTTGCTGTATTGTTTTCAATACCTCTAGATAAGCGTTCTACATTCGTTACAAAAAGATCATCACCTACGAGCTGTACTTTATTACCAACTTTTTCAGTAAGGTATTTCCAACCTTCCCAATCATTCTCATCCATACCATCCTCTATAGAAATTATTGGATAATTTTCGGCTAGAGAAGCTAGATAATCAGCCTGCTCTTCACTGGTTCTTATTTTTCCAGTTGCACCTTCAAACTTTGTATAATCATATTTGCCGTCTACATAAAACTCAGCCGCTGCACAATCAAGTGCTATTTTTATTTGATCACCCCAACTGTATCCCGCTTTTTCAACGGCTAGTTTAATGCTATCTAAAGCATCTTCTGTACCATCAAGCGCAGGTGCAAAACCACCTTCGTCACCTACAGCCGTACTCAAGTTACGATCGTGTAATACTTTTTTAAGATTATGAAAAATTTCAGTCCCCATTTGCAAGGCTTCCGTAAAATTTTTTGCTTGAACTGGCATTATCATAAATTCTTGAAAGGCAATAGGCGCATCACTATGCGAGCCTCCATTAATGATATTCATCATAGGTACTGGAAGCGTATTGGCACTAACACCACCCACGTAACGGTACAGTGGCATATTTAACTCTGCCGCAGCCGCTTTTGCACACGCCAAAGAAACTCCAAGAATAGCATTTGCACCTAATTTAGATTTATTTGGTGTGCCATCAAGGGCGATCATGGTCTGGTCTATTAAATTTTGCTCAAATACAGAAAAACCAATTAGTTCATCCGCTATGGCTCCATTAACATGATCTATGGCTTTTTGAACACCTTTTCCCATATAAGCACTTCTTCCATCTCGTAATTCTACAGCTTCGTGTTCTCCTGTAGAAGCCCCAGAAGGCACGGCTGCCCGACCAAAATAGCCATTTTCAGTTTGAACATCTACCTCTACTGTAGGATTTCCTCGGGAATCAAAAATTTGACGTGCGTGTATATCGATAATCATGCTCATAGTAGAATGTTTTTATTTAAGCGCCCCCAAAGATACAACTTGTACTTCCTAGTTATTTTAATATGAACTAAGAATGTCCTATAACGTTTTCACAAACATGAACAACTCCTATTAAGCAGTTACCTTTTTCTTAATATTTGTTATAAATTCATCAAACAAGTATGAAGCATCGTGAGGCCCAGGGCTAGCTTCTGGGTGGTACTGTACTGAAAAACAGTTTTTGCTTTTAATGCGTATGCCTGCCACAGTCTTATCATTGAGATGGATGTGGGTGATTTCAACATACTCATGCGCTTCAGTTTCTTCGCGATTTATCGCAAAACCATGATTTTGAGAAGTGATCTCTCCTTTTCCAGTGAGGATATTTTTTACTGGATGATTAATCCCACGATGTCCATTGTGCATTTTGTATGTAGATATACCATTGGCCAATGCAATGACTTGATGTCCCAAACAAATTCCAAACAAAGGCATATCGTCTGCAAGGATTTCTTTCGCTACTTGTATTGCATTTTCTAACGGCTCAGGATCCCCAGGCCCATTAGATAGGAAGTAACCATCTGGATTCCAAGATTGCATTTCCTGATAGCTGGTATTATAAGGAAATACTTTAATGTATGCGCCTCGTTTTGCAAGATTGCGTAAAATATTTTCCTTTATTCCTATATCTAATGCTGCTATTTTTAATTCGGCAGATTGATCTCCATAACAATAAGCTTCTTTAGTGGATACTTTTGAAGCCAACTCTAGCCCATCCATGCTTGGCAATGCTGCCAATTCTTTCTTTAACGTATCAATATCTCCAACAGCTGTTGTAATAACCGCATTCATTGCACCATTATCTCTTATGTGAGATACTAAAGCTCGTGTGTCTACATTAGTAATGGCCAGTAGCTTATTATTGGCCAAAAACTCTTGTAGAGATTCTTCGGCTTCGGCTCTAGAATAAGTATAACTAAAATTTCTACAAATAAGCCCTGCGATCTTTACACCTTTAGATTCTGTGTCAATAACCGTAGCGCCATAATTTCCTATATGGGCATTTGTAGTAACCATTAATTGTCCAAAATAAGAGGGATCAGTAAAAATTTCTTGATAACCTGTCATCCCAGTATTAAAACAAACTTCTCCAAAAGAAGTGCCTTCCTTACCTCCCACAGAAACACCGTGAAAGATGGTACCGTCGGCTAAAAGGATTAATGCTGGTTGTTGAGAATCTTTAGTCATAGGTGATTTTGATGTAATTCAAGACGTATGAAATTGCGTAAAAATAATTGAAATACAAACTAAATTTTATGATTACTACTTAAAGTAATGAACAAAAAAAGAGGTTGCTTTTAACAACCTCTTTTTTATATATGTCTATTGGAAAAACATTTTATTCTTCTTCATTGGTAGCTCCAGGAGGAATAACGGCATTGCTAGCTCCTGATGTACCTCTTCTACTTCTTCTTGTAGACTTTTTCTTAGCAGGTTTACCTGCATTGTAAATTTCGTTGTAGTCTACTAACTCGATCATAGCCATATCTGCATTATCACCTAGACGATTACCAAGCTTTATTATTCTTGTATATCCTCCAGGACGATCACCTACTTTTACAGCTACTGCTCTAAACAATTCGGTTACCGCCTCTTTTTGACGAAGTCTACTAAAAACTATACGTCTATTATGAGTAGTATCTTCTTTAGATTTGGTAACCAATGGCTCTACAAATTGCTTCAACGCTTTTGCTTTTGCCACAGTGGTATTGATGCGTTTGTGTTCTATAAGAGAACAGGCCATATTGGCAAGCATAGATTTTCTATGGGCTGCCTTCCTACCTAAATGATTTATTTTCTTACCGTGTCTCATTGCTTCTTAATTTTTCGCGTAAGCGAAATACATTTAATCCTTATCTAACTTATATTTTGCTAGATCCATACCAAAGTTTAATCCTTTTACATTTACTAGCTCTTCTAGCTCAGTCAGGGATTTTTTACCAAAGTTTCTAAACTTCATAAGATCGTTCTTATTATAAGAAACAAGATCTCCTAAAGTTTCAACCTCTGCTGCTTTAAGACAGTTTAATGCTCTAACCGAAAGATCCATATCAATCAATTTAGTTTTAAGCAACTGTCTCATATGTAAAGACTCCTCATCATAGGTCTCTGTCTGTGCAATCTCATCTGCCTCTAAAGTGATACGCTCATCAGAGAATAACATAAAGTGGTGAATGAGTGTTTTTGCAGCCTCAGTAAGCGCATCTTTAGGATGTATAGAACCATCAGTAATAATTTCAAAAACCAATTTTTCATAGTCAGTTTTTTGCTCTACACGAAAGTTCTCTATACTATACTTTACATTGCGTATAGGTGTGTAAATAGAGTCTGTAAAAATGGTACCTAATGGCGCATTAGATTTTTTGTTTTCTTCTGCTGGCACATACCCTCTACCTTTCTCTATGGTAATCTCCATATTGATATTTACCTTCTTATCCATATTGGCAATTACCAAATCTGGATTTAGCACTTGAAATCCTGAAATGAATTTCTGGAAATCTCCTGCAGTAAGTTGCTCTACACCAGATAGCGATAAGGTAACAGTTTCATTATCTATCTCGTCTATCTGTCTTTTGAATCGTATTTGCTTAAGATTAAGAATAATCTCTGTAACGTCTTCTACTACCCCAGAGATTGTTGAAAACTCGTGATCTACACCTTCAATACGGACTGAGGTTATAGCAAATCCTTCTAATGAAGAAAGTAAAACACGTCTTAAGGCATTTCCTACAGTTAAACCATATCCTGGTTCTAGTGGTCTGAATTCAAACTTTCCTTCAAAGTCAGTTGAATCTATCATTATGACTTTGTCCGGCTTCTGAAAATTTAATATAGCCATATCTTGTTTTCTAGGATTGATTAATTACTTAGAGTACAATTCGACGATGAATTGCTCATTAATATTTTCTGGTATTTGCACACGTTGTGGTATTGCCACATACGTCCCTTCTTGCTTATCACTATTCCACGAAATCCACTCATATACATGTCTAGCATTGTCTAATGAATTGGTAATAGCTTCTAGCGACTTAGATTTTTCTCTTACGCCTACTACATCTCCTGGTTTTACCTGATAAGATGGAATATTTACGATATTACCGTTAACCACAACATGTCTATGACCGACTAATTGTCTAGCTCCTCTTCTTGATGGAGATATTCCCATTCTATACACCACATTGTCTAAACGTGATTCACAAAGCTGTAATAGAACTTCACCAGTAATACCAGTAGCTCTATTTGCCTTGTCATAGAGGTTTCTAAATTGACGCTCTAAAATACCGTAGGTATATTTTGCTTTTTGCTTTTCTTGAAGCTGAATAGCATATTCAGACTTCTTACCTCTCCTTCTATTGTTACCATGTTGTCCTGGAGGGTAACTTCTTTTATCGAAGGATTTATCTTCTCCGAAAATAGCCTCACCAAATTTTCTGGCGATTTTTGTTTTTGGACCAGTATATCTTGCCATTTACTTTAGGTTTTGAGAAAGTGGTAGGAATTAAGGTCTAATCCTTCGCAACCAATAACTCTTTCTCAGATTATAATTATTTATACTCTTCGTCTTTTAGGTGGACGACACCCATTATGTGGCATTGGTGTTACATCAACAATTTCTGTAACCTCAATTCCATTATTATGAATAGCTCTAATAGCAGACTCACGTCCATTACCAGGACCCTTTACATATACTTTTACTTTACGCAACCCTGCTTCATGAGCAACTTTAGCACAATCTTCTGCTGCAGTTTGAGCTGCGTAAGGGGTATTCTTTTTAGAACCTCTAAAACCCATTTTCCCAGCACTAGACCAAGAAATAACATCACCTTTTTTATTGGTTAATGAAATAATAAGGTTATTGAACGAAGCAGAAATGTGTGCTTCTCCCACAGACTCTACAGCTACTTTGCGTTTTTTTGAACTTTGTTTTGCCATATAAATTAGTATTAAGTGTAAAGTAAAAAGTGAAAAAAGTAATAAGTTTAAATCTTGAAGCTTTGCCTTATATCAAAACTTGATACTTAGATACTTTGTACTTTATACTATAATATATTATTTAGTTGCCTTTTTCTTATTGGCTACAG
>CAZDFA010000040.1:0-18934 GCA_964504555.1 uncultured Flavobacteriaceae bacterium | reverse complement strand
ATACGTAACGTCACACAAATTGAAGGTATAGACCAGATAAACACGCTAATCTTAACCCGTCTTCCTGAAAATGCTTATGCTATTAATGCATCTTTTACCAAGCAATTAGATAAGTATAAATTAAGTGTTTCAGGAAATACCAGTTTTAATGACTATTCCCGTGTTATTAATGGGAGTCAACAAGATTTTAATAGCAATGGGTTTGGGTATAGTGCTAGTGCAAAAACTAAGTATGATAAAGCACCTAATTTTGAGTTGGGATTACGACAGTCTTTTAATAGTTTTAATGGTAGTGCTACAACAGCAAATAGGTTTACACAAATAGATCCCTTTTTTAATGTAGAGTATACCTTTTGGAAGAATTTTACCTTTAATGGAGACTATACCTTTACTTTCTTTGAAAATAGAGATCAAAATCAAACTAACCGTTTTCAAACGGCAAATGCCACATTGTTTTACAAACAAGAATCAAGCCCTTGGAGTTTTGAGTTACGCGCAACTAATGTTTTTGATATTAATCTGCGCAATCAAAATTCAATAAATCAGTTTGTAGTTTCAGATACGCGTACCTTCTTACAACCACGAATTGTGCTGCTAAAAGTGGGGTATAAGTTCTAGAAGTTGTGTGTTAATTGCATTTGCCTGTTACAGGGGCCTAATCTACATAGGTTTCTTTTAAAACAGTTTTGCAATTTTTTATTTCCAAAGGAGTTAGGGCTTCAAAAATTTTAATAATCCTTGCTTTGTCAACTGTGCGTACTTGGTCAATTACTATCATTCCTTTTTTTCCATTGTGATTTACTTCAACTCGAGTTGGGTATTTTTTAAGGCTTGTTGTCATTGGTGCAATAACAATGGTTTTTAAGTATTTATTCATCTCATTAGGAGAAATGATAACACAAGGTCTTGTCTTTTTTATTTCGCTTCCAATAGTAGGGTCTAGATTTACAAGAACTATGGCATATTGTTTTAATTCCATTCTTCAAGACTTTCATCTTCAAACAGGTCATTAATGAGCAGTTTATCATCACCATTTTCACTCATTTCTTTGAAGACCTCTTCCCAATTTTTTCTTGGGGCGTTAATTGGTTTTAAGATGATTTGTCCCTTTTCAAGAATGAGTTCTACTTTGTCTTTGATGTTGTACTTCTCTAAAATGGTCTTACTTAAACGTAGCCCTTTTGAATTTCCTATTTTGATTATTGATGTTTCCATAGTTCAAATGTTATTACAAAGTAAATACATTAAATATAAAATTCAAAGATTGTGCCGTGTTTATTGAGTTTTATTCTAATAGTTTAGGTATTTAGCTTTTATCTAGGTGTCCAATAAATTGCTCAATCGCCTTTGCTCTATGGCTTAATTGCCCTTTTTCGGTATCGGTCATTTCGGCAAAGGTTTGGGTATGGCTTTCAGGAATAAAAATAGGATCATAGCCAAAACCGTTTTCACCCCGTTGCTCTTCAATTATCTGTCCTTTACAAATGCCCTCAAAGGTGGTAATTGTTTCCTGTTTCGCGTAAGCGATTACCGTTTTAAATTGAGCATTTTTGTTTGACTGAGCAGCGAGATTGCGTAATACTTTTTCAATGTTTTTTTGAGGATCTTTTTCCAAACCAGCATAACGCGCAGAAAACACGCCAGGGTCGCCATTTAGAGCTTCAATCTCAAGACCAGAATCATCGGCGATGCAATCTAAACCGTAGTTTTCCTTAACATACTTTGCTTTTAAAATAGCATTACCTTCAATAGTCGGGGCATCTTCCACAATATCTTCAGTACACCCAATTTCGGTTAGTCCTTTAACAGTAAGGTGAGGCAAAAGCGCTTTGACTTCTTTGAGTTTTCCCAAATTGTGGGTGGCAAATACGAGTGTCATTTGGTTAGAATTTAGATGAAAACTACTACAAGGTAGCTATACAATCCTAAAAATAAAAGCGGCGAAGATGTAGAACCTGACAAGCCTAAGAATAGAAACCAATAAAAAATAAACAAATCGATACCGTATCATTCCAGCTGCTATACTAAATACCGAATAAGGTAGCGGTAATAATGCACTTACGCCTATAAGGATACCTCCCCATTTTCTGAGGTGTTTTGTATGTTTAGCCATATAGGTATCTAGGTAGCGCGATACAGCTGGAAACTTGCTAATTATAACCCCAGCATAGTAAGAAACCACACCACCTGCATAAGATGCTAAGGCGATAAGTGTTAGATATAGTAATGGGTTGGACGTTTTATCGCTCCAGGCAATAAACAATTCTGGCGGGATTATACCAAGGATAGATTCTGATATAAAAAATAGCAGAATCACAAAAGTATTGGAGTAATTAGTATTCACATAATCCAATAGGGTTGCTGCATCAATAACAAAAAAATTGACCGCCAATAGAAGGGAAACAACAACTAGGATAACAGGGATTATTCTCTTGGTAGCATCTCCCAAGAACTTGTAAAACCCGGTATAGGCGTAATACTGGTGGAGTAGCCGGAGTCTACTTTTTTTCTTCATACTATGGGTATGCTTACTCATGGGGGCTTTGGTCGTTAGTTTTTTAAAGCATTACGTGCTTTGTGATAAAAGAATAGTTAATTTTTTTTAGAATTAAACTCTCCTTTGGTTTGAAAATTTAAAACAGCAAAAATAGGCTAATTTTACTGATGATGATAAGGTTCACCTTTAAGTATTGTAAAGGCTCTATATAGTTGTTCTACAGCTAACAAACGCACCATTTGATGGCTAAAGGTCATGCTGGATAAGGCTATTTTTTGTTGAGCTCTAGCATAGACATCTTCTGAAAACCCATAAGGGCCACCAATTACTAAATACAACTGTTTATAACCGCCATTGAGCTTTTTTTGTATCAATTTTGAAAAAGAAACACTCGTATACTGCTGACCTTTTTCATCTAATAGCAGGACGTGATCACTTGTTTGAAATTGCAGGAGTAGTAATTCACCTTCTTTTTGCTTTTGTTGGTTTATAGACAGTGATTTAGTCTTTTTAATGTCGGGAAGTATTTTTATTTTAAACTTCACATAGTGACCTAGACGTTTGGTGTAGGTTTCAATTAAGTTTAGCAGTTGATTATTGTCTGTTTTGCCAATACAAAGGAGGGTGATTTGCATAAAGTAAAAATACAAAGAAGGAAGAGATTTTGGCAGACATCAATTTTTGGGTAAGTGTTATTTCAGTTTCTAATTCAACGCTGAATTAGATTTCATTCTCTATTTTTACAAAAATCAATTTTTATGATTTTACAAGAGCAATTTGATAAAGAAATTCAAGGTATTATCGCCAATGCTATTCGTGAAGATGTGGGAGACGGAGATCATAGTTCATTGGCTTGTATACCTGCTGATGCCACAGGTAAGGCCAAGCTTCTTGTTAAAGATGAAGGTGTATTGGCTGGGGTCGCTTTCGCGAAAACAGTTTTTGCCTTTGTTGATGCTGAGCTTCAGATGGAAGTGCTTATTGAAGATGGTCAATATGTAAAATATGGTGATATTGCCTTTTATGTTTCAGGCAGTAGTCAATCTATTCTAAAAGCAGAGCGACTTGTTCTAAATGCTATGCAGCGAATGAGCGCTATTGCAACAAAAACTGCCTTCTTTGCAAACCTTCTTGATGGAACAGGAACTAAAGTCCTAGATACCCGTAAGACAACACCTGGAATCCGTGCTTTAGAAAAGTGGGCAGTTAAAATAGGAGGTGGAGAGAATCACCGCTTTGCGCTCTATGATATGATTATGCTAAAGGACAATCATATAGATTTTTGTGGTGGGATCACTCAGGCTATTGCTCAAACAGTTGATTATCTTAAGAGAACTAATCGCGATTTAAAAATTATCGTTGAGGCAAGGAATTTGAATGAAATAGAAGAAATCCTCAAATCTCATCAACATGTGTATCGTATTCTTATTGATAATTTTAATTATGAAGACACTCGAAAAGCGGTACGTCTTATTGGTGATAAATGCCTAACCGAATCTTCCGGAGGTATTAATGAAAAAACCATTCGGGAATATGCTTTATGTGGCGTAGGCTATATTTCTAGTGGTGCCTTAACCCATTCTGTTTATAATTTAGATCTAAGTCTTAAAGCTGTGTAGTGAATAGTCCTCGTGAACATATCTTTTTAAAGTTTGCGCCTACGCGCTGGCTTATTGCCTTGTTAAAGAAATTATTACTCCCAGGGTTTGGAGGCTTGTCCATTAATGATCTCCTTAAAACATACTTTAATGGGATTGTTGAAGGGGCATTTTCGGCTCGAGCTGGCGCTATTGCGTTTAGCTTTTTTATGGCCATTTTTCCTAGTATACTCTTTTTGCTAAACCTTATTCCTTATGTACCCATTGAGAATTTTCAAACTACTTTCCTTAATTTTATTTATGGCTTGATGCCAGAGCAATCAGTATCATTTTTTCAACCAGTTTTGAATGATATTGCTCAAAATCAGCGTGGTGGATTGCTTTCTTTTGCCGCGCTTTTTGCACTAATACTTATGGCAAATGGGGTTAAAGCTATTTTTAGTAGCTTTGAGCGTTCTTTTCATATTGAAATAAATAGAGGTTTTTTTAGACAGTATTTTGTCGCTCTAAGTGTTTCCATTATTCTTGCCTTATTGTTACTTACCATTATAGTGGTTACAATTTATCTCGGTTACGTTCTAAATAGTCTAAGAGAGCAGGAATGGGTGAATGGTAGCACTAATTTGACCTTATTATTCATCGGTCGTTCGGTATTTTTAATTGCAATGATCTATCTAGCAGTAACAACACTCTATTATTTTGGAACAAAAGAAGGAAGGCATATCAAGTTTTTCTCTGCTGGTGCTGTGATGACTACCTTACTTTTTATACTCACGACCTATCTTTTTGGTATTTACATCGATAATTTTTCCAGCTATAATAAGCTCTATGGCTCAATCGGAGCATTACTAATTATGATGTTATATATATGGTTAAACTCCAATTTACTGCTGTTAGGTTTTGAACTTAACGCTTTGCTAGTAAAGCTTAAGAATAATTCTAAAACCAAATAACACTGAAAAATATTCTTCTAGCTTTTTTTGCATTTTGCACAGTGCCTGTGGCACAAGCATAAATACAAGTAGGCGATGCAAGCTTGCCTAATCAGGTTACTGTGAGCGGCACTAATTTGGTACTTAATGGTGCAGGAATACGTAAAAAAGCTGGTTTTTTAAAACTATATTCTGGCGGTCTGTATCTTACTTCAAAAACCAATGATGCGCGGGCCATTGTAAATGCAGATGAGAACATGAATATTAAATTACATATTACCTCTAAATTGGTTTCTGCCAAGCGTATGATAAGCGCGGTTGATGATGGTTTTGAGGCGTCTTTAAATGGAGATACAGATCCCATTGCAGAAAAAATAGAAACCTTTAAAAGCTTTTTTAGCAATAAGATTGTAAAAGATAATGTCTTTGATATTGCTTATATCAAAGGCAAAGGAACGGTTGTATCTAAAAATGGTAGTAAAGTAGGTACCATTACTGGTCTTGAATTCAAAAAAGCGCTTTTCGGTATTTGGTTAGGAAACGATCCAGTTGACGAAGGCCTTAAAGAAGCGATGTTAGGAAAATAAATTTAACTTATTTAAGTTAAAATAAACAGCGAACAGAAATTGTTCGCCGTTTGTTATTATCAATACAATTTTAGAAACTATTTTAAAGGAATTACAAGAATTGACGACACAACTGTAGCGTTTAATAATGACTGTATCCCAATAAATAATGCCGAGAAAACAGATTTATGAAACAATTGAAATGAAAATACTATATGTTCTATTTGTAATCTGTTTGTGCACACTACAAAATATAATAGCTCAAAAGAATGATGTTTTTGGTGTTTGGACGACTGTAGATGATTCTACGGGAGAGCACAAAGCCACTGTAGAGATTTACGAACGTGATGGCAAAGCTTATGGCAAAGTCATTCAGATTACTAGAGAATCTAGTCGAAACAATGTATGTGATTTATGTGAAGGAGAAGATAAGGATAGACCTGTTATAGGATTTGAATTTATAAAAGGACTAGAACTCAAAAAGGGTAAATACCAAAACGGTACTATTACCGATCCAGGAAATGGGAAAGTATATCGAGCCAAAATTTGGATTGACCCTGATGATCCTGATAGACTAAACCTTAGAGGATATGTTCTTTTCTTTTACCGTACCCAAAGATGGATACGTGCAAAACAATAATACTAATGCGAGCTACGGTAACTTCTCTGATTAATTTATTGTTTTAGTTTTAATTCATTTTTATAGTCATACATTTTTTAAAATGCAAGGGGTAACCTACTTTTGAAAAGATGGCCTATTACATTGATGTCATTTTACCTATCCCTGTTGAAAAATCATTTACCTATCAGGTTAATGAAGATGAAGCACGCTTCCTAAAAGCAGGTATGCGAGTTGCCGTTCCTTTTGGTAGGTCAAAAATCTACGCGGCACTGGTAAAACAAGTGCATAAAAGTGCTCCACAAACCTATAAAGCAAAGGAGATAGATCATATTATTGATGAAAAGCCAATTGTTACTTCAATGCAGTTGCAATTATGGCTGTGGATTTCCAGCTATTATATGTGTACTGAAGGCGAAGTGCTTCGTGCAGCATTACCAGGTACTTTTTTACTAGAAAGTGAAACCATTATTCATAAGCGTAAGCTAGACACTATACCGCAGGATCAATTGACAGATGCAGAGTTTATAGTGGTCGAAGCTCTACATCATCAATCACAATTGCAAGTAGGGGATTTAATGCAACTCCTGGATAGGAAAAAAGTACTGCCCATTATCGCTAGACTTATTGACAAAGGTGTAGTGCAATTGCACGAAGAACTTCGCGAGATTTATACCCCAAAAATCACAAAATACATTCGTTTGCATAAGCAATATGATTCGGAAGTTGGCTTACAAGAAGTACTTAATATATTGTCGCGAGCAAAAAGGCAAAGGGAAGTGGTATTACAGTATTTTTCGCTTAAAGCGAAAATCAATAAACCTGTAGAAGCACTCCTGCTACAAAAACAAGCTAGAGCCACGGCGCAACAGTTAAAGAGTCTAGTGGAAAAAGGAATTTTTGAAATTTATGAATTACAAGAAGACCGTATCAATTTTACAGGGGAAACTATAGGGAGTAAAACTTTAAGTGAGCCGCAAGAGCAAGCCTTTTCTGAAATAAAAAAGGCATTTACTCATAAAGATGTATGCTTACTTCACGGTGTCACTGCATCTGGAAAAACCGAAGTATATGTGCAATTAATACAGGAGCATTTAGCAAAAAATGAGCAGGTTTTATACCTATTGCCAGAAATTGCACTAACCACCCAACTTATAAAACGATTACAAGCCTATTTTGGAGATAAAGTGGCTGTTTTTCATTCTAAATATTCACTTAACGAACGCACAGAAGTTTGGGACAATGTACTTCACAACAAAACAAGTGCACAATTGATTATTGGTGCGCGCAGTGCCATCTTTTTACCTTTCCATAAACTGGGTCTAGTGATAGTTGATGAAGAACATGATAGCAGTTATAAGCAGTTTGATCCTGCGCCACGTTACCACGCCAGGGATACTGCCATTGTTTTAGGTCAACTGTTTCAAGCAAAGGTTTTGTTAGGATCGGCTACGCCATCGGTAGAGTCTTATAATAATGCCCTAGTTGGAAAGTATGCTTTGGTGAAATTGGTACAACGTTATGGGAATATATTGTTGCCAGAAATTAATCTCGTTAATAGTAAAGAAAAACACCGTAAACGTTTAATGACCGATTTTTTTAGTGATACCCTTCTGCGAGCTATCACAGATACCTTAGCTGAAAAAGAACAGGTGATTATTTTTCAAAATAGAAGAGGTTTTGCTCCAATTATGGAGTGTATGACTTGTGGTCACACACCGCAGTGTCCCAATTGCGATGTTAGTTTGACCTATCATAAATATAGAAACCAATTGCGCTGTCATTATTGTGGGTATCATATGGCGGTTCAAGAACAATGTCAAGCTTGTGGAAATAGTGAACTTAATGCAAAAGGTATTGGAACAGAGCAAATAGAACTTGCTCTTAAAACTCTATATCCAGATGCCAAAATAGCACGTATGGATGCTGATACTACTCGAGGAAAATATGCCTTTGAAAAATTAATAGATGCTTTTGAAACAGAAGAGATTGATATTTTGGTAGGCACGCAAATGGTGACCAAAGGCCTTGATTTTAGAAAAGTAAGCCTTGTTGGGGTTATTCAAGCAGATAGTATGCTCAATTATCCTGATTTTAGAGCGCACGAGCGGAGTTATCAACTAATTGCACAAGTAGCAGGTCGCGCCGGGCGAACGGCAAAAAGAGGCAAAGTACTAGTGCAAACCTATAATCCCTATCATCAAATACTACAGCAAGTTTCGGTAAATAACTACGAAGGGATGATTACTGATCAATTGGAAGAACGAAGGCAGTATAGATATCCACCATATCATAGGTTAATAAAAATTACATTAAAGCATAAAGACTTTGCCAAAGTTGAATCTGCGGCTTCGTGGCTTTGTCAAAGCTTGAAGAACAGTTTGACTTCTTGTGAGGTTTTAGGGCCGGAAACGCCTGTTATTGCTAGAATTCGAAATTTATATCACAAGAATATACTAGTTAAAATTGGAAATAAGGTATCACCAAAAGAGGTTAAAAGAGACATTCTTAGAGTACAAGTGAGTTTTAAGTCTATCGCTCAATTTAGGAGTGTGCGTTTGGTGTTAGATGTAGATAATCAGGCATAAAAAAACCGCCTTGAAAGCGGTCTTTATATTAAGCTGATAAAGCATCTATAAGATCTGATTTTTTATGTCTACTCAAAGGTATTTTTTCACCATCAATTTCAATATTTCGGCTATTATATTTGTCTACCTTGTCTATATTAATTATATAAGACTTATGAATACGCATAAAACGCTCTGGCGGTAATTGAGCCACAAAAGACTTCATGGTAGCTAGAACAATAATTGGATCATGAACAGTAACTAATTTTACATAGTCACCCAGAGCAGTGATATATTTTAATTCATTAAGTATGACTTTCTTTTTCTTAAGGTTACTTTTCACAAAAATATAATCATCATCCTCAATTGCTCCTTCCGTGCGCAATTTGTGTAAGCTTATGGCTTTATAAACAGCATTTGTAAATCGATCCTTAGTGATTGGTTTACGTAAATAATCTATTGCATTATAGTTAAAAGCCTTGTAAGCGTATTTTGTTTTTCCGGTAACGAAAATGATTTGAGGCTTATGAACAAGATCATCTAGTAAATCAAATCCAGAGAGAATAGGCATCTCAATATCTAAGAATATAAGGTCAACCTTAGTCTCTAGCAAACCGTTTTTTGTTTCAATTGCATTGTTATATTCTGCAACCAAACGCAAATTAGGGTGGTCATTAATCATTTTAACGATTGCAAGACGTTGCAAACTCGAGTCATCAACGACTGCACAATCTAGTACTACTCCTTCCACAGTAATAAGTTTTAAATAATTTAGGTTAAGTGGGTCAATATTAATAAAAAAAACTGGATTAAACAATAAAATATAAGCTTTCATCGAAGATATTTGTTTTTAATCGACTCAATCAACAAGGCTTGTTGGCCTTCTTCGTATATCATACAATCAATTTTTGGTTATCAAGTATACTTTAATCGATAAAGTGCGATCTAGTTATTATTGGTTTGGTATTTAGGTCAAGAATAATGTATACTAGCCTTTGTAAGCTAAACGAAAATTCATATTTTTGCACGCATTTTAAATAAATTAGTATGAACCATTATGAAACTGTTTTCATCTTGAATCCCGTTTTATCTGATGACCAGATAAAGGAAACAGTTAAGAAATACGAAGATTTTCTTGTTTCTAACGGTGCGAAGATGATCAACAAAGAAGATTGGGGGCTTAAAAAATTGGCCTACCCAATCCAAAACAAAAAAAGTGGCTTTTACCACCTTTTTGAATTTACTGTTCCTGGTGAAGCCATTTCACCTTATGAATTGACTTTTAGACGTGATGAGCGTGTAATGCGTTATTTGACTGTTAAGTTAGATAAACATGCTATTGCTTGGGCTGAAAAAAGAGTAAAAAGAAACAAAGAAAAAGCGTAAGTATGGCATCTATAGAACAACAAGCTAAAGGAAAAAAAGACGGAGAGATTAGATATCTTACTCCGCTTAATATTGAAACCCAAAAAGCTAAGAAATACTGTAGATTTAAAAAATCAGGTATCAAGTATATCGATTATAAAGATGCAGATTTTCTTAACTCCTTTGTAAACGAGCAGGGTAAATTGTTACCTCGTCGTTTAACAGGAACTTCATTAAAGTATCAACGTAAAGTTAGTGTTGCGGTAAAAAGAGCTAGACACCTCGCTCTTATGCCTTATGTAACTGACTTATATAAATAAGCCTTGAATTATGGAATTGATATTAAAGAAAGACGTTGAGAACTTAGGCTTTACAGATGACCTAGTTACTGTAAAGAATGGTTATGGAAGAAATTTCCTGATCCCACAGGGTTTCGCTGTTTTGGCAACACCTTCTGCAAAAAAGGTATTGGCAGAAAACTTAAAGCAAAGAGCCTTTAAAGAGCAAAAATTAATTGATGATGCGCAAAAGCAAGCAGATCAATTAAAGGATATTGAGCTAAAAATACCTGCAAAAACCGGAGATGGTGATAAGCTATTTGGATCGGTAAATAATGCAACAGTTTCTGAGGCATTAGAAAAGCAAGGTGTTACTATTGACAGAAAATTTATTGCTCTACCTGGTAATAATATAAAACGCACAGGGTCTTATGAAGCGACTATTCGTTTTCATAGAGATGTAGTAGTGCCTTTTGGTTTTGATGTTATAGAAGAAGCAAAGTAAATCCACTTTCGTGGAAAATATTAAAAAAAAATCGCTCTTCGGAGCGATTTTTTTAATCCCACTAAGTTTAGCCCAGTATGAAATATACCAGACTCTCCAGAGAGCAGTTTGAAGAGCTATATCAAGAATTCATCAATTTTTTGGCTACCCAGTCTATCACTGCCGAAGAATGGATAGCCATAAAAAAGGAAAAACCCCAAGTAGCCGAAGACGAATTGGACGTTTTTAGTGATTTAGTGTGGGAAAAAGTGCTAAAAACCGCACAATTCTTGGAGCATATTTCACCCAATCAATTACACCTTTTTGATTTAGGAGAGCAAAAAATGACACTCATCGCCATAAAAATTGATAATCCAGAAATAGATATCACTTCTACTGATGGCTACCAATGGTTACAAAACAATCTGGATGATGAACGAGTAGTTTTTATGAGTGCTTCAAAACCGTATGGAGAGGATCCCAATTTGGATAAGTTTAAATTGATACAACAAGGTGCCGTTATTACCAAAGGCGACCTTTTTCAATGGTTTGCACGTTTTGTAGAGGTTAAGGAGTAGCTAATTTTAAGATTAGTACTTCTAAACCCAGCTACCAAGAAGCCAGTCCGCCATAGGTGGAAATCTTTCACGCGCGAGTAGACATTTTTCAGTTCTTAAAAAAGTCTCTTTTTGATGAACGTGATAAAATCGAGCAACGACAGAGTTAAGGAGTAGCTAATTCTAACTTCGTACTTCTAATTTCGTAATTATAACCTATAGATTATTCATATCTAAGCGACTCCACAGGGTCTAACCGCGCCGCTTTAAGTGCAGGGAATAGCCCTGATAGAATAGCAACAATAAAGGTTATTATTACAGCAGAAATAATTGCACCCCAAGGTATTTCAAAAGTAAAATCAAGTGCTGCAGAAATTCCCAGAGCAGTGACTATCCCAAGAAAAATTCCAACAAGTCCACCAAATTGCCCAACAATTATTGACTCAAAAAGAAATTGAAAAGCAATAGTAGACCTTTTAGCCCCTAAAGCCTTGCGTATACCAATTTCTCGAGTTCTTTCAGTTACAGTAACCAACATGATATTTAGTAAAGCAATACACGATCCAAAAATCGTTAATGCACTTATTATTTTGGCCCCCCAGTTAAGAGCAGCTGTGTCTTCTAATATGTCTTCGAGAAGATCATCGCTACGTTGCAAGCCAAAGTTATTTTTTTCAACTGGAGCCAGACCGCGTACCTGTCTAAAGGCGAGAATGGCTTCATCTTGTGCAGCATCCATAACCTGGGCATCGGCTACTTTTATACTTAGTTCATAGTTTATATTGGGTTGTGTAAAAATGGTACGCGCAGTTTGTATGGGTACAAAAACGCGTAAGTCCGTTCGGCTACCAAAGGTTGAGCCTTTTTCTTCTAAAATACCAATAACTTTAAATCGGTTTCCGCGTACGCTTATTTCTTTACCTATAGGATTGTCATTAACAAAAATGTTTTTTCTAAAATCACTTCCTATGATGCAAAACTTGGCATTATTGCTTATGTCAGAAGGCGTGAAATCCCGTCCAGCGTCCAGCTTTAAGCCGGAATTGGACAGATAGTTTTCGTTTACACCAAGTACCTGTACTTCAGGATCTGTTTTTTCATTTTCATATTTTACTTCCGCAGCAGCTGTTCCTGTAAAAGCTATAGCGGTTTGTGCAGAAGGGTAGTTGTAGGTTTCTGAAAATTCTTTTACCTGTCTATACGAAATAGCGGGATTTCGTTTACGACGTTCACGTCTATTCTGTACGGTAAAATCATAGCGTGTTATACTAAAAGTATTAGCGCCTAGATCTGCAAAATTTTCTGTTAAGGTTCCTTGAAGTGCGCCAATAAAGCCCAATATTGCAACTAGAGCCCAAATTCCAATGCCAATTATCAGTATAGTGATTATTGTACGAAGTAGCTGACTTCTCATACTATCCAGCGCGATACGAATATTTTCTCCTAATAGCTTTACCATAATATATTTTTTATTCGACCGTGTCTTTAATCCACTCGCCCAAAATGCTTAAGACTTTAGGCGAAAAGGTCTCCTCAATATTAGCATATTCTGAAGGGCTACCCGTTTTAGCCGTCTGAAAAAGATGGTTCAAATTAGGAATTTCAACGGTAGTAACATTAGTATTTCCACCTTTTTTCAAAGCGGCTTCTATTGCCGATAGATTTTTTTTAGCAGGCACCTGTAAATCCAAGGATCCATTGACAGCAAATACGGGACAACTCACTTGTTGCAGTATTGGAGCAGGATTATAATTCAAAAAGTAATGAAACCATTTTGTAGCAACTGTATTTAGTTGCTGATCAATAAAAGTTTCTTGAGCAATACCTGTTGGTATCACTTCAGGATTTTTAGCAATATATTCTGTAAGAAAACGGCTAAATTCATTTTTTATTAAGTCGGCATTGTATGTCGTGTTGGTTTTTATGATCTTAAAAAGACCACGCGCCAAACCTCTATTGATTATTAATTGATCCTCGGTAGCGCCTTGCGCTTTGGCAATAAGATACCCTTGATCTAAGAGCAATTCATCACTAGGTTGTCCAACTCCCGCCAGTAGGCTTATAAAAGCAACTTCTTTATTCATAGCAGCTACCATAGGTGCAATAATGCCACCTTCGCTATGTCCTGCAAAACCAATTTTTGTAGGGTCAATATCAGGATGACTTTTTAAATACTCAAAAGCAGCTTGTGCATCAGTAGCAAAGTCTGCACTGGTGGCACTCGAAAAATCACCGGTTGATTGTGCCGTGCCGCGATCATCATATCGCAAAACGGCAATACCTTGACGTGTCAAATAATCGGCAATGATTAGAAAAGGTTTATGACCAAGTAATTCTTCATCTCTATTTTGGGGACCCGAACCTGAAATGAGAATGACAGCGGGTAGTTTTTGCTTTCCGCGAAAAAGGACATTGGGCAATGTTACCGTAGCAGCAAGGGTAAGGTTGGCGGTTTTATTTTCAAAAGTCACTTCTTCAACGCGATAAGGATAGGGAGCCTTCGGCTCTTGGGGTCTATTTTGAACAATAGCTGTTGCTTCTCCTCGTGTAAGATTTAGCGGAAATTCTAGTCCGCTTTGCTGGAAAGTTCCTTCTATATCCCCATTTTCATTTAGTGTACCGCTATAAAGTATTCCTAATCTAGCTATATTGATGGATAAGGTGTTTTCTGTAAAACCAACTTCACTTAAAGGGATACCATTTGCTCCTTGATTGGGGCTATCCATGGTGCCTGAATACCCAGTATCATCTTGTGTAATATGAAATATTAGAGGTAGTTCCTGACCACCAGCATTGAGTGCAGCATTCCAGTCTCCACTAATATCTTGAGAAACTACTAATTGACTGAAGGCTAATACTAAAACAACGAATACTGATTTTTTCATGAGTATGGATTTTTCTTGTTGTTTGCAATAAGACTAGTTAGTACCAAAAAAGTTACCAATAATATACTATTATTTATTAGGATGCCTGTATTTTTAGGATATTTGTGCCGTAGACGATAGTTGTTTGTGTTTATTCTTATCAATCATAAACTATACGTTAAAACCAATACATGAGTCAAAAACCTTCTATACCTAAAGGCACGCGTGATTTCTCTCCAGAAGTTGTTGCCAAACGATCCTATATAATGGATACTATAAAAGGGTGCTTTTTGAAATTTGGTTTTCAACCCATTGAAACCCCAAGCTTTGAGAATAGCAGTACGTTGATGGGTAAGTATGGTGAAGAAGGGGATCGATTGATATTTAAGATATTGAATAGTGGAGATTACTTGAGCAAAGTCAAAGATGATGCGTTTACACAAGAAGACTCAAATGCGCTTACTCCTCAAATTTCCGAAAAAGCACTTCGCTACGATCTTACCGTGCCTTTTGCGCGCTATGTAGTACAACACCAAAGTGAGCTAGTATTTCCCTTTAAACGCTATCAAATACAACCGGTATGGCGTGCAGATAGACCGCAGAAGGGACGGTTTAGAGAGTTTTACCAATGTGATGCAGATGTGGTTGGGAGCAAATCCTTATGGCAAGAAGTAGAATTTATACAACTGTATGATCAGGTCTTTGCCAAATTAGGTCTTGAGGGAGTTACCATAAAAATGAACAACCGCAAGATTCTTTCAGGAATCGCTGAAGTAATTGGCGCAGCCGATCAATTGATCCCGTTTACCGTGGCCTTAGATAAATTGGATAAGATAGGTAAAGAAGGAGTCGTGAATGAAATGCTTGCAAAAGGAATTTCGCAAGAAGCGATAGATAAGGTAGCTCCATTATTTACCCTATCTGGTGATTTTGGCGAGCAGTTAACTATCCTATCATCGCTATTGGATACATCTACAATTGGAAAGGACGGTATTCAAGAACTACAGTTTATTCAGGAAGCTATTGATATTTTGGGTCTGGAAACGGCAACTTTACAACTAGACGTTACCCTTGCTCGTGGGCTTAATTATTATACAGGAGCTATTTTTGAAGTTGCTGCCCCTACAACAGTCAAGATGGGTAGTATTGGTGGTGGTGGCCGTTATGATGACCTAACGGGTATTTTTGGCCTGAAAGACATAAGTGGAATTGGGATTTCCTTTGGATTGGATCGCATTTATTTGGTGTTGGAAGAACTTGGGCTTTTCCCCGAAACTGCGGTTCAAGATGTGCAAGTCTTGTTTATCAATTTTGGTGAAGAAGAATCCCTATATGCTCTAAAAGCAATAAAACGCTTACGCGAAAAAGGAATCAGCGTCGAACTCTACCCTGAGGCGGCTAAGATGAAAAAACAAATGACCTATGCCAATCGAAGAAGTATTCCTTATGTGGTTTTATGTGGAACTCAAGAAGTAGCCGATAACACCTTTACCTTAAAAGTGATGGAATCTGGCACACAAGAAACGCTGGATTTAGAGAAGCTAGTAGCTGGTATTCGGCAATAGCGTGTTTGATCATCAACGGTTTTCCAAAATCTTCAAAATCCTAAAGCTTGACTATCTGGATGGAAAATCTACTGACTATCAATTAATACAATCCTTCCTCAACCAGTTAGAAAAAGTCGAGTTAGCTCATTTAAAATCAGATCGTCAAAAGTTGGTTTTTTGGTTAAACACCTATAATGGGTTAACCAATTATGCCATTATTCATTTTGAGATTAAAAGTAATATGAAGGAAGTTTCTGATTTGTTCAAGAAAAGATTTGTACAAATAGGAGGTATGCCTTTCTCGCTGGATGATATTGAGCATGGCTTATTACGGCGCAATGGGCGTAAACATCTCCCTGTAGATGATCCGAGATTAGCATTTCAGGTAGATATCCTAGACTATCGCATTCACTTTGCCCTCAATTGTGGTGCGCAGTCCTGCCCTGCAATTGCTTTTTATGACGAAAGTTATATTGAGCAGCAGTTACAAGAAGCGGAAAAATCTTTTTTTGATCTAGAATTTATACTGGATAAGGAAAACAAAACGATAAGCTGTTCTGCTTTGTTTGAATGGTATAAATCAGATTTTGGTGATCTCTTTCTTAATGATCCAAAATATGCCGATTTTGATATTCATTTACGACCTTATGATTGGTCAGTTTGATTATTTTAAAGAACAGCTGTTGTATATGCAATCGTACATATTTATTCTTTAATTACGTGCTTCATTATTTGTTTGACCTGAGTTAAACCGTGTTTGTAGAAAATTGTTGTGGTCGTTATAGAAGTATCATTTCTTTGAATCGAAATTTAAAAATAACTAGTCATGAAAAAACGAATCGTATTCGCCCTAGCCGGATTATTTTTATTAAACTCCTGTATTGTAAAATCCCTACAACCCTTTTATACACAGCAGGCCGTATCTTTTGATTCTCGATTGATTGGGAAATGGACTAGTTATAACGGAAAGACTTGGGAAATCAAAAGCACTAAAGAATTAATGAATAAAGAACGTGAAGAAGATAGTATCATTAGTATTGAAGATGAATTTCTTTATAAACATTATAAGGATGCATATTTTATAGAATATACAAGTAACGAGAAATATGCTAGTTTTATTGGTGTACCATTCAAAATAGATAATCAGCTATTTATTGACTTTATGCCAGTTGAATATAATCAGAAAAATGCCAATTCGCTAGCATCCAAACATTTGATAGAAACTCATTCTCTAACTAAAGTTGATAGACAAGCAAATGGTACTTTTAAATTGAGTTGGTTTGATGAAGATCGTATGCAGCATCTTTTTGATGAACAAAAAATACGTCTAAAACACGAACGCCCAAGCATTGACAAAAGTAAGTTTGTACTCACCGAAACTTCGGAAAACTTAATGAAGTTTCTCAAAAAATATATGAGCTCTGAGATCCAAGAGAAATGGAAAACTAATACGCATTATACCTTAACTAAAGTTGATGCAAGACCTTAAAACACATATAAAATACAATAAGCATAGACCAATAGTTTTTCATTCTATTTTTTGGGTCTGTGTTTTTATTGCACTTCTATTTCTATTTACACAAGGGAAGTCTCCTGCAAGTATTGATATGATATATACAGGAAGTTTTGTTTTATTGGCAATTATCCCTGTCTTTCCTATACTTTATATCCTAATTCCTCGATTACTCAAAAAAGAGCACTACGTTTATTTTATTCTATCCTTTATAGCTATTGTAGGTATAAGCACTATTTTTTTGTGTTGGTTTTATGAGGTTGCCTTAGATAAATTATTACCCAATTACTATTTCATTTCCTATCCAAATACAAGCAATTTAATGCTTCTATTTGTCTTAGTTAGCATCCTTTGTGTATTGATCAAGTTAGCCGAAGATTGGTTTTATTTTAATACGAATCAAAACCGTTTGCTAGCGGCTAAACACGACACTATTGCTTTACAACTTAACGCACTACGAGGGCAGATCAATCCACACTTTTTATTCAATGCGCTTAACGTAATTTATGCTTTGGCTCTTGATAATAGCAAAGAAACAACAGCGGCTATTCTAAAACTATCAGATATTTTACGGTATGTACTCTATGATAGTGATGTCAGGCAGGTCGTGTTGAAGGATGAAATTCAATTGCTAGAACGTTATATTCAGTTTCAGCAATTGCGCTTAGAAAATCCAGATCGTGTTCGTTTAGAAATGGAGATTGAAAATGAAAACTTTCCGCTTTACCCTATGTTGCTTTTACCATTAGTTGAAAATAGTTTTAAACATGGATTGCAAAGCGACAAAGGCTTTATTGACATATTTATAAAACAACAAAACGAACGACTAGAGGTAGTAGTAGCTAATGATGTTTTTGCTTTAAGCGAAAACACTACCAGCAACAAAGGAATTGGTTTGGAAACCATAGAACGCAATCTGAATTTGGTTTATCCTGATGTGCATGAATTTACTATTCTTCCTGAAGACACTACTTTTACGATACGTTTGCGGTTAAATGCACTATCCTAAAAAGCATAATGAAGCCTATAAATTGTATACTAATAGATGACGAACCACTTGCTCGGGATATCTTGGAGCGTTTTGTGAAAGCTACAGCAGCATTAAACCTTGTGGCTAGTTGTAAAAATGGGTTAGAGGCGATGGCTTTACTTAAGGAACGAGATGATATTGATTTACTTTTTCTGGATATTAATATGCCTAAGCTGTCAGGGATTCATTTTTTAAAATCTCTAGTTCAACCACCTGCGGTAATATTTACTACGGCTTATCCAGAATATGCGGTAGATGGTTTTGAATTGAATGCTGTAGATTATTTGCTCAAACCCTTTTCTTTGGAACGTTTTCAAATTGCTGTTGATAAAGTGCTTGCCAAAAATGGAAAATTGTCTGCAACAAGAACAGAAACTCATATCCTTATTAAAAGCAATAAAGTCTTACATAAAGTACTTCCCAATCAAGTACAATATATTGAAGCTTACGGCGATTATGTGAAGGTATTTCTAAGGGATAAGCAACTGATAACAAATAGTACCTTTAGTGCACTTTA
>CAZDFA010000039.1:0-19193 GCA_964504555.1 uncultured Flavobacteriaceae bacterium | reverse complement strand
TTATTTATAGATAGTCTACGTGATGACGAATTTTATGATCTCTATGCTAAACGTAGAATGTATTTGAGCAAATAAGTAATCTAACGCATTTTAAACAAAACAGAAGGGACACTTTAAAAAGTGTCTCTTCTTAATTTTTACAATTGAGTAGTAAAATTTTTTCAATTTTAATCAAAAGTTTACCGTTTCAAGTATATTAATAGTACTCATGCAAGCTGTCTGTTTCATATTTGTACTATTGAAATTTTGATTTTGGTAGACGACGATAATGGAATAATTATTGTCTTGAATAGAATTAATAGAAATCATACATTTCCCTATATCGTTTACTATGTTGTATTTACTACTATTTAATTTGTCTTATTCCTTATCATAAAAGATATAAGAAACTTTTATTTTTAGGATTTGCAAAATGAATCAAACCTAATAATATTTTAATGTACTGATAAATAGCAAACTATAAAATTAGAAATGTTTGACTTTAATATCGACCAAGTAAAATAGGCCAATAGAATCAAAAATGAAGAATCAATCCTATAAAACCAAATTATCAGTATCAAGAGGGACTTACGGTATATTAATTTTTATTAGTCTCTTTCTAATTTGCAGCTGTGAGCGCAATAGTATTAATGAGCTCTTGGGAGAAGAAGAAATTGAGGATGCGCCAGTAATAGCGACGTTTGATAATACTGCTGCTCCTATTTTTAACAACTTCTGTGTTGAATGTCATAATATTAATGATCCAACTGCAGGCGTGCGCTTGGACGATTTTAAATTTGCCGTAATGGATGCAGAAGTAGCGCTTGCACGAATGAATAATGTAAATAACCCGATGCCACCTAGTGGCCAATTACCGCAACCTATCATTGATGAAATCATGCGATGGATCGAAGATGGCTTATTAGAAAATTAAAACTCTTAATTATGAAAAATTACATCCTACTACTAGTTTTAGCATTTTCAACAACCATATTTAGTCAAAAATATTATACTAAAACTGGCACCTTAGATTTTGAGGCCTCGGTACCTGCATTTGAACCTGTAAAAGCATCTCATAGTACAACTACTGCAGTATTGGATACAGAAACAGGTAAGCTCGCGGTTTTGGCTTTGGTGAAAGGATTTCGTTTCAAAAATGCCTTGATGGAAGAGCATTTTAATGAAAATTATATGGAAAGTGGTACTTATCCTAAAGCTTCTTTCTCCGGGACAATTGATGGTTTTTCTATAGATGATACTGCTGAAGGCAAAGAACATATAGTCAAAGGAGAGCTTACTATTCACGGAAAACCCAAGACTATTGAAGCTCCAATTACTCTAATTAAAGATGGAGACACTTTCCAATTAAGTATAGCATTTGTAGCTGCTCCTGAAGATTTTGATATAGAAATACCCAATTTGGTAAAAGAAAAAATTTCAGAATCCATTAATATTACGGGCAGCTTTCAGCTAAGCAAACGCTAATCTTAAAATAACCAATCATGAGAAGCAGAAAATGGGTGTATCCCCTAATCGTACTATTAATTGCAAGTGTAATAATAGGTTACAGGTACATTTATCCAGATCATCGGGACATTAGCAGTGAAAAAGCCGTATTTAGTTTAAATGCTGCAAGTTTTAAGCAAGCCTTTCAAGATAATGAGCAAGATGCTACGGCAACCTATCAGGATCAAACTATAGAGGTAAGCGGTGTACTAACTAGTGTTAATGGGACTACTTTGGTTATAGATAATTCGGTTTTTTTCGCTTTAAGCGAAAATGAAACACCTCCCGAGAAATCATGGCTCAATACCCAGATTACGGTCAAGGGAAGATGTACCGGCTACGATAGCCTGCTAGAAGAAGTAAATCTTGACCAAGCTTCAATTATAAAATAACAACAAACCTATAGCTATGTTTAAAAAGTTTTTGCTCCTCGCAGTTGTTTTATTTCCTTATTATTTAATAGCCCAAGATGATCTTTTAAGTGAATTAGAAGATGAAATTGTTGAAGAAAAACAAGTAGTATCTTCCATATTTAAAGGGATCAAAATCGTGAATTTTGAATCCACTAAATTGGTTGGTGAAAAGCAATTACAGTTTGTTATTTCGCATCGTTTTGGCAGTCTTGAAAATGGATTTGATACTTTACTTGGATTAGATGATGCCTCCGTTCGTATACAGTTTGTATATGGAGTCACAGATTGGTTGCATCTTAGTGCTTCCAGATCTGGCGTGGGACAAACCTATGATCTTGCTGCAAAATACCATTTGATACGCCAGAAAGAAGGTGGTTTCCCTTTTACCATTGCGGGCTATAATATTGTGAACTTAAATACAGCATTAGATCGTGATGCCTTGCCCGAATTGCAGTTTGCAGATCGCTTTGGGTATGCCAGTCAGTTGCTCATATCAAGGAAGTTTAGTGACTGGTTGTCTTTGCAACTTATCCCTACTTTTTTCCACGATAATACAGTAATAGAAGACGGGCAGGATAACAGTCAATTTGCCTTAGGCTTTGGTGGCCGATTAAAGCTCACTAAACGTTTTGCACTAATTGGTGACTGGGGTATTCATCTTAATCGTGTAGAAAATTCCCAATTCAACAATGCTTTAGGAATTGGGGTAGAAATAGAAACAGGAGGACATGTTTTTCAGCTGCATTTCTCCAATTCACAAGCTATTTTTGCAAATGGCTTTTTGGGTCAAGCTGGAGGCGACTTTGCCGATGGAGATATCTTTTTTGGTTTTAATCTCTCAAGAGCTTTTAGTACAGGGAAGTGGGGGAAAAAACGTAGGCAAAAAAAGCAGGATGATGCAACTGACACATCGACCACCCTAAATAATGTTTTGCAGAAAACTTAAATGAACTACTTCTTAAAAGACACTTGATCCAAACTCCAAGCATCTCGTTTCATTGGTATTACCATCAAAAATATCAATAAGGCGCTACGTACAAAAACATGTTGTAAATCCCAAATGGGACTACTCAGACCATGACCAAAGGAAACAATTAGTAATACCGAAGCCAACACATAATAACTCTGTTTTCTAAACAGTCCTAGAATTAGTAAAAAGCCACAAATAAACTCTGCGTAAGAAGTAAAATAAGCCGCAAACTTTAGTACAAATGTAGGCAAAAAGGTCTCCTCGTATGACTTGAATCCACCATTATAAATATTGGAAACACCAATAGTGAATACTTTACCTAAACCTTGCATTCCAAAAATTAATCCTAATAATACTCGAGCAAAAAATATAGCCACTTTATGATCCATAACTTTAGATTATTATTTATGCCTCCCAATATACAAATAATGACAGTCAAAAAATCTGCTATATGACTGCCGAATCATTTCACAGTATGTTGCCTGCAAATAATGAAATTAAAAAGTTAACAAATTAATTGTATTTTAACACAAAGTATTTCTGTTGATGGCCAAAGTGATTGCGATTGCAAATCAAAAAGGTGGGGTTGGTAAAACCACCACCACGATTAATCTTGCTTCAGCATTAAGTACACTAGAAAAGAAAACACTACTCATTGATGCTGATCCACAAGCAAATGCAACATCAGCCCTTGGAATATTGCCAAATGAATTTGAGCAGGGTACGTATCAATTTATAGAAGGCATATGTCAAGCAGAACAATGTATAGTGCGTGCCAATGAATTTGAAGATCATATTCCAACTCGCATCGATTTAGCCGCTTTAGAAGTAGGTACCACAAAGAATACTGACTTGTTACGCTTTGATGATGCCTTAGCTCCTTTGCGCGAGCAATATGATTACATATTAGTAGATTGCCCTCCTTCATTAGGAATGATTACCTTAAATGTATTTACCGCAGCTGATACTGTCATAATACCTGTACAAGCAGAATTTCTTGCTTTTCAGGGGTTACAAAAATTACTGCGGACTATAGTTACTATTCGTAAATCTTCAAATCCAAATCTAGATATTGAAGGTATTTTAGTTACTATGTTTAACCCAATAACCAAAATCTCTAAGTTTATCAAAGCCGAATTGGAAAAGCATTTTGAGTTCTTAGTTTTCAATACTATCATACATAGAAATGTACGCTTAAGCGAGGCGCCTAGTCACGGTAAAAGCATCATACACTTTGATATAAATAGCAAGGGAGCCACAAATTACTTAAATTTAGCCTCAGAACTTATTTATAAAAACGACAATACAGCTGAAATGCGAGCAAAAAGTTTAGGTAAGGATTTGCAAGAGATTCTGGATCAAACAGAAATGGATGATCTTGATTTCATCCTAAATCTAAATGCACGCAAAAATGATGCTATTTTGGCTCAAGATTCTTCTAAATATGAGCACATCATTGGCTTATCCAAAGAAGAATTAAAAGAAGTAAGAGGTCTAGCCTTTAATGATGTTTTTAGTGATGTTTGGATGTACCGACTAGACAACAAAGGGAAATTATTCAAAAAAAACTACCTCTACCTCTATTTTCTTAATGATAAAGTAGTTGATTATAGTCTTAAGCGCTTTAGAGTTACCAAAAAGCAAACCCAAAACTTGTTATCTGAAGCAATTAAACGACTTACTGAGCAGCGTGAGTAAATATAGAATTTCTTGAAACCAACTATCCCCGAGGCATCCTGATAGTTATCGGGAAATAGGAGTATTTAGCTGGTTTCATTTTGACCTTTAGGTCAAAAACCGAAACTCTATATTTGTCCCTCTCCCGAAACTACGCTTGCAGTTTCGACCCTGTCTGCGGACAGGCAGGCTCTCACAAGGTAGAGATGTAAAAGGTTACCCTAGGGGCAGAGCCCCAAGGAATTCTTTAGATTAAAGTGACCTTATCCTCTCAAGTCCAGTATCACCATATTCAAAATATTTTAATTTATAGATGCACGGATGTTTAAGTTAGAATTTTTTAAACATTTCCATTTGTTTATAAACTATTAATAATAAAAATTTTAACACTTATTATCTATATTAAGTCTAAATAAAATTTGTGGCAAGTCATCCAAACCAGAAAATAGATAACTCATTATCTGTTCAAGAAATTGACTACACTTTGTTTCTTAACTAAACACAAAATATTTATAGTGTTTTCTAGGCTCCCTGTTCTTCGTCATTTGCTCTATCTAGCAATTGTTCTGGGAGAGCCTTCTTAGCTTTAGCTCCCATTTTCTTTAATTTCTCCACACTGGTAATTAGATTTCCTCGACCGGAAACGAGTTTATTCATCGCAGCTTCGTAGCCAGATTTAGCATCATCCATTTTTTTACCTACAGTAGTAAGATCTGTCATTAAGCCGTGGAATTTATCATAGAGCGCACCCGCCTGTCGGGCAATTTCCAGAGCGTGTTTTTGTTGTTTCTCATTATTCCACATACTGTCAATAGTACGTAATGTAGCAAGCAAGGTTGCAGGAGTAACGATCACAATATTTTTTTCAAAAGCTTGATTATAAATTTGATTATCAGTATTGACTACAATGGCAAATGCAGGCTCAATAGGCACAAATAACAACACAAAATCCGGACTTTCCATGGTATAGAGATCCTGATAATTTTTAGAACTTAATTGTTCTACATGACGTTTTAAAGAACCTTCGTGCTCTTTCAAAGCGATGTTTCGTTCTTGCTCATTATCTGTATTCACATAACGTTCATAGGCCGTTAGGGATACTTTACTATCAATCACCATTTTTTTACCATCGGGTAAGTTGATAATAACATCTGGCAAGACTCTAGAACCATCTTCCAAAGTAAAACTCTGCTGCACTACATATTCTCTGTCTTTTTCCAAGCCCGATTTTTCCAAGACACGTTCCAAGACCAATTCGCCCCAATTTCCCTGCATCTTACTATCGCCCTTTAATGCTTTGGTGAGGTTACTGGCTTCCTTGGTCATTTGCTCATTTAGTGCAGTTAATCCCTTGATCTGCTCACGTAGCGCAGAAGTACGATCAATAGCTTCCTTATTGGTAGCCTCTACCCGCTTTTCAAAATCTGTGATTTTATCCTTAAAAGGCTTGAGGATACGATCTAAGTTTTCTTGATTCTGTACTGTAAACTTGCTTGTCTTTTCTTCAAGAATTTTATTAGCCACCAACTCAAAATCCTTGGTGAATTTTTCTTGTAATTTCTCTAGCTCTTCATTCTTGGCCTCTATGCGCCGCTCCAATTCCTCAAAAGCTACATTGCGTGCTGTGAGTTCGTTTTGTAGAAAATCTCGTCCTTGGCGTAGTTCTTCTTTTTCGGTTTCTGCTTTCGCGAAAGCACTCTTAGTCTCAACTAATTTCTCTTCGGCAAGCTGTCGTTGCATATCCAACTGTACCTGCTCGCCTCCTTGTTTTAATCTACTGATATAGATACCCAAAAACACCCCGACGCCTCCAAAAAGTAATGCGCATAGAATATAGAGAACTAGTTCATTCATAATCGTAAAGATACGAGATGGTAATTTTATGTATTACGGTTTTCCGTATGAATTTTGTACTGTTTTGTCTTCTTATCAAACAAAACTAATTCTGATGGAAATAGGCCATTAAAAACATCCTGTTCTATCAATTTGATAGTATTATCAAAAAGTAATTGACCATTCTGAATAACCATAAACGCATCACAAAGAGGAAGTACATGACTGATTTCATGAGTAGCAAAGATGATTGTCTTGCCCTGCTCTTGGGTGATTTGCTGCATTAAACTCAATAAAGAAGCTTTATGGTGCAAATCTAAATGTGATAATGGCTCATCCATCAAAATTAGTGAGGTGTTTTGAGCCAAAGCTCTGGCGATAAAAGCACGTTGTAATTGTCCATCACTTAATGTACCACATGATCTTTCCTGCAAATCGTCCAACTGGGCAAGTTGGATTGCTTTTTTTACAATCGTATGATCATCCCTAGAAAGTTGACCCAACCAGCCTGTATAGGGTTGTCTGCCTAAAGCCACTAAATCATAAACCGTTAATTGTTGTGAAATCCGCTTATCGGTAAGCACCACACTCAATTTTTGAGCGAGGAGTTGCGGTGTAGCTTCTTGTAATAGTATCTTACCAATATGTATTTCTCCACTCAGTATAGGATGCAACCCAGCCAATGTGCGAAGTAATGTCGATTTACCAGAACCATTGATACCTACAAGACCAATTAAATTCCCTCTTTCAACCCCAATATCAATACCTTTAACAATAGTAGAAGCCTTATTTTTAGAGGTATACCCAATGCTTAGATTCTGAGTACGCAATACTATTTTTGAATCCTGTTCTATCAAAACACCAATTTCTTTTTACGGATTAACAACCAGATGACAATGGGTGCTCCAAAAAGAGCCGTAATTGCATTAATGGGTAATTTAAATTCACTACCCGGGAGTTGTGCTATAGTATCACAAACCAACATTATGATAGCACCGCCTAAGATAACAGCAGGCAGTAAAATTTTATGATCCGAGGCTGGAATTAATTGTCTAATAAGATGCGGAACAGCAAGGCCAATAAAAGCAATCGGGCCAGCAAAAGCGGTAATCATCCCTGCCAATAAACTGGTTACCAAAATAATTCCTAGTCGGCTTCTTTTTAAGGGAACACCCAAACTTTGTGCGTATTGATCCCCTAATAACAAGGCATTTAATGGCTTAATTAAAATAACAGTACTTAGAATCCCTATAACAAATAAAGCAGTCATTAGGATTACCCCATTCCAAGATTGATCACCTAAGCTACCAAAAGACCAAAAAACATAACGTTGTAATTCTTCCGCTCGGCTGAAATACGCCAGGATACTCACAAAGGCAGTAGTAAGACTTCCTACCATTAATCCTATAATTAATAAGGTCATTGTATCTTGTATTCGACGCGCCACAATTAATACAACTAATAAAACTAGAAAACTACCTAAGCTGGCAGCCAAAACCAAAGTCCACTGTCCAAAAAGCACCGTGGTAGAGATTCCTAAAAGGCCTCCTCCTAGTACGAAAAGAGCCACTCCCAAACTAGCTCCGCTACTAATCCCTAAAACAAAAGGACCAGCTAAGGGGTTTTTAAATAAAGTTTGCATTAATACGCCCGAGACTGCCAAACCACTTCCTGTGATAAGGGCAGTAATGGCTTTTGGTAAGCGATAATGAAATAGAATATATTCCCAAGATTCTTTTTCAAGTGTTCCAGTAAATAATCCCTGAACAAGCTGTTCAAATGGAATGGAAACCGATCCTAAACCGATATTCCCTAAAAAAACCACAAGCAATCCGGCAAAAAGCAGGATAAAGGTTAAACGATATGTGGTCTTATTCGGCAAGTGGCGCAAAAAAATAAGGTTGGTAATCAGGAAATAAATAAGGATGCAAAATAGCCGCCATATCCTTCAAAACAATATCAGGTCGGTTTGGAGCCAATTCATAATATAGCAAACCTCCTGTTTCTCCCTTTCTATGGGTAAAGTTGTAAATCTCTTGTTTTTTATAGGCATCAAAATGAGTATAAACCATATTGGCTTGTTCAAGGTTTGAATAACTATCATATTGACCCGGTGCAATCCATAATTCAGCTTGCTGTCCCTGATCCAATACACTTTCCAAACTCAAGGATATGCTCCCAGAGCCTTTGGTTTCTTCCCATAAATACATGCCCCCAGCATCTTTGATTAATTGACCAGCCCAGCTATCACCATAAGGTAAATACCAAACATCTTTATACATGGCTCCGCTGAGAACGGTTGGTTTCTCCTGAATAGTTTGTGTTTTTTTCTGTACCGCTTTATACCGCAGTTCTATGTCTTGAAATAAACTATCTGCTAGTACCTCTTTGTTATACAAAGCACCAAAAAACTTAAGCCATTCGGCTTTGGCCAAGGGCGATTTTTCTAACCAATCTCCATTATAAAGTACAGGTATTTTAGCTTGTTGTATTGTATTTAATGCTTTATTCTCGCCTTCCACACCAAAGGCTACAATAGCATCAGGCCGCAAGTCTAGGACGATCTCAGTATTTAATGACTCATTCTGGCCGAGCTCCGTTACTAGACCTTTAGCTATACGTTTTCGCGTATGCTCAGAAGAAATATAATCGGTTCCTGGGAAACCAATAAGGCTTTGGGCTTCTCCCAACTGTTCTAATGATGGTATATGCGTTGTTGAAGTCACAACAATTTCCTTAATAGGTACTTCGATGATTGCATCATAACCAGAATCTGTGCGATCATTACCTTCAGGAACTAATAAATAACGATACGATTTTTCTGATTCTGAAAAAGCCTTAGTAACACTAAGTACAGTATTATTTCCTTGTTTAGATATGCTAAACCCTTGGGCGTACTTAACTGAGGATTGGCTAATTTCAGTAGGTATATCGCGCTGCTCCTTTTTACAGGAAATCATAAAAATTGCCAAACAACCAATTAATAGGCGAATCATAGTAAATAATTAAGTTTTCAAAAGTAACAATATTTCAAATTTTCACAGAACGGTGGTTTAATATTCGTATCTTCGTAGCCATAATACGGTTTGTTTGAGGTGGAGCTACTTCAACAATTAAAAGGGAATTTCGTTAAATGCGAAAGCTGTTCCCGCAACTGTAAGCTATAGCTACTATGTAGCAACTGTTGCTTCTTCAAAGCCACTGCGTATGCGGGAAGGCAGTAACAGGATGCAAGCCAGGATACCTGCCTATTATTATTAATCGAATGACTTTCGGGTAAAAAGTCGGTAGGTATGGCAAAAAAGGTATTTACATTTTTTAGTTGTTTTGTTATTGGGCTTTCCTGTTGGTCACAGTTGGATTCTACACAAGTATTGACCGAAGTTATCATTAGCGACAAACAGTTAAAGGACTTTGATACAGGAGTTATTCAACAGCGTATTACTACCGAACAAATAGAACACCAAAGCACTCAACTTACCCAGACTTTACGTTTTAATAGTCTTATCTTTTTAAGAGAAAATGGTCCTGGCGGGGTGTCTTCACCTTCCTTTAGAGGAACCAATGCCTCACAAACCGCAGTTGTGTGGAATGGTATAAACATCAACTCACAGTTTACTGGACAAACTGATTTTAATACCATTGCCACTCGCAATTATGATAACCTTACTATACGGAGTGGTGGTGGCAGTATCCCTTATGGTACGGGTGCCGTAGGCGGTAGTGTACACCTCAACAATGAAGGGCGATTCAACACCCATTTAAATGCAAGATTTAGTGCTGGTTTTAGTAGTTTTAACACTCCTACTGGGCATATCAAATTGGATTATGGGAATAAAAAATTCTTCATTAATGGCGCGGTAGACTATATAAGTAGTGAGAATGATTTTAACTATCTAGATTCTGATCTATCTAATGAGAATGGAGACTACAATAACATCAATGGTAATCTCAATTTTGGTTGGCTGCTTGGGAAGCGACACACTTTGAAATTCTTTCATAACACCTTCACTGGGAATAGAGGCTTTGCACGCACACTTACGGCTGTGTCTAATTCATTTTTTGAAGATCGCAACGTTCGTAATCTTGTGCAATGGGATAGTAATTGGGGCTCCTTTGAATCACAATTACGGCTGGCACATATTTTTGAGCAGTTTCGATTTTTTCAGAGTCGAGATTTTAGAGAAAATTCCAGCATTGGCCGAGCTATACGTTATACGGCAAATTACAACGGCACTTATAATTTTAATGCAAAACGATCTTTACAAACTCTTATTGATTATACCAGTGTCAATGGAGATGGCACTTCAATCCCCAATTCACAACGCAATACATTTAGCACCACCCTACTTTGGAAAGATCAGGTCACTGAGAAGTTTCAGTACAATGCGCAATTGAGACAGGATGTTACTCCTGATTTCAACAGTCCATTGCTAGCTGGCATAGGAGGTTCCTATGCTTTCGCGCATGTGTATACTCTCAAACTGCAAGCAGGACGCAACTACCGCCTACCCACATTTAATGATCTGTTTTGGGCAGGACCTGGAGGAAGAGGCAATCCCGATTTGCTCCCTGAAACCAGCTGGCAAGGAGAATTAGGACATAAATTTACTTTTAAAAATTTAAACCTCAACGCACAAACCTATTATATACAAACAACCAATTTGATTGTATGGTTACCAGATGATAGTGGTGTTTTTTCTCCGATTAATGTGGCGGAGACTGAAAATTATGGGTTTGAACTTGGTACCAATTTCAAGAAAGACTTTGGAACACATCAGGTTGAACTATCTACTCAATATGGATATACCATTGCGCGGGATATCGAACGCGATAGACGACTCATTTTTGTACCTGAACAGAAGATTGTTGGAACACTAAAATATCAATATAAAAACTTTAGTAGTTTTTATCAGTTCCTTTATAATGATGAACTCTTTACAACACGAGATAATACGCAAACCTTAGCCGATTATGCGGTGTCAAATCTTGGTGTTGGCTATACTATGCCTACGCGAAATAATACACAACAGCTTGAATTTGCCCTTCGCGGAAATAATATTTTAAACAGAAATTATCAGCCTACGCCTTTTAGGCCAAACCCTGGTATTAATTTTTCAATACAAACCACTTATACATTTAATTAATGAAACGATTTAATTTATTTTTTTCAATTTTAATACTACTAATTACTGTCATTGCATGTGAATCTGATGACAATTTTATCGAAATTTCCAATGATGATGATTCTATTGAAGGGTCTAATGATGATAATATAGAGCCTGAACCTTTTCTCAATGGGATTTTAGTTAGTAATGAAGGTCCCTTTAATGAAGGTATTGGGACTATTTCCTTCATTGAGGAAGACCTAAGCGTAGTAACAAACAATATTTACCAAGATGTAAATGACGGACAAACACTTGGCAATATTGTACAATCTATAGGCTTTGATAATCAGGAAAGAGCTTATATTATCTCTAACAATAGTAACCGTATTGATGTTGTAAATAGAAGCTCTTTTGAACAAATAGCAAGAATTGAGGAGGGTTTGGCTTTACCCAGATTTTTTATAGAGGTCAACGGGTTTGGATATATAAGTAACTGGGGGGATCCTATAAATCCAAATGATGATTTTATAGCAGTTATGGACTTAGAAGATTTTTCTATAGTCCAAAATATCCCTGTCGCTGAAGGGCCAGAACGATTATTGTTTACAGGTACGTCTATTTTCGTTACGCAACGTGGTGGTTTTAGTAATAATAATTTAGTTACTATCATTAATCCAGCAAACAATAACGTAGTTACCGAAATTGAAGTTGGAGATAGACCCAACAGGCTAGAATTAGATAATCAACGTAATCTATGGGTACTAGCTTCCGGAATTACTGCTTTTAATGAAGGTGATCCTGAAACACCTGCTGTATTATCACAAATAGATATAGAAACTAATGAGATTATACAGAGTTTCGAGTTTCCTGAAGGACTACATCCAGACAACCTAACTATTGATGGAGACAATCTATTCTATTTGCAAAACAATGCAATTTTTACCGCAGATCTGCAAAATTTTGCAATTCCAGAAGAGCCACTTATCACTATACCTAATGATAATTTTGATAATTTTATTTTCAATATTGAAGCTCAAGACGGATTAGTTTATGCTTGTAATGCCAGAGACTTTGCAAGTCAAGGTGCATTAGACGTTTATGATGGTCAAAATGGTGAATTACAAACAACTTTTGATGTAGGTATTATTCCAGGCAATGTCCATTTTAATTAGTCTAAAAATTCTATTTTAATAAGTCAAGAACCGAGCAAAAGCTCGGTTCTTTTTTTAAAGCATAAATAAAACTAGATTTGTCGTAGTCAGTTTAGAACTATGGATTTGGTCTTAATAGTTATTGTGGCTTTTCTCGCCGCGATACTTACATTTTTTTCAGGTTTTGATCTAGGTACATTATTGACTCCTGTCTTTTTATTGTTCTTTCCGGTAGACCTGGCAATTGCACGCACTGGAGTAGTTCACTTCTTTAATAACCTATTTAAGATTATACTTGTAGGAAAGCAAGCCAATAAAGCGGTGCTTCTTCGTTTTGGTGTTCCTGCAGTTATTTTTGCGTTTATAGGTGCCTGGGTACTATTACAAATTCCAGATAGTCAACCATTATATACTTATACCCTCTTTGATAAAATTCGAGAAGTAACACCTATTAAGTTAATTATTGGAAAACTCTTGTTTGTATTTGCGTTAATGGATCTAGTCCCAGTAATAAAACGAGTACAGTTTGGCAAAAACAAACTTCCAATTGGTGGAGCCTTAAGCGGATTCTTTGGTGGTCTTTCCGGACACCAAGGTGCATTGCGTAGTGCTTTCCTTATTAAGGCTGGATTATCTAAGGAAGCTTTTATAGGCACAGCAGTAGTCGTTTCAACAGTTGTTGATTTTACAAGACTGAGTGTTTATGCTTCTGGTTTTGCAAGCGCAGGATTGGCTAATAATACAACCCTAATCTTATGTGCCATTGGAGCTGCAATTGCGGGTGCTTACTTGGGCAACAAACTCCTCAAGAAAGTTACACTACACTTTTTACAAGTAACGGTTGCGATTATGTTGTTGTTTATCTCAGTTGCCTTAGGAAGTGGGTTGTTTTAAAGGTAGTACTAGCCATCTTTACGATACCTTGCGGTGTCATCAAATACATGGGTAAGAACTAACTCATCTTCTGCGGTAAGTTCTATATTACGTCTGCCCATAGCTACCTGTGCCGTTTCAAAGGCTTTTTTTAATTGATGGGATACAAAACCACTGGCACCACCCCAAGAAAAAGAGGGTATGAAATTTCGAGGAAAACCGCTACCATAAATATTACAGGCCACCCCAATTACTGTACCCGTATTAAACATGGTATTGATCCCACATTTGCTATGATCACCCATCATCAAACCGCAAAACTGGAGGCCAGTATTGGCAAAACGCCCAGTTTCATAGTCCCATAATTTTACTGGGGCATAATTGTTTTTAAGATTGGAGTTATTACTATCTGCTCCCCAGTTACACCACTCGCCGATTACAGAATTCCCCATAAAACCATCGTGACCCTTACTGGAATATCCAAAAAATACAGAGTTGTTTATCTCCCCTCCTATTTTACAATAGGGTCCAGTAGAAGTAGGTCCATATATTTTTGCCCCAAGTTTTACCTGGCTGTGATCGCCGAGTCCAAAAGGGCCTCTAATAATACTACCTTCCATTACCTCACTATCTTTCCCTAAATATATAGGACCATTTGTAGCATTGAGAATACCTACTTCGATTTTAGCTCCTTCTTCTAGGAAAATCTGATCCCTATTGATACAATGTACAGCTTCTGGAATGGGCTGAGATCTGCGTCCAGCAGTGAGTAATTCAAAATCTTCTTGTATTGCTCTACCATTTTTAGAAAAGATATCCCACGTATGTTCAATCCTAAAAATATCTTGGTAGGAATACTCAATGATGTCATAACTATCAAATTCAACCTCTTCACCTTCTTTTACATAAAAAGCAATAGCTTCTTCCCCATCAAAAATTGCTTGATTGGAAGTCATTCCCTTAATCATCTCAACTAGATTAGGTGTCGGCAGATACGAAGCATTGATCATAACATTATGTTCCAATTCTACCAATGGCCATTTTGCACTTAAATAATCCTCTGTGACAGTTGTAGTGGTAAATCCTAAGTGCTTTTCCCACTTTTCGCGAATCGTCAAAATACCTACCCGTATATCAGCCACTGGCCGGGTATAGGTAAAAGGTAATAATTGATTACGTACCGTACCGTCAAAAAGGATATAATTCATGGGGAAATACGAGTTATGAGTTTTGAATGACGAAGGTAAACACTAAACTTTAAACTTTTTAACCTGAAATCTGAAACTAGTGCCGTATAGGCATATCTTCAAAAGATAGAAGAGAATTTATAGCCTATAAGCTACTTCAATTTAACCGTCCATTCAAAATGAAACTCAGAGACTGCTACACCATCTTTATTGGTTCCTACAGCTTTCATCCAACAGGTCTGCCCTTCTTTTGTTGCAATTGCGCTTTCGATGGTTTCTCTGATTTTCATCCCATCTTGACAAACAAAAGTGATCTTACCTGTTGCTTTTTTGGTAAAGGTGGCTTTATTATTGGCAACCAACATGGAAATTTTATGACCCGAAAATCTAATATAACTTACTACTAAAGCCCCTGTACTGAGCTCGGCCGCCATACCCTGCACTGCCCAAAACATACTCTTGAATGGATTTTGATTAATCCATCTATGTTTTACACTAACTATACATTGTTTTTCATTTATTCCGCACAGGCGAACTCCACACCACCAGGCGGATGGTAGTTTTAAAAAGGCATACGCATTGAATTTTAAAGGTTTAGGGAAATTCATTCTTTGATTCTAATGTAAAAATACAAAATCTATGAGGGACTACTAAGTAGATTACAATTGTTAATTATATGTTAATATTTAGTACTATGTGTAACATATTACCTGTTTATGACTCTATCTTTGTATAAACAATTATTATACAATGGAAACTGCACCGAGTTCTCATGAAAAAAATATTAGCACACTAACGCATTTAAGCACCTTTTCAAAGTGGTTTATCCCTTTTGGCAATTTTGTTATTCCTATACTATTATGGAGCGTACAAAAAAATAAGTCCAAGTTTGCCGATTATCATGGTCGTGGTGTGATCAACTTTCAATTGAGTGTATTGCTGTACACTATTGGATTGCTTATTCTTAGTATACCATTTTTTATTTGGCAGGCTCTTGATGTGATTAGTACAGACTCCCAGTTTTATTGGAGTGGTCGTATTCATACAGAAGGTGACATCGCCGCAGCTGGAGGCCTTTTCATTGTAGCTATAGTTGTTGGGACGATAGCGTTGGGCCTATTCATATTTGAGATCATTTGTGTAGTTTCAGGTGCAATGAATGCATCAAGAGGTGAAGAATATACGTATCCTCTCACTATAAATTTCATCAAAGAATCAACACTAGAAGATACAGATAACGAAGATTCTGAGCAAGAAAATCCAGAAAATGTCACTCCACAAATGGGTTAATTAAAATATGTCATCAATCAATATCAATCAATACCGTATACGTTTTCGCGACCTGTCTGGCGCCAGATAGAAAAGCATATACAATCATTAATCAAAAAACGAACAGTTTACCGTATTAAAATGAACATCTTATGAAGATAGAGAACACCAAAGCACAAATGCGTAAAGGCGTGTTAGAATACTGCATCCTCTCCGTGTTACGACACGAAGATGCCTATGTTGCAGAGATTCTAGAGACCCTTAAAGATGCAAAGTTGCTCGTGGTAGAAGGTACTATATACCCTTTACTTACTAGGCTTAAAAATGCAGGCCTACTCAACTACCGTTGGGAAGAGTCTACTAGTGGACCACCACGAAAATACTATGGACTTACCGAAACGGGTAAACTATTTCTAAAAGAACTTACAACCACTTGGGACGAACTACAAACAGCTGTAGGCGTAGTCACCGCTATTAAAACCAAAAAATAATGAACAAGACAGTAAACATAAATTTAGCAGGCATATTCTTTTATATTGATGAAGATGCTTATGCCAAGTTGCAACGTTATCTCGCTGCCATAAAACGTTCGTTTGAAGGCGTTCAGGGCGAAGATGAGATCCTAGCAGATATTGAAACTCGCATTGGAGAGCTTTTCAATCAAAAAATAGAAGATTCTAGACAAGTAATAAGTGTGAAAGAATTGGATGAAGTAATAGCCGTAATGGGTCAACCTGAAGATTATGCGGTAGATGATGATATCTTTGAAGATACGCCTTCATCAAAATCTTCGCAGCGAAAATCCTCAGGCAACAATAGTGGCAAACGCCTTTTTAGAGATTCAGAAAATGCCTATTTAGGCGGTGTTTCTTCTGGCTTTGGTCACTATTTGGGTATAGATCCTTTATGGATACGCATTACTTGGATCGTTTTGGTACTTGTAGGCTTTGGATCGCCAATTCTTATTTACATCCTTTTATGGATTTTGGTGCCAGAAGCACTAAGTACATCCGATAAACTCTCTATGAAGGGAAAGCCGGTTAACATTGACAATATTCAACAAAAAGTAAAAGAAGGATTTGAAAATGTTGCCGACACCGTAAAAAATGTAGATTATGAACGTTATGGAAACCAGGCCAAAAAAGGGGCACAAGGGTTCTTTAAATCCATAGGCAATATACTCACCTTTTTGATAAAAGTTGTTGGAAAGTTTTTTGGCGTTCTATTTATTTTAGTTGGGGCAGTAACAGTACTTTCTCTATTTGTAAGCCTAGTAACGGCAGGCTCTATAGATTTGTTTAATCCAGGATTTGACCAATGGGATAATTTTATTGCTAATGACACCAATGCTCCTACCTGGTTAGTATTGCTTTTGAGTCTATTTGCCTTTGGCATACCATTCTTCTTCTTGTTTTATTTAGGGTTGCGTATTGTTTCCAAAAACATAAAGTCGTTACCCTTATCTGGTAAGTTGGGATTATTAGGCCTATGGCTTTTATCAACAATAGCTTTAGGAGTCATCTTTGCCACAACCTATATGCAAAGTGCTCATAGTGGTAAAGTCACAACAAGAACAGAATTGAACATTACCAAAGGGGATACTTTAAACTTAGCTATGAGAGCACACGAAAATTATAATTTTCCATTGAGAAGGTCAACGGATGATTATTTTACTTATGATGAAAATGGAAATCGCGCTCGATTAAATCGCAACGTTCGTCTTATTGTCAGAAGAACTAGGGACAGCCTCGCATATGTAAGTGTAGAAAGACGTGCATATGGCAATAGCTATAGCACTGCACGAGATCATGCGAATGAATTAGCCTTTAATTTTGATTACTCAGATGGAACCTTAGATCTAGATGGTTTCTTTGCTACACCGTATAAAAACAAATTCCATGATCAGGAAGTACAAGTCCTTTTATATCTCCCAGAAGGTGTGACCTTATATGCAGATAAAAACACCTATAGCTACCACCGCAACTCTGAATCTTATAGGGATTTGCTTCGTAATAAGTATAATGAAGAAAAATACCTTCTTATGGAAAATGGAAGACTAATTTGTACAGACTGTAAAAATGATAGAAACAGCAGAGATAGGAGTGATGGCAATAATAAAAATTCTTGGCAGTATAGGGAGTGGGAAGAAGATGACACACCAAGTTGGGAGTCTGAAAATCAAATAGAAATTAATGCCGACGGTGTTGATATAAATATTAACGATACCAACGAGCGTATTAAAGTCAAAATTAAAAGGGATAGTTTTTAGTGCCTAGTGTCAAAAATTACAATTCAACAGTATAAATATACAGTTGAGCAGTATTTATTATGGTAGGCACTTAAAAGAATTCACCTTTACACCATCATTAAAAATCACGGGAATCACTCCTCAATCAAAAATCAAACAACTCAAAAAATCTAAAAAAAATGACTGCACTAATCAAATTTATTGTAGGCCTACTCACAGCCTTATTACTGACATCTTGTTCTTTTAATTTGTCTTTAGGGCAGATTAATGGAGACGGTAATGTACAAACTGAAACTATTGACATTACCAATGATTTTAGCGGCGTAGTTGCTGGTAGCAGTTGGGATGTTTACCTAGAAAAAGGTGATCGTGTTTCTGTAGTTGTAGAAGCTGATCAAAACCTAATTGATGCTGCCAAAATTTATGTAAAAGATGGCAAGCTCAAAATTTATTGTGAAGATCATATCAGAAAAGCTTCTTCTAAAAAAGTATACGTCACCTATACCGATGATCTAGAGTTTATTGGAGCCAATAGCGGTGCAGATGTATACACTAAAGAGATTCTCAAAGGTGATGCTATTTCACTAAATGTATCTAGTGGTGGCCGTTTACAAGCAGAAGCTGTAATTCGCAATGTCAAAACGAGTGTAAGTAGTGGTGGTGATGTAGAACTATCAGGAAGCACAGAAACCTTTAAAGCCAATGTAAGTAGTGGCGGTATGATAAAAGCAAAATCGCTTAAAGCGAAATATGCCGATGCCAATGCTTCCAGCGGAGGTTCTATAGATCTTTATGTAACCGATAATTTAAAAGCTAGAGCGACCAGTGGTGGTGATATAGACTATTGGGGAAGCCCACAAAACGTAGACAAGCCAAATAAAAGCTATTCTGGTGGAAGTATTTCTAGCAAAACTAAATAATTAAACTGCTCGCTCATAAACAGTTGAATTGAAGAGGCAATTCACTAATTTGAATTGCC
>CAZDFA010000038.1:0-19709 GCA_964504555.1 uncultured Flavobacteriaceae bacterium | reverse complement strand
TTTATGGATAGAGTAAATGTTATTATAACATTGCTTTATGAAGAGCAGAATATAAAGGTTGGACTTTTTTTATACCCCTAATACGTCTTTTGGGTACTTTCTCACAGAGAGAGTGGAAACGCTTGTCTGAGTTTAATCTACACGATTTTGGAGTAGTGTTTGCTGGTATTATATTAGAGGAGTCTTCAATAATAATTATTTTTAGTTGGTTTTAACTGTAAAAAAGCAATCTTTTAGTTTTTTATTGCTTCTTCTTTAGAGTTTAATAAAATAGGCGAACCAAACCCTAATTGTTCCAATTTTTGCATTTGAGTTTTTGCATCCCCCACAATCAGAAAGATCATTTTGTTGGGATCTAGATATTTTTCTGAGAGGGATTTAATATCATCAACAGTAATATCCTGAACAATTTTATTGCGTTGTTGCGCATAATCATAAGGCATATTGTAGGCTCCTATATTAGTGAGCATATTTAATTTAGCTCCTGTAGTTTCAAAAGCGCGAGCACCACTTTTTAGCAAAAAACTTTTGGATATCTCAAGATCATTTTCATCATAATTTTTACCATAGTTTTCTACTATTTCCTTGATTAAAGCACTCGATTCATAGGTTACATTGGATCTTACGCCACTAGAAATTGTGAAAGGGCCAGGGATCGTTGATCCTACAAAATTAGAACGTATACCATATGTATAGCCCTTGCCTTCTCTTAATTGTTGGGTTAGTTGAGAAGCAAAACCACCACCTCCTAATCGATAATTCATAATGGTAGCTGGATAATAATCCGGGTCAGATATGGCAAGAGCAGGATAACCAAATCGTAATACAGATTGTTTTGCTCCTGGTACATCATAGAAATAAACTGTTGATTGTTCTGGAGCTTCAGGGATGCTCATTTCGGGAATGCTCACGTCCTTAGACTCCCAGTTTTGGTCTAGATTATCAATACCAGCCAAGGCAGTTTCCTGGTCAATATCTCCTACCAAATAAAGTTTGGTGATAGAAGGTGAGAAATTAGTCTCATAATAGGCTTTTAAGTCATCTATTGTGATATCAGAAATACTATTTGGTGTTCCCAGAATATTGTTTGAAAGTATATTATCTTCTCCATAAATGAGTTTTGCATATTGATTTGCAGCAATACTGTTTGGGCTTGCCAATTGTTGTTGCAAACGGCTTGTAGTACTTTGTTTGATGAGATTAAATTCGTTTTTATCCCACCTTGGGTGCAATATCATTTCTTCTACAAGGGCCAATGTTGCTTTATAATTTTTAGCCAGAGTAGCACCACTAATTGTTATACTCTCATTGGTGACAAAAGAGTTAATGGTTGCCCCTAACTGGGCAATAGCCTTTTCTAACTGTGCTGTGGTTTTTGTTGCAGTCCCTTTTTCTAAAAGTTGTCCTAGGAGATTGGCAATGCCTACTTTATCAGGATTTTCGACCAACAATCCCCCTTGTATGATGCATCTAAATTGCACTAATGGCACTTCGTCATTTTGAATTCCATAAACTTCTATACCTGATGGCAAGGTTGTTTCCCATACATTAGGAATTGATAGTTCTGGACTTTCACCAAAAGGTGGTTCTTTACTACGATCAAAAGAAGAAGGGGTGCGTTGATATTCTGCTGCGATAGAAGCATCAAAAGATTCTTCAGCGCCTTCAACAATTTGTTCTTCTACTACTTCGGCTATGGTAGATCTGTCTAAGATAAGATTGGTTTGGCCAACAGGAACAAAGCTCGTAGCGACAAAGTGCCGATCTTTAATATAGGTTTCATAAACACGCATAACATCTTCTTTAGAAACCCCAAGTATTTTTTTTACATCTTCGTTGATGAAATCCGGATCACCGGCAAAGATTTCATATTGTGCTAATTGAAATCCTTTTCCTAGTACACTTGAAAGTCCCTGATAGAAATTGGTTTCCTGTCCTGCCTTAATTCGATCTAAATCTTCCTGCGGGATGCCCGTGGTTTCAAATTTGGCGAAAGCATCCCGTATTTTTTGTGCTACAGTATTGAGGTTTTTTCCATTATATGCATTGACAGCAAGACGGTATTCACCTGCTAGTTCAGAACCAAAATTGAACATAGCGACATTTGAGGTGAGTTGTTCTTGATCTATAAGTATTTCGTTAAATGGTGCTTCCTTGCCATCAGATAAATAAGAGGAAAGTACCTGTAAAGGGTAGGAGTCAGGGTGGTATTGCGGTACTGTGGGCCAAGTCATGGTTAACTGTGGTAGTCTGGCAAAATTATCTTCGTAATACAGCTTTTTGGTTTCATTGAGTGTTACTGGCTGTTTGGCTAATGTTGGTGTATCTTCTCCTCTTTTTATTTCGTCAAAATATTTATGCACCCATGCTGTAGCTTGGTCAGTATTAAAATCTCCAGTGATAGTTAGTATAGTATTATTTGGCGTATACCAGCGATTGTAAAAATCCTTGACATCCTGTAGGGTTGCATTTTGTAAGTCTTCTAGCGAGCCAATGACCTGCCAGTTGTATGGATGATTTTCTGGATAGAGGTTTTTGCCAATAACATAGCTTACATGGCCGTACGGACGATTATCGACAGATTGTCTTTTTTCGTTTTTTACGACTTGTTTTTCTTTGGCCAATACGGGTTCAGTTACGGTATTGATAAAGAATCCTAGCTTATCGGCTTCTGCCCAGATCATTTTTTCTAGGGCGTCTTTGGGTACGGTTTGAAAATAATTAGTTCGATCTCTACTGGTAGAACCATTGGCTCCTGAGCCACCTATGCGTGCACTCATTTTATCCAAGCCACCTTTGCCTAAATTTTCGGATTCTAGGAATAATAGGTGTTCAAAAAGGTGAGCAAAGCCTGTTCTTCCCGCTTTTTCTCGAGCTGACCCTACGTGGGTGGTTAGGGCAACAGCAACTACAGGGTCTGAACGGTCAATATGGAAAATGACTTGTAGGCCGTTATCTAATTCAAATTTTTCAAAGGCTACATCAAAAGTAGCTTCACTATCGGTTGTATTGGTGTCACAGCTTACAAATGCAATACAGAAGCATAAAAGGATAGTTGGGATTTTGGAAGTATTCATTTGATTAATTATAGATGTTTCTCAAATATACTATAATTAATACCTGAGCGCTTGTTAAGATATTTATAATGGGGTTATGTTGTTGATCTTAGCAGTTGCAAATCTGGGATCTTGGATATAAGGAAGGCGATTCATACTAATAACTTCCATGGTTATGAAACCAAATTCTTCAACTATTTTACCATATAGTTTATAGATTCCTTTTCCTCTAAAAGGATATCGTTTTGCCACAGGTGGAAAATGTACGGTATCTAGCCATTGTCCAGAATGATCTAAAAAGGTGCCAAAATGCATACGTTTTCCTCCTGAGGTTTTGGTGTTTTTAATGTGAACCAAATAGCCATACATTATTGTTTTTTTATTTAGATAATGATTCATTTCTCGTACCAATGGATAGGTTTGAAGTTGTTTTTCCAAAAGGAGAAAAGGATTGCATAAGGGAAATCCTAATAGTTCTATTTGATCAAAAACATTTTCTAGTTGGGTGATCGTAAATTGAGGAAGCGCATATTGTTTATGGGTTACTCGAAAAAGTTGGGTCTGGTTATCTAGTGTACTTGATCCTTGTGATAGATAATGAGCTCGCCATAAGAGCGTGCGTTTATCTTTTTGCGTAAAGCGAAATGCATCAATACGTATTAAAATTTCTAATTGTTCTATACCTATAGGAATACGGCCTATAAAGTCTTCAAGATTTGAGAATGGAGCTTTGGCTCTAGCGTCAAGGATATAGTGTCCTGTTTTGTGGTCAAGACTATTGAGTAAACCAAAACCCAGGTAAATATGAGTGCCTTTAATGTTGGTATACCATTCACTTGTGTTTACGCAAGGAGGATGTATAGTAGCACCGTGAAGTTGTGCCTCGTGAATGTAGTTTTCTACCCTATAAAAGCCACCACCATTGTTTATAGTCGCCACCATATATTCTAAAGGATAGTAGCATTTGAGATAGAGGCTTTGATAGCTTTCTACGGCGTAGGAGGCTGAGTGCCCTTTAGCAAACGCATAGCCAGCAAAACTTTCTACTTGGCGCCATACATCAAAGATGACAGTATCTGTTTCGCCTCGTTGGCGACAATTGTCTACAAATTTTTGTTTGACAGCCTGAAATTCTTCTCTGGAGCGAAACTTGCCACTCATGCCACGTCGCAGTACATCGGCTTCTCCAAGATCAAGTCCAGCATAGAGGTGTGCTACTTTAATTACATCTTCCTGATAAACCATCACACCATAGGTGTCTGGCATGATATTCCAGAGTACGGGATGTGCTTTTGCACGTCGTTCAGGGTTTTTATGCCGTAGTATGTATTCGCGCATCATTCCGCTTTTGGAAATCCCAGGGCGTATGATTGAGCTAGCTGCAACAAGGCCTAAGTAATTGTCTACACTTAGTTTTGTAAGTAAGGATCGCATAGCAGGAGATTCTACATAAAAACACCCAATACATTGTGCATGGCTCACCATCTGGTTAATACTTTGATCTTCAAAAAAGGGTTTGACATTATGGATATCAGGCAAGATTACATCAGGATGGTTTTCTTTAATTATAGCTATAGCTTCCTTGATTTTTCCTAAACCACGTTGCCCTAAAATATCATATTTATACAGGCCTACATCTTCGGCAATATGCATGTCAAATTGTACGGTAGGAAATCCTTTAGGAGGTAGGTGCGTGGCCGAAAAATAGTGTATGGGTTGCTCTGCAATGAGTATACCACCTGCATGAATACTCAGGTAGTTAGGCATACCTTGAAGATATCCTGCATATTTAATGACTAGAGCAGATAATTTATCTAATTGCTGGAGATTATACTTGCCATCGCTTAGTTTATCAATCTCGTGTTTGGGAAGACCAAATACTTTTCCCAACTCACGTACGGCGCCATTGTGTTTAAAAGTGACATAAGCTCCTAAAAGTGCAACCTGATTTTGCTTGCCAAAAGTGTCAAAAATAAAACGAGTAATATCTTCACGATCTCTAGTTGAAAAGTCAATATCAAAGTCAGGCGGGTTGGCGCGATACAGGTTCATAAACCGTTCAAAATATAAGTCTAGTTCAATAGGGTCTACATCTGTGATTTGAAGCAGATAGGCCACAATACTATTGGCTCCGCTACCTCGACCAACATAGTAATAGCCTTTGGATTTTGCATATTGTACAATACGCCAGTTAACCAAAAAAAAGGAGACAAAATCCATTTTTTTAATCAGAGTGAGTTCTTTTTGGAGGCGTTCTTGTATCTGTTTTGAAAGCTCATTGTAACGGTAGTCTAATCCTTTTTTGCAAAGTTTTTTAAGAAGTTTAAAATCTTGATCAATAGCACCAGTATAGGTTCTAAGGTTTTGAGGTTTTCTGTTTTTTGAAAAGTCAAAATGAATGCGGCACTGCTCAAGTAGTTGTGAAGTATTTTTTAGAATATAAGGGTGATTGGCAAAAGCATTAAGCACAACTTGGGGGTCAATCATTATATGATGTTTGCTCCCTTGCTCGTCAAGAGGTAGTTTGCTTAATAATAGATTGTTATCTATAGCACGTAATAGGCGGTGAATGTTATAATCTCTGCTGTCGCGAAAACTTATGGTATGAAGCGCGACAAGCTTTTGGCGATGCTTTTTTAAGGAAGAAAAAGGAAGCTTATTCAAGTCATCTATAGCAATACCAATATATTCATAAGAGCGAAAAGTGCTTTTATTAATACGTTCTACTGTTTTGAATGGGTATATGACAAATACGTGTTTAAAGACAGGAGCCTTGTTGTCAAAATTTTCTTTTTGATGAAGATGTTGAGAAAGATGGTTGTTGAGCTCTAAAAATCCTTGATTGTTTTGAGCAATACCAATATAGCATTGATCTGCGCCATTGCGAAAATCTATACCTACCCTAGGGATGATTCCATATTTCGGAGCCTTGCGAATGAAGTTGAGACAGGCCGAAGTATTATTAATATCAGTAAGAACTACAGGCGTGTTTTTAGTTGCTTTCGCGAAAGCGAGTAGCTCATCTTCGGAAAAAGTACCGTACCGTAAGCTGTAGTAAGTATGACAATTGAGAAACATTTTTGATTTGGCTAATGGGCAGCTGCTTGATTTGTATGTTTATTTAGACACTAGATTATATTCTTTGCTCTCATACTGACTACTGGTTTACTGATGCCGATGTGCCAATACAATAGGAGGCTGTCCATTAAAGGGGTTACCTTGATTACCGATAGTTTTAGCACCTTCTCCCATAGTAGCAGCACGCATTACACTGCGATCACCGTAGCGTTTTCTTATGGTATCCATAGCAGTATATAGATTGACTGTTTTTTTAGGGTCTTCAAAGAGATTAATTTGATATTGTCCTTCGGTGAGACCACTATAACGTACGCCTACTAATCTGATTAATAATCTGCGATTATATAAAGTGTCAAAGAGTTCTAATGCTTTAGGAATAAGGTGATGATCTGCCGAAGTGTATGGGATTTTTACTTGCTTGGAATAAGTTTGAAAATCTGAGTATCTCACTTTAACTGTTACACAGGAGGTGAGCTTACCACCTCGTCGTAACTGGAAGGCAAGATTTTCTGCCATAGCGGTAATGGTAGTTCTTAACAAGGTGACATTGGTAGTGTCTTTACCGTACGTGCGTTCACTGGATATGGATTTACGCTCGTGATATTGTACAATAGGAGCGTAGTCTATACCTTGACAACGTTGCCAGATAAGCCGGCCATTTTTCCCAAATACAGCTTGCATCATGTCAATAGGCATTTGCTGCACCATTTTTACTTGCTTAATGCCCATATTGCATAAGAGGTGAAAGGTTTTTTCGCCCACCATGGGTATTTTTTTAATAGATAATGGTGCGAGAAAAGGTTTTTCCTGACCACTTTCTATTTTAAGCTGATTGTTGGGTTTGGCTTCATTAGTAGCTACTTTAGAAACTGTTTTGTTTGTAGAGAGTCCAAAAGAAATTGGCAGTCCTGTTTCTTTGATGATTTTTTGACGTAACTCCCCGGCATATTTGTAACAACCAAAAAATCGATCCATGCCGCTAAGGTCAACGTAAAACTCATCTACACTTGCTTTTTCTAATACTGGAACCTCTTGCTGTAGTAGCTCTGTGACTTGTTTGGAGAATTTGGTGTATGTGCCTGCATTACCTCTTATGATAATAGCTTCTGGACAAAGATTACGCGCCATTTTCATAGGCATACCTGAATGTACGCCATATGCTCGAGTTTCATAGCTTGCAGCACTTACTACACCTCTATCTCCGGTGCCTCCTACTAGAACCGGTTTGTTGTTAAGCTTACTGTCAAGCAGTCGCTCACAAGAGACAAAGAATGTGTCTAGATCGAGGTGTAGAATCGTACGGCTCAATTAAAAAGGATATAATACAAATATATGGAAATATTCCATATTTAAATCAATAATAATTTCTATTTGGATGAATCATTTTCATCCTTTTCTCTTCACATAAACGTTCAATAGCATCCCAAAAACAACTAGTAGCATGCCAAGTAACGGTAAGAGTGTATATTTTTCATCGAGGAGAAAAAACCCAAAAATTAGTGCATAAACCAACTCCATATATTTTAAAGGAGCAACCATGCTAGTTTCTGCTAGTTGGAAAGCTTTGGTCAAAAACACTTGTCCGATAAGTCCTAGTATGCCTATACTGGTTACCCAATACCATTCTACACCTAAGGGCATACGCCAATTTGATATAAAAAATACACTGCCAACAATTGAAAATACCATAAAGTAATTGATGATAGTCAGATAATGCTCGCGCGAACTTAGATATCGAATAATAGCAAACACACCTCCAACAAAAACAGAAGACACTACTATGAGTATAAAACTCAGGACATCAATCCTAAAGTCACTAGCTTTCATGATAAAAGCTCCTCCTATAGCTATAGATACACCAATCCACTGCCAGGGTTTGATATATTCTTTAAGGAATAAAGAAGCCAGGATAAGGCTAAATATAGGAGCAGTATAGCGCAAAGCTACTGCAGAACCCAAAGGTATTCGCTGTACCACAATAAAAAACATAACTAGCGAACTAAAGCTTAAAAAACCCCGAAGGCTTAACCAACCAATATGCTTCCCTAGTATAGGAACTCGCTTATATAACATATAGGGAAAAATAAAAACGAAGGTGCCGAAAGCTCTGAAAAAAACAACTTGTACAGGATGAAAGTCACTCAAGTATTTTGCCAAGAGATTCATCCACGCAAAGGCGAATGTCGCAATGAGCATATAGATGATTCCTTTTTTCAGGTAGATAGTGATTTACCTTCAAAATTAGGATTTATTCTTCAGTAAAGAGAAAATCAAGGTTTTGTTTAAAAGATAGACTATCTGATGGTCGCGGTGCATTTACTAATAAAATCTGTTTTTCACTACCAACAATAGTATATTGGGGAATTGTGATGTTGTTTTTTTCTAATGCCCCTACACGTTTTAGTAATTTAGATTTAAAGGGGCGAACAAATTTGTAGTTATGCTTAGAGGTGATAAAAGGGTCTAGTTGTTTTACTTTTTTCAACCAAACTGTTTCATCTTCATCAACAGAAAGATAGACCCATTTGATATCATAGTTTGAAGATAGTTTTGATTTGAAGTTTTTTGATTCTTTGATGTCCTTTATGCAGGGAGGACACCAACTTGCCCAAAAATCAAATATTTGAAATCCCTTTTTATTTTCTTTTAAAATGTCACCTATCGTTAGAGTGTCCAGATGGACATTCACTACTTTTTCATTCAATATATTACTCTGAAATTGATATCCTATTGTTTCTAATAATTCTTCAATATCCTCTATAGGTTCTAGATAGGCAGGATCTGAAGTATTACTTTTAAATTCTGCAATGGCCGCATGCAAGATTTTACGATCATCTAATCCCCTACCAAATCCTCTTTTAGAATATTCGTAAATCAATCTTCCTAAGGCATAGTTTTCAAGGCCATCACTTAGATTTTGGTGAATGAATTCTTTTTCAGCTCTAAAAGTCTCCTTCGAATAATTGAGATATTCGTACTCGGCAAAGTAGTGTCGTATAAATCCACTTAAAGCACGTTTGAAGTAATCGTTATTAACAAATTCGGGCTTTTGAAAATCTTCTATTTTGACATCGTCATAGTACCATTTTGAATCAAGGAGCTCTTCATTATTAGTGTCTGTAATTCGCATGGTATTGAGTAAACCGTCCGTATCATTGAAGAAAATTGGATTTTCTGTATTAACTGTAGGCTTAAGTGATCTAGGGTTTACCAATTGATACAAATATTCATACTTCATTTCAGCGTCGACATTTGATAAAAATTCGGCAGAAATATTTGTGTTTTTTTTGACAAAGTCCTCAAAGATTGTCTTGCGTTTTTTGTAGATATCCTGAACATTGGTTTTATAATCTTGAATGCTATTGGTGTAATTTGGCCAAGCTAATTCATCGGTATTAATATGATTAAAAAAACCTTGTTCTATGGCCTTAGGCCCAGTAAATGTAATTTGCGAATTTTCTAAACTCAAGTAAATAGAATCTCCAGGGTTTATCATCAAACGGGTGTTGTAGAATTCTGAAGTTCCAAATGCCATTAACTCCACAATTTGGGCACCTCTTATTTCAGGAAGAGTAATATGCAAAGTATCGTGACTAATTTCTTGTTCATAATGGGAACCAAATCTCCCCACTAGTTCTGAATAATCCAATAAATTAAAGCTTTCCAGAAGTTCAGCATTTTTTGCAGTAGCAAAAAAGTGAACATCTGCTTCTGGATTGTTCTGCAAGATAATCTCATTGTTTATTTTTTCTTGAGGTGCTGTTCCTGGTGTTTTTTCTTTTTTACAGGCAAGTACTAAAAGCAGTATAAGAGCACCTAAAACGAACGGATGAACGAAGTGTAGTTTTTTTATCATATACAAAAGCGATCAAAAAAAATGCCAATTTCCATATCTGAGAATGCTTAAAGAACTTAGACTTAAATTTCACTTCAAAACAAAAAAACCCTAAGAAATAATCCTAGAGCCTTTATAAAATATTAGTACAAAAATTTATCCTTTCAATATTGATCTAGAAATCACTATCTTCTGTATCTCACTAGTGCCTTCGTAAATCTGGGTGATCTTCGCATCGCGCATTAAGCGTTCTATGTGGTATTCTTTTACAAAACCGTTACCCCCATGAATTTGTACGGCTTCTACAGATTGTTCCATAGCTACTTTAGAGGCATATAGTTTGGCAACGGCACTTGAACGATCGTAATTATTACCTTGATCTTTGTCCCAGGCAGCTTTCATGACTAAGGAACGCGCAGCTTCAATCTCGGTATACATATCAGCTAGTTTGAATGCAATCGCTTGGTGATTGGAAATTTCGGTGCCAAAAGCTTTTCGTTCTTTAGAATATTTTAGTGCAAGCTCATAAGCTCCTGATGCAATGCCTAATGCTTGTGCGGCAATGCCTATTCGACCACCTGAAAGGGTTTTCATAGCAAACTTAAATCCGAAACCGTCTTTACCAATTCTATTTTCTTTAGGGACTTTTACATCATTAAATTGTAAGGTATGGGTATCGCTACCACGAATGCCTAGTTTGTCTTCTTTAGGACCAATTTCAAAACCAGGCATACCTTTTTCTACAATAAAGGCATTGATGCCGTGGTGTCCTTTTTCACGATCGGTTTGTGCAATGACCAAATACACATCTGAGCGACCACCATTGGTTATCCAGTTTTTAGTGCCATTTAAGAGGTAATGGTCGCCCTTGTCAATTGCTGTTGTTGCTTGAGAGGTAGCATCAGATCCTGCTTCGGGTTCACTTAGACAAAAGGCACCAATATATTCTCCTGTAGTTAGTTTAGTTAAATATTTTTGCTTTTGTTCCTCATTGCCATAAGCTTCCAATCCATAACATACCAAAGAATTATTTACGGAAACAATCACACTGGCAGACGCATCTATTTTTGACAATTCTTCCATAATAAGAACGTATGAAATAGCATCCATACCACTACCACCATATTTGGGATCGGTCATAATGCCCAAAAACCCAAGCTCCCCCATTTTTTTTACTAGTTCAGGTGGAAAAACTTGTTTTTCATCGCGCTCTATAACCCCAGGTAATAATTCTGTCCTGGCAAAATCACGGGCTGCTTCTCTTATTAATTCGTGCTCATCGGTTAGCTGAAAATCCATATATTTATTTCTTTAGGACGGTGCAAAGATACCCGATTCCTGCCTACTTTTATATTGTGATACAAAAAATCTATAACGTTATCGGAGTCATGAGTGGCACCTCTTTAGATGGAGTCGATCTTGCCTATATAAATATTACAGCAGACCCTAAATTTTCGTATAAATTTTTGGTTTCAGAAACGATTTCCTACAGCAAAGGATGGAACAAAAAATTGAGAAATGCTACCTTTTTATCTGAAAAACAATTACACGAGTTAAATGAGGATTATACACGTAGTTTGGCAAAGTGGATCAATAATTTTATTCAAAAGTATAAAATACAGCAGCTAGATGCAGTCTGTTCGCACGGTCACACTATTCTTCATCAACCAAAAAAAGGAGTAACACTTCAAATAGGCAATCTGCCTTTGCTTAAAGACTATATTACAGCTACCATTGTTTGCGATTTCAGAGTTCAAGATGTGCAACTTGGAGGACAAGGAGCACCACTAGTACCTATTGGCGATCAATTGTTTTTTTCAGAATATGATAGCTGCCTTAATCTGGGTGGGTTTGCCAACTGTTCGTTTGAGTCGTCCGTTGGAGAACGAATTGCCTATGATATTTGCCCAGTGAATGTTGTCCTTAATCACTATGCCTTAAAATTAGGCAAGGCGTATGATGATTCGGGCGCTTTCGCGAAAGCGGGAACAGTACAACCTCAATTACTGGAGCAGTTAAATGCCTTAGACTATTACAAAACAGCAGCGCCAAAATCCTTAGGGATAGAGTGGGTAAATAAAATGGTTTTTCCAATAATAGAAGCATATACTTTTGATGCAAAAGACATTCTAGCCACCTGTACCGAACATATAGCAAAACAACTTGCCGAAGCATTTATGTCAGATTCAAAAGTCCTAGTTACTGGTGGTGGCGCGTACAATGCCTATTTATTGGAATGTGTAAAAGCGCACAAAAATATTGAACTAGTTGTGCCCGAAAATCAGCTTGTTGAGTACAAGGAGGCCCTAATATTTGGACTTTTAGGCGTGCTACGATTACGCAATGAAGTCAATTGTTTGGCAAGTGTTACTGGAGCGAAAAAGAGTCATAGCTCTGGCGTTATTTTTTCCTAATAGCGTAAGGAGTTTAGTATCTTTGAAAATTGCCAACTAACCTCATGAAAGAACTATTAAAAGCATACGAAGAAAAAGATCCTGAAATTGTATTTCACTGGAATGACCACGAAACTAAAGCCGAAGGCTGGGTAGTCATTAACTCTTTGAGAGGAGGAGCCGCAGGAGGAGGTACAAGAATGCGTAAAGGGTTGGATCGTAATGAGGTACTTTCTTTGGCCAAGACTATGGAAGTCAAGTTTACCGTTTCTGGACCTGCTATTGGAGGGGCAAAGTCGGGAATAAATTTTGATCCTAAAGATTCTAGAAAGAAGGGTGTTTTAGAACGCTGGTACAAGGCAGTTTCACCATTATTAAAGAGCTATTATGGTACAGGTGGCGATCTTAATGTAGATGAAATTCACGAAGTAATACCCATCACAGAAGCTAGTGGGGTATGGCATCCACAAGAAGGGGTATTTACAGGCCATTTTAAACCAACAGAAGCTGATAAAATAAATAGGATTGGTCAGTTACGACAGGGTGTTATTAAGGTAATTGAAAATCCAATGTTCTCTCCTGATGTAACTAGAAAGTATACCGTTGCCGATATGATCACAGGTTTTGGTGTTGCAGAAGCCGTGAAGCATTACTATGATATTTATGGAGGGGATGTGCGAGGTAAACGAGCAATAGTTCAGGGTTTCGGTAATGTTGCTGCTGCTGCTGCATATTACTTAGCGCAAATGGGAGCTAAGGTCGTTGGTATTATTGATGTTGTAGGCGGATTGATTAATGAAGGAGGATTTACTTTTGATGATATATGTAAGCTCTATTTGATGAAGAATGGAAATAATCTAGCTGCAGAAAATCTGATACCTTTTGATGAAATGAATAAACGCATTTGGAGCTTGCAAACCGAAATATTTGCTCCTTGTGCTGCTTCTCGATTAATCACACAAGGACAAATAGATCAACTTATAAAAGCAGGTTTGGAAGTTATTTCTTGTGGAGCTAATGTGCCGTTTGCCGATAAAGAAATCTTTTTTGGTCCTGTTATGGAGCATACCGATGGGCAAGTAAGCTTAATTCCAGATTTTATCTCAAATTGTGGAATGGCTAGAGTATTTGCCTATTTTATGGAAAGTAAAGTGCAAATGACAGATGATGCTATTTTTGAAGATATTTCGCAAACTATACGTAATGCATTACTAAAAACCTACGACTATAACCCAACTAAAAATAATATTAGCAAAACTGCTTTTGAAATTGCCTTAAAACAATTACTTTAATCCTCCTTTTTAAAAACCAACTTCATGGAATCTGTTATTATTCTCATTTTCATTATTGGCTATCTCTCAATCACTCTTGAGCACCCATTGCGCCTAGATAAAACGGTTCCTGCACTTATTATGTCAGCGCTAATGTGGGCTGTCTTAGCTGTAGGATTTGCCAATGGATGGTTTAATGTTATTGATGGCCATGAAAATGTTTTTAGTCTTATTGGAGATGGTGATCACCATCATGCAGAAGAAGGATTTACCAATACACTGTTGCATCATCTTGGAAAAACAGCCGAGATTTTAGTGTTCCTTATAGGAGCCATGACTATTGTGGAGATTATAGATCTGCATCGAGGTTTTGAGATTTTAAAAAACGCTGTTACTACAAAAAGCAAGAAAAAATTACTGTGGATCATCGGGATATTAGCTTTTATACTTTCTGCTATAATTGATAATCTTACTGCAACAATTGTTTTAGTTACGCTACTGCGAAAATTGATAAAAAACCGCAACGAGCGCTTATGGTTTACAGGCTTGGTGGTCATAGCTGCTAATGCTGGTGGAGCCTGGTCTCCAATTGGGGATGTTACCACTACAATGCTATGGATTGCAGAAAATGTATCTGTTGCGGGACTAATAAAAGTTTTGGTAGTGCCGTCTATATTATGTTTTGTTGTGCCTTTTGCAATAGCCATGTTTCTACCTGTTTTTCAAGGGGACGTTACTGTAGAAGAATTAGAAAGTGATGAAGAAGCATCACGATTACTCAGTAGTAAGACCATGTTGTTTTTAGGATTAGGGATGATTGTTTCAGTACCAGTTTTTAAAACCTTAACCCATTTGCCTCCGTATGTAGGAATGATGTTAGCCCTTGGGGTAGTTTGGTTAGTATCAGAATACATACATCCCGAAGAAGATTTTTCAGAAGAGCGCAGACATGTGTATTCTGCACATAAAGCTTTATCTCGTATTGAGATAAGTAGTATCCTGTTTTTCTTAGGTATTTTGATGGCCGTTGGGGCATTAGAAAGTCTGGTCTATGGTGTTATAAATGGCCAGGAAGTGGGTACCCTGCGCTATCTCGCAGAAGGTTTGGATACCGCAATTCCTAGTCAAGATCTAGTTATTGGTTTACTAGGTGTTTTATCGGCAATAATTGATAATGTGCCGCTAGTTGCGGCGTCTATAGGGATGTATGATTTCCCAACGGATAATATACTTTGGCATGCCATTGCATTTTCTGCAGGTACTGGAGGTAGTATGCTAATCATTGGTTCGGCGGCTGGTGTTGCTGCTATGGGTATGGAAAAAATAGATTTTATCTGGTACCTCAAGAAAATATCTTGGTTGGCAGCCGTTGGCTTTTTGGTGGGCTATATCTATATCGTTCTTGTTTATTAGGTCTACGTATATACTTTAGGCAACAAAACCTCGTTATCGAACTAACTAATCTAAGACTATGAATATATTCGTTTTTCAAGATGGTGCTCAAGAAGCATCAGATTTGCTACTTGCAGATGAACCTGTTGAAAAAACACTTTCAATTATTGATTTACTCCTCACTGGAGGAACCGCAGGGATCGTGGTTATTGGTGTTCTTTTCATCCTTTTGTTTGTGGCGATTTATATTTATTTTGAGAGGCTTTTCGCCATTAAAGCTGCATCAAAGATTGATGGTAATTTTATGAATCAGATCAAAGACAATGTGTCTTCTGGTAATATTGAAGCTGCTAAAATTTTATGCGCACAAACTAATTCTCCCGTTGCCAGATTAACGGCAAAAGGAATTTCTAGAATAGGCAGTCCTTTAGATGATATTAATACAGCTATTGAAAATAGTGGTCGTTTAGAAGTTTATCGCTTGGAAAAAAATGTAAGCATTTTAGCCACTATTGCAGGAGCTGCTCCCATGATAGGGTTTTTAGGAACAGTAATCGGGATGGTATTGGCTTTTCACACGCTAGCAACAAGCAGTGGTCAAGCCGAAATGGGAACACTTGCCGAAGGAATTTATACGGCTATGACTACTACGGTTGCCGGCCTTATTGTTGGAATTATAGCCTATATGGGATACAATCATTTGGTGGTTCGTACCGATAAGGTTGTGCATTCTATGGAAGCTAATGCTGTTGAGTTTTTAGATTTACTAAACGAACCCATCTAGGATGAATCTGAGAGGAAGAAATAAGGTAAGTCCTGAGTTTAGTATGAGTTCGATGACTGATATAGTCTTTTTATTGCTCGTGTTTTTTCTATTGACATCACCGGCTATTACCCCAGATGCATTGGATCTTATTTTGCCAAAGGCGAAAGGAAAAACATCCAACCAGCAAAATCTATCTGTAAGCATTACTAAGGATTTAGATTTTTATGTCAATAAGGAGCGGGTAACAGAAAATAATTTGGAAGGCTATATTGTCAATGAACTAAATGGTGTAGAAGAACCAACAATTATCCTGCGCGCGGAAGAAGGCGTGCCTATTGAAAATGCCGTAAATGTGATGGATATTGCTAATAGGAATCAATTTAAAATTGTTTTAGCCGTACGGCCTAATTAGCATGGCTTTTCTGGATACCCAACATAAAAAACAGTCTTTTACCATTACGTCCATCTTAATGTTGATTATTTTGTTGTTGATGTTCGTATTTGGGTTGACCTATTTAGACCCACCACCAGAGAACGGCATTGCTATTAATTTTGGAACATCATCAGTTGGTTCGGGTAAGGTTCAGCCCAAAAAAGCAATTGCTTCCGCGCCTAAAAAAACCACTTCTCAGCCCAAGCCAACTCCCGTTGAATCTACAGTAAAGGAAAAAGTAGTCACCCAAGACATAACAGATGCTCCGGTTGTGGAAGAAAAACCTAAGAAAAAACCTAAGCCACAAACAGAGAAACCTATAGAAAAACCTAAAGAAGAAACTCCTCCAGACCCCAAACCTGATAAAGCAACGACTAATGCATTGGATGCATTGATTAATGGGCCAAAAAAAGATGGTGTGTCCCAACAAGGCGAAGGCAATGATAATCAATCTGGAGATAAGGGAGACCCTAACGGTGACCCCAATGCTTCCAGTTATTATGGTCAAGGCACAGGCTTAGATGGTGATGGTAATTATAAACTCGGTGGCCGCAAGGCATTAGGCAAACCCAAAAGGGTACAGGAGTGCAACGAGTCTGGTATTGTTGTGGTAAGTATTGAAGTAGATCGTACAGGAAAAGTAATTAAAGCCGTTCCAGGGGTAAGAGGTACAACCAATAATTCTAAATGCTTGCTTGATCCAGCTAAAGAAGCCGCGCTAGCCACAAAATTTAATGCAGATAGTAAAGCACCTTCCAAACAAATAGGTAAGATTGTTTACAGGTTTAGCCTTTCAGACTAGAACAAAAGACCATATATTATTTATACTTTTATAATAAGCTAAAAGATATCTTTTAGTCTATTAAATCCATATGCTATGAAAAAAAAGTATGTCTTTGTAACTTGTGTTGTTGCACTTGGCGTATTAGCTTTATTTCTAATTCCTTCAAAAGAAGCTATGTCTACAGTAGAACATGTTGAGGAAGAATTTCCAATAGATTTTCTTTTTATGCAACGCGCCTATCCTTCCGGAGAAATTAAACGCGGGGCATACAAAGAAGCGGTACTTTGGCGCAGAGACATGGAGTTAAATAATAAAACGCGAGGCCAATCCAGCATTTGGGAATTTACAGGACCATTGAACATAGGTGGTCGTATTACAGATATTGAAATTCCTAACGGAAATGCAGAAACGTATTATGTAGGAGCTGCTTCTGGAGGTATATTTAAAACTACCAACGGTGGGAGTACCTGGCAACCTATTTTTGATAATCAGGCCATGCTTGCTATCGGCGATATTGAAATTTCAAAAACGAATAATGATCTAATTGTTGTTGGTACTGGTGAGCCAAACCCAGGTGGAGGTTCATTAGCCTATGATGGAGATGGTGTATACAGAAGTGATGACGCAGGACTCACTTGGCAATCCATTGGACTTACAGAAGTTGGAAGTGTTGGTAAGGTAATTATTGACCCTAATGATGATGATATCATGTTTGTTGGTGCTATGGGGCCTTTATTTCGAAATGATACCAATAGAGGGATTTATCGAACTTTAGATGGAGGTGATACTTGGGAACAAGTGTTTTTTATTGCTGAAAATACAGGAGTTATTGATATGGTAATTCATCCTACCAATAGTGATATTATTTATGCTGCTGCTTGGCAACGAGAACGTAGTGTAGATGATCGTACCTATGGAGGTGATAATTCAGGGATATTTCGATCTATAGATGGAGGCAATACTTGGCAAGAGTTAACAGAGGGTCTGCCTACAATGGGTTTTCAAAAAGGTAGAATAAGTGTTGCCATTGCACAATCAAATCCTAATGTTTTATATGCTTCTTATGCAGATGCTTCTGGAAGTATTCAGGGCAATTATAGGTCTGCAAATGGGGGTGATACTTGGGCAGAGATCAACTCCAATCAACTGACAAATGTTGGTTTTCACTGGTGGTTTAGAGGGTTGTTTGTTGACCCCACAGATGAAAATACATTATTTCACGTAGGCTTTGATGTAGAACGATCAACAGATGGCGGAATGAACTGGCAACCTGCTTTCCCAGGCGTGCATGTAGATCAACACGCATTTGCATTTAATACCTCGGTAAAGGGTGAGGTTTTATTGGGTAATGATGGCGGTCTTTTTGTAAGTGCCAATGATGGTGCATCTTCTGTAATGAATCTTAATCTACCCATAACTCAGTTTTATAGATTTTATGTAGACCCACAAAACTCAGATAAAATTTATGGCGGAACACAGGATAATAGTACCATGCGTACCGTAACTGCTGGGTTATCAGATTGGGTCATTATAAATGGTGGAGATGGCTTTCAGCCCTTGGTGAGAGATGATAATACCAATGTGATTTATGCACTTTCACAACGAGGTAATTTAAGACGCTCTACAAATGATGCTGCTTCTTTTGTGACGATACTAAATGGAGTAGATCCCAATGATCGCAATAATTGGGATACTCCAATTGCTTTGGATCCTATTGATAATGATATTGTGTATTACGGCACCAATAGATTGTATCAATCTATTAACGCAGGCAGTTCTTGGACACCAATAAGTCCGGATTTAACTAGTGGTCCTGGTGCAGGAATAAATACATTTGGAACGCTTACTTCAATAGAAATATCTCCATTGGATAGCGACATTGTCTACACAGGTGCAGATGATGGTAATGTATTCAGAACCTTGGATGGCGGTGCTACTTGGCAAAATATAAGTACAAGTTTACCTGATAGATGGATCACCCGCGTACAGGCAGACCCAGTAAATGCAGCTATAGTTTATGTGACCTTATCTGGTTATCGATTTGGTGAAGACATAGGTCATGTTTATCGTAGTACAAATAATGGAAGCTCGTGGACAGATATTACCAACAATTTGCCAGACATACCCGTAAATGATATTGAGATTGACAATTTTGGCAATCTGTTTTTAGGAACAGATATTGGTGTTATGGCATCTTCAGATGGCGGAAATTTTTGGGAACCTTTCGGCGAAAATTTACCTTCGGTGGTTGTTAACGATCTTCATTTAGATGCTAATTCAGGTTTTCTGTTTGCAGGGACTTATGGGAGATCAAGTTATCGTATAGATGTTAGCAACAATGTACTTTCTGTGTCTAATTTCGCGTTAAGCGAAGCAAACCTTAGTATTTATCCAAACCCTACCCAAGAACAAATTACAATCTCCCGTGGTCTTGAAGAAGAGCAAGAAGTTGTTATCTATGATCAGTTGGGACGGGTGGTACACACTTTGAATATTCAAGGATTGTCTACCCAGATTGAAATTTCAGATCTGCCTTCAGGACTATACTTAGTGCGTGTAGGCACGCAAACACAAAAACTACTAAAACGCTAAAGTTAAAGTCATAAATTATCAAGAGACATTAGACTGGCTATATGATCAATTGCCTAATTATCAAAGGCAAGGCGGAGTAGCTTATAAGGCAAATTTGTCTAACAGTATA
>CAZDFA010000037.1:0-19763 GCA_964504555.1 uncultured Flavobacteriaceae bacterium | reverse complement strand
ATGGTAACCAATGGTCTGAAACATTATTATTGCACTTTGGATTATGACCAGAAGCAATATCATTTCTTAGAAGAGTTACCTACATATGAAAGAGAATAGATCTTATTACATTGGTTTTCAAATTCATCTTCAATTTCAATTTCAGTTTCATAACCTCTTCCCTACATTTGCCCAGTGAAAATTGCTGTTGCTATACTAAACTGGAACGGAAAAGAACTCCTTGAGCGTTTTTTACCCTCAGTAATAGAATATTCTGACAAGGCTCAGATTTACATAATTGACAATGCCTCTACAGATGATTCTATTCATTTTTGCGCAACCCAATATCCTAAAACAGTTACTGTTATTCAAAATAGTAACAATCTGGGATATGCCGGTGGCTACAATGAAGGATTAAAAACTATTGATGCTGACATATATGTACTTCTCAATAGTGATGTAAAAGTAACCAAAGGCTGGCTTGATCCTTTTATAAATGCATTTGACAAGAATCCTAAACTTGCGGCTGCCCAACCAAAAATAAAAGATCTTAACAAACCTGAATTTTTTGAGTATGCTGGCGCCGCAGGAGGTTTTTTAGATGTTTTGGGATATCCTTTTTGCAGGGGGCGCATCTTTAATCACTGCGAAAAAGATGAAGGACAATATAATGATACGATAAACATTCATTGGGCAAGTGGAGCTTGCTTATTTGTTCGTGCAGATGTATTTAGAAAAGTTGGTGGTTTTGATGCCTCTTATTTTGCACATCAAGAAGAAATAGATCTATGCTGGCGCATTAGAAATGAAGGCTATACCATTCAAGCTATAGGAGGTAGTGAAGTTTTTCATTTAGGTGGTGGTACCCTATCCAGTTCAAACCCTAAAAAGACATTTTACAATTTTAGAAACTCGCTATTTACACTTTTAAAAAATGCAACTACCAAAGTGGCAATACTCGCAATATCGCAACGATTGATTTTAGATGGTATAGCAGGGATTTACTTTCTTTTTCAAAGCAAGCCTAAACATACCTGGTCTATAGTAAAAGCGCATTTTAGTTTCTATACATACTTTCGGGTTATGTCTAATAAGAGAAAGACTTTGCAACAGTCTCCAACTGCTATTCAATATCCCAGTATTCTAGTTCCTTACTTCCTAAAGAAAATTAAAACATTTGATGCCTTGACAAAAAAGAAATAAAAATGTGTTAAGGATTATCCTAAAATCTACCATTTTAATATCTTTAAACCCTATTAAATTTAAAACCAAATCGATATGAAACGTATCTTAATAGTTGGTGCTAGTGCACTATTAATGTTGACATCTTGTGTTTCTAAGAAGGAATATGCAGCTCTTGAAACTAGACAAAAAGAAACCCAAGACTTGCTGAATACAGCTACTGTAAAATTAAACACTTGTCTAGAAGAGAAAGCAAGTGCTACTTCAAGAATATCAGCTTTAGAAGAGAGTCTAACGGCATCTCGAAGTGCAAATCAACAATTGATAGAAAGCTCCAAAGAGCTCACCATTTTAACCCGACAAGGCGCTACTAATCTGGAGAAATCTCTAGAAAGTCTGCAAGAAAAGGACCTTAAAATAAATAGGCTTCAAGATGCACTTAATAAAAAAGACAGTGTTACGCTTGCTCTCGTAAGCAGTCTAAAGAAAGAAGTAGGATTAGATGATGAAGACATTGAAATTAATGTTGAAAAAGGTGTTGTTTTCATTTCACTTTCAGATAAGGTTTTATTTAGAAGTGGTAGTTATACCATTACACCCAGAGCGCAAGAAATTTTAGGCAAAGTGGCAACCGTAATAAATGGTAAACCAGATTTTGAAGCATTAGTAGAAGGTCATACTGACAATGTACCTTATAGTAGTGGAGTATTAATAGACAACTGGGATTTAAGTGCAAAGCGTGCCACGGCAATAGTACGAGAACTAATAAGACTTGGAGCTAATCCAGGACAACTCATCGCTGCAGGACGAAGTGAATTTGTTCCATTAGTTGACAATACGACTTCAGAAAATAGATCAACCAATAGGCGTACTAAAATTTATGTGCTTCCTAAAATTGATCAATTCTATAACCTTATAGAAGAGGAAATGAAGAATTTAGAAACAGAAGGCGGCGAGTAACTTTTAATCGAAATAGCGTTTTATAAAAAGACCACAATTGTGGTCTTTTTTACGCTTATAAGTATCATTATATCGATTAAATACACAATCTAACCTCAGAAATTTGCGCACTTCATCGATGATTAGAATTAAAATGTTAAAATTAGGTGTATATTATCGATTATTACGTGCTTTCATCGCAAAAAGTGAATTTCAACCCTATCTTTGGAATCCCAAGTCATAAGAATATGAAAAAAGCTATTGCAATATTTAGCATCCTATTTATCTCATTTGCTGCTTTTGCACAAATAAGTGAGAAAGAAAATCAAGCTCTATTAGATTTATATAATGCTACAAATGGTGATAGCTGGTCGCAGTCTTGGGATATTGCTCAACCTGCCACTACTTGGAAAGGTGTTACTATCTTAAATAATAAAGTAATTGCTCTTTCTTTAAGCAATAATAACTTAGATGGTTATTTACCACAAAGCATTGGTGACTTGGTTAACTTAAAAGTAATCAATCTTAGTAAAAATTCTCTTGAAGGTCATATTCCTTCAGAAATAGGAAACATTAAAGGTATTAAAGCAATAAATTTTGCTTTCAACGAATTAAGCGGTTCATTACCAAGATCAATAGGGAATTTAGTTAAACTTCAAAACTTAGATTTATACTTTAATCGTTTGGAAGGTGCGCTTCCTAGTGAAGTAGGTCAACTTACGAGCCTTAGAAGAATCAACTTAAACAATAATTTTTTACAAGGAACATTGCCCGAGTCTCTTGTTACCTTAACAAACTTAATTGACATTCAATTAAGTAGTAATCAATTTGACGGTGATTTACCTTTGGGTTTTGATCGCATGGCTTCCTTAAAAACATTAAATCTATTTGATAACAATTTTACTGGAGATACCACTCAACTAAGTCAAATAGAAGAGTTAGCCATTGACAATAACAACTTCAACGACACCAATAGTGCTATAGCTAGTTCTGGTGGAAAATAAGATGTTGTAATTAGCAAAAAAGTGTGAATTTGTTTTAAATTCCATTAAAACACCCCAAATCCACTTTATTTAAGAAGCCTCCTTTATGGAGGTTTCTTGATTTATAGTATTTTCTTGCATCTAAAAAGTATTTCCTTAAATTGAACCAAAACTAGCAATATGACCATAGAGCAGCGTAGAAAATTTATTAGACAATTTACCGCTGGATTAGCTGGAGCAGCACTTTTGCCTTCTCAACTTGCTAGTCAAAACAAGACACAAATCTCTAAACTATCGGGCGATACGCTTGATGAATCTTTTTGGGAAAAGGTAAAAACTCAATTTAAACTCAATGACGGACTCCGCTATTTCAATAATGCTTCTTTAGGTCCTTCTCCTATTCCTGTTCAAGAGGCTACCAATACTTTTAGAGCTACCCTTGATGCGTTTCCATCGCGTTACATGTGGGGTGGTTGGAAAGATGAAAAAGAAATTGTTCGTACAAATGTTGCTAAGCTGTTTCATGTTTCTCCAGAAGAAATTGCCATAACCCACAATACTACCGAGGGAATGAACCTAATTGCTCGCAGTTTTGATTTGCAGCCTGGTGATGAGGTTATACTAGATGACCATGAACATCCAAGTGGTACAATACCGTGGCAATTTTGGCAAGAAAGCAAGGGAGTAAAACTCGTGCGTCCTACCCTACCTTTGATTCCAAACAATAAAGAAGAGCTTGTTGATGCTTTTGCAAAAGCAATTACTCCCCGAACAAAGGTCATATCCATGTGCCATATTGTAAATACTAATGGCATGATATTGCCGGTAAAAGAAGTTTCTGAACTTGCCCATAAACAAGGTATTATGGTTGCTGTAGACGGAGCTCAAACTGCAGGAATGTTGGATATTGATTTACACGATCTAGGTTGTGACTTTTATACAGCTAGTGCCCATAAATGGTTGTTTTCACCCAAAGGTATTTGCGTATTTTATGCAAAGCAATCAAGTCAACCTAAGTTGAAACCTTTGGTAGTGGCTCGTGGTCACACCGATTCCAGCATTAGGCGATTGGAAAACTACAATACACGTAATTTACCAGAATACTTGGGTTTAGGAAGCGCTATTGATTTTATAAATGAAATTGGTGCTGATAAAATGGCAAGCAGATATTACAAATTAAAAACATATTTCAGACAACAGTTGAAAGAAGACAAGCGATTTGTAATGAAAAGTCCTGAAAATGATGACTTATCTTGTGCTATACAAACCGTAGAGGTTGTGGGTAAAAATGTAAAAGAGGTTAAAAATCGTCTTTTTGAAGAATATAACATTGATACTAGACCTATGACGACTTACGGCCTTAATGGTGTGCGCGTTTCTTTGGGTCTCTATCTTACCAAAGCAGATATTGATTATTTGGTCAGAGCTTTAAAAAGTATTGCCAGTTAAATCTCTAAGCTACCCTTTCCTTCTCTAATAAGTTTGGGTTGGCCTTGCGTTAGATCAATCACTGTAGATGGCGTATTACCTCCATACCCCCCATCAACAATCACATCTACTTTATCTTGCCACTTTTCAAAAATGAGTTCAGGATCTGTTGTGTATTCTATAACTTCATCTTCATCCTTAATAGATGTAGATACCATCGGGTTGCCCAACTCCTTCAAAATAGCACGTACAATACTATGATCCGGCACCCGAATACCCACTTCCTTTTTCTTTTTAAATGCCGAAGGCAAATTGTTGTTTCCAGGAAGAATAAACGTATAAGGTCCTGGTAAAGCCCGTTTCAATATTTTGAAGGTTGTTGTATCTATTTGTCGCACATAATCAGATAGACGACTAAGATCTTCACAAACAAAAGAAAAGTTGGCTTTAGCAAGTTTTACCCTTTTAATTTGAGCTACCCGCTCCAGGGCTTTCGTTTGGGTAATATCACAACCTAATGCATATACGGTGTCACTAGGATAAATAATCAATCCACCACCTTTAACAATATCCACAATTGCCTTAAGCTGTTTAGGGTTTGGATTGTCTTGATATAGTTTAATAAACCTAGCCATTAATTAACATTTGAGTTCCCAAATTAGAAGTGTAAAATAAGTAATAGAAGCTTCTGAAAAAACTCTTAGCTCTGTGAATTTACAGCTACTCAACCACCTTCAACTTAGCAAAGCGCAATAATAGTTTTTTTAGACCCCCATTTTCAAAATTGATTTCTGCTTTTTGATCTTGTCCACGTCCTTCCAGGCTTTTGACAACACCTCTACCAAAACGCACATGTTCAACGATGGCTCCCGTTTCTAAACTACCCGTTAGGTTTTCTGTGCGGGTCTCGGCAGCTGTTGGTTTAATTTTACGCAGTCTACGCAATTGATCTGCCGTGGGATTACCTACTTTTGGCGGTGTGCCCGAAACTGGTTTTTTTAATCGAAGCTTACTCTTATCAATATCACCAAAAATATCAGCATCTACCATAGGTTTATAACGGTAGGATTGCATAGGAGTTTGGTAGTCTAAAAACGAGTCATCTATCTCCTCAATAAACCGGCTTGGTTCTGCATCTATTAATTTTCCCCATCGATATCGTGACTCCGTATAGGTAAGATAGGCCTGCTTTTCTGCCCGAGTCAATGCTACATAAAAAAGCCTACGTTCTTCTTCTAGCTCACTACGCGTATTCATACTCATAGCACTAGGAAAAAGATCCTCTTCCATCCCTACTATATACACGTATGGAAACTCTAATCCTTTGGCAAGATGAATAGTCATTAGGGCTACCCGATCATCATCACCTACTTCCTTATCCATATCAGTTGCAAGAGCGACGTCTTCTAAAAATTCGGTGAGCGATCCTGTAACTTCATCAAATTGTTTTTGCTCTTCTACAAAATCCCGAATACCATTTAATAACTCTTCAATATTTTCAATGCGCGCAATTCCTTCTGGTGTTCCATCTTTTTTGAGCTCTTGCAATAGACCAGTTTTCTTAGCCACAGTTTCGGCTACCAGAAATGCATCTCCCCCTTCATTAAGAATTTGAAAGCTTTTGATCATAGTAACAAAATTGAACAACTTGGTTTGCGTTCCTTTATTGATATTCATGGAGCTGCCTAATTGTTCTATTTTTTCCATGACCTCAAAAATGGAACGCTCATAATGCTTGGCAGCAACCACTAGTTTGTCCACCGTTGTATTACCAATTCCGCGTGTAGGATAATTTATTACCCGCTTTAGCGCTTCTTCATCTTTAGGATTGATGATCAATCTCAAATAAGCAAGCACATCTTTAATTTCTTTGCGTTGGTAAAAAGACAATCCACCATAAATACGGTATGGGATATCTCGCTTACGCAAAGCATCTTCCATAGCACGTGATTGTGCATTGGTACGATACAAAATCGCAAAATCACCATTGCGCATTTGATTGTTCATACGGTTTTCAAAAATATTGCTAGCTACATACCGACCTTCTTCCCCATCGGTTGGAGAACGATGCACTACAATCGGTGGACCGGCTTCATTTTGTGTCCAAACGGTTTTGTCCAGGCGAGATGTATTCTTTTCAATGACTGAGTTTGCAGCTTGTACTATATTTTTTGTACTGCGATAATTCTGTTCCAGTCTATAGGTTTGTACCCCACCATAATCCCGCTGAAAATTGAGAATATTATTAATATTTGCTCCACGAAAGGCATAGATACTCTGCGAATCATCACCTACTACACAAATATTCTGAAAACGATCTGAAAGCGCTTTTACAATCAAATACTGACTATGATTGGTATCCTGATACTCATCTACTAAGATGTACTTAAATCTATTTTGATATTTGGCCAAGACCTCAGGAAAGCGATTGAGCAATTCATTGGTGCGCAAGAGCAAATCATCAAAATCCATAGCGCCTGCCTTAAAACATCTATCTACATACTCTTTATAAATATCACCTAAACGCGGGCGTTTGGCCATCGCATCAGCTTCAATAAGTTCTGGATTTTGAAAATAGGCCTTAACCGTAATCAAGCTGTTTTTATATGAAGAAATACGATGCTGAATTTGCTTGTATTTATACACATCCTTATCCAATCCCATTTCCTTAATAATCGCCGATATCAATCGTTGTGAATCTTGGGTATCGTAAATGGTAAAGTTGGAAGGAAATCCTATTTTATCCGCTTCAAAACGGAGTATTTTAGCAAAAATGGAATGAAAAGTCCCCATCCAAAGGTTCTTAGCTTCACTATTACCTACAATCCCTGCAATACGCTTTTTCATTTCGCGAGCAGCCTTATTCGTAAAAGTCAAAGCTAGAACATTAAAGGCATCTACACCTTGTTCCATCAAATAGGCAATGCGTACAGTAAGCACACGCGTTTTCCCCGATCCAGCACCTGCAATAACAATCATAGGGCCATCTTTTTGTAAGGTAGCCGCACGCTGTGCATCGTTTAATCCTTCAATATAGACTTCTAATTTCGAATTCATAAGCTAAACTCGAAAGTACGATTTACCCTCATAAGTCTCCTTCGCATTTTTATGATTTTATAAACAGCTTGTCAAGAGTATAACCGCCAAATTATTACTATCTTGAACAGCAAATTCAAAAAAAAATGCAACGACTTATTCTTCTTACTTTATTTTTCGCTTTCGCGAAAGCCCAAACAACCACGGCACAAACCTCTTTCGATAAAGATATTGCAGCAGTTGAAGACAAAGTAATCGACTGGCGTCAACATATACACAAAAATCCAGAACTCTCTAACAGAGAGCACAAAACAGCAAAATATATTGCCAAACATTTAGAAGGCTTAGGAATTGAAGTCACTCAAGGAATTGCTAAAACAGGTGTTGTTGGAATACTAAAAGGAGACAACCCAGGCAAAGTAGTCGCCTTACGAGCAGATATTGATGCACTACCAGTAACCGAAAGAAACGATTTACCATTTAAATCTGTGGCCACAACCTCTATTTTGGGTAGAGAATTTGGCGTAATGCATGCCTGCGGACATGATACACATACAGCAATTTTAATGGGAGTGGCAGAAGTACTATCAAAAAATACTGATAAAATTAATGGTACTGTTAAGTTTATTTTCCAGCCTGCTGAAGAAGGACCACCACCTGGTGAAGAAGGAGGAGCTAAACTTATGATAAAGGAAGGCGTATTGAAAAACCCTGATGTAGATGCCATTTTTGGATTACACATCAATTCAGGAACACCTATAAATACAATTCGCTATAAACCTGGCGGAACAATGGCTGCTGTTGAACGATTTGTTGTAAATGTCAAAGGAAAGCAAACCCATGGTAGCCAACCTTGGGGAGGTGTAGATCCTATTTATATTTCAGCGCAAATCATTAATGGGTTTCAGAGTATTATTTCTCGTGAAGCAAGACTTATCGATGAACCAGCTGTAATTACCGTTGGTAAAATAACGGCAGGTGTGCGTTTTAATATCATCCCTGAAAGTGCTGAAATGATTGGAACCGTGCGTACATTGGATCCGCAAATGCGAACACAAATTATTCGCCGAATGACCGAAATGGCACGTGATATAGCCAAAGCTCATGGCGGTGAAGCTACCATTGACTGGCAAAATAACACAACCGTTACCTTTAATGATGCAACACTTACTGCAACTATGTTGCCTACACTAGAAAAGGTAGCTGGCAAACAAAACGTTAACCTCCAAAAAGCGACAACGGGCGGTGAAGATTTTTCCTATTTTCAGGAAGAAGTTCCTGGTTTCTATTTCTTTCTTGGTGGTATGACACCTGGCAATACAGAGGCTTTTCCACACCATACTCCAGATTTTATAATTGATGAACGAGGTTTTCAATTAGGTGTAAAAGCTTTAAGTCAAATGGCAGTGGATTACTTAGGACAATGATAATTAAAAACTAAGAAATGATAAAAAAAATACTCATCCTGATAATTGTACTTTTTAGCATTCAAAATAATTACGCACAAGTTAAATATGATAAAGACATCGCAGCTATTGAATCTAAGGTCATAGAATGGCGCCGTGATATTCACCAAAATCCAGAATTAAGCAACCGCGAATTCAAAACAGCTGAAAAAATAGCCAAGCATCTAAAATCCTTAGGTTTAGAAGTACAAACAAGTGTTGCTATAACAGGTGTAGTAGGAATCCTGAAGGGAAAAAAGCCTGGCAAAGTATTGGCTTTGCGAGCAGATATTGATGCCCTACCCATTTTAGAACGAGTAGATGTACCCTTTAAATCTACTTCTATGGGTGATTATGGCGGAATAACCGTCCCCGTAATGCACGCCTGTGGCCATGATGCTCATACCGCAATTTTAATGGGTGTTGCCGAAGTACTAGCTAAAAACAACGATTTTGCTGGCACCATAAAATTCATCTTTCAACCTGCAGAAGAAGGAGCCCCTCCAGGTGAAGAAGGGGGTGCTAAGGTGATGATTCAAGAAGGAGTGCTCAAAAACCCAGATGTAGATGCCATTTTTGGATTGCATATTGCCTCGCAACAGCCTATTAATACCATTGCTTATAAACCAGGTGGAATTATGGCAGCTGCCCAAAGCTTTGAAATCAATGTAAAAGGGAAACAAACACATGGTAGTCAGCCATGGGGAGGCATTGATCCTATTATGGCATCAGTTAAAATAATTGATGGTTTACAAACTATTATAAGTCGGGAGTCTCCCTTAACAACCGAAGGAGCAGTATTATCTATAGGCAAGATTAACTCTGGTGTACGTTCCAATATTATCCCAGAAGAAGCCAATATTGTTGGCACTTTGCGTACACTAGATAGAGATATGAAAAAAATGATCAACAGACGGATGCAAGAAATGGTACCGGCCATCGCTACAGCCTATCGTGCAGAAGCTACTATCAATATAGAAGAAGGATACCCTATTACCTATAACGATCCTCTACTAACTGCTCAAATGTTACCTTCATTACAAAAGGCTGCTGGAAAAGACAATGTATTGGAAATTAAAGCCATTACTGGAGCGGAAGACTTTTCTTTTTTTGCTAATGAAATCCCTGGTTTATATTTTTTTATAGGCGGAAAACCACCGGGTGAAAATAATCCAGCTCCTCACCATTCGCCAGATTTTCATATTGATGAAAGCGGTATGATTTTAGGAGTAAAAGCCTTTGTGCAATTGACCAAGGATTACTTAGGAGCATAGTATGTTAAAATAATGCTTTGGCTTTTGGTTCATCTTTCTCGTATCTTAGTACGCAAATAATAACTTTTTATGGAAGCCTTTTTAACTGTCCTTTCCAAAATTCCCTGGTGGGCATGGATACTGTTTGTAATTGTACTAATCGCCATTAAAGACATCTTTTTTAATAAAAAGCATGTAATTAAACACAACTTTCCTGTAGTAGGTCGTATACGGTATTTTTTGGAAGGCATTGGTCCAGAATTGCGCCAATATATAGTAGCCAACAACCGTGAAGAATTGCCTTTTAATCGTATAGAACGTGGTTGGATTTATGCTTCTGCAAAAAACGAGAATAACTATGAAGGCTTTGGAACCGACAGGGATATTAACTCCTCTCAATACGTTTTCATTCGCAATGCCATGATGCCTTATAAAGTAGAAGCTGGTCATCCTAATGCCGATGATCCTTATTTCTTACCCTGCGCCAAAATTATGGGCGAAGGACGTCGTGATCGACCGTTCAGACCGAGTTCTGTGATTAATGTCTCCGCTATGAGTTTTGGATCATTATCTGCACGTGCTATTGAATCCTTGAATCGCGGGTGTCGTTTGGCTCACGCCTATCATAATACTGGAGAAGGCGGGCTTTCTCCTTATCATAGAACGGGAAGCGATGTAGTTTTTCACTTTGGCACGGGTTATTTTGGAGTGCGAGGTGAGGATGGAAATTTCTCCATGGATAAAATGAAAAAACTAGTAGCTGATAATCCTCAGGTTCGTGCAATAGAAGTAAAACTTTCTCAAGGAGCAAAACCAGGAAAGGGAGGCGTACTTCCTGGGGCAAAGATTACTAAGGAGATTTCAGAAATTAGAGGAGTCCCTATGGGCAAAGATGTACTCTCTCCTCCTACTCATAAAGCTTTTTCAAATGTTCCGGAATTAGTAGATTTTATAGAATCTATAGCCAAAGAAACTGGACTTCCAGTTGGCATAAAAGGGGCTATTGGAAAATTAGATCAATGGGAAGAACTCGCGCAAATTATGTCAGATACCGGACGCGGTCCAGACTTTATTGCAGTAGATGGAGGTGAGGGCGGCACTGGAGCAGCACCGCCTAGCTTTGCTGATCATGTAGCACTCCCTTGGGTATACGGATTTAGCAGTGTTTACCAAATCTTTAAAAAACTCAATCTAACAGAGCGTGTCGTTTTCATAGGAAGTGGCAAACTAGGTTTTCCAGCCAAAGCAGCCATGGCCTTTGCTATGGGGGTAGATTCTATTAATGTTGCTCGTGAAGCGCTGTTAAGCATTGGGTGTATACAAGCACAGGTCTGCCATAATAACACCTGTCCTTCAGGTGTGGCTACACAAAACAAATGGCTACAATCAGGCATCAATATTCCAGACAAAGCAAAGCGCACGCATTACTACTTTAAAAACTTTAAGAAAGAACTTTTGGAGATCACTCATGCTTGTGGTTATGAACATCCTGCTCAACTCACCATGGAAGATGTGAATGTAAATTTGGGTGATAAAAGTATGATGGACACAATGGCCAATACCTATGGCTATAATAAGGTTCCTGTATTCTTTGAAGGAATACAAGGTTTGAGAGATTGCTCTAATCTTGGAGGTGGATATAATGCAAAAGACGCTATGGCCAATGTATCTCCAGAAGAGATTAGATATTAAAGCAATTTTCAATGAATTACATATAGTTGTAAAAGGCATCAATTTATCCTAAATTGCCCGTCCCAAATAAATACCCCTATGTATAAACACCTGATTGACCTTGTCTTTAATCTATTGCCAACTATTATAGTAGCAATTGTTGCTTATCACTTTTTTAGTAGTTATGTAAAGCAAGAAGATGGCCGTCGCCGTTTTTTATTACACAAAGAAAACCAGAAAACGTCGCTACCGCTTAGAATACAGGCTTATGAACGTCTAGCCTTATTTCTTGAGAGAATTTCACCTGGCAATTTATTGACACGGATAAAACCTTTGAATGATGATAAGCACAAGTATGAATCGTTATTAATACGTAACATCGAGCAAGAATATGAACATAATCTCACCCAACAGATCTATGTAACTGAAGAATGTTGGAATGTAATAAGAACTTCCAAAAATGCCACCATCTCTATCATTCGTAAAACAAATATGAGTGATAAAGTAACTAGTAGTAATCGCTTACGCGAAACTGTATTGCGTGATCTTATTGATATTTCTGTTCCTAGTGAAACAGGTCTTGCCTATATCAAAAAGGAAGTAAACGAGCTATTCTAATCGTTTTAAATATGTCAATTGTTTTTCTGGCAAACTCGGCTTTAAGTCGTCAATAGTAGTTTTCCAATCTGGATTTTGAATTACTTTATCTAAAAGACTGCGACTACTTTGGCGAAAGCGCCAGTTATGGTGTACGCAGGCTTCTAGTAAATTTGTAATACTTACTCTATCAAATAACTGTACCTGGTATAAATACTGAAACGCATTTTGACGCAATTGAAAAGGTTTTGATGCTACCGTATATCCTTTAAGCTCATTGTATAAATCCAGTTTATCTCCCACTCTATAATCAGGACTAGCTAAGGCAAGGGCCAGCCAAAGCGTACGTACATTACCATCACTAAAACCAAAAACTGGAGCAACCTTATCTAATGCTTGATGTTTTTCTTTTGTTGCTTGGGCATCATTTAGGTTGGAAAAATGCAACCATAATTTTAGCAATGCTTCTTCTTGAGTGATATAACTATTATCATCTAATAGCGTTTTAAAATTAGCGAGCAACGCCTGAGGAATCTGCTCTAAAGAAGTAGCAACAGCCTGTCTAGTGTATATATTTTGACTAGAAAAAGCCTCTAGATATAATGGTAAAGTCTCCTGTAAACTATGCCCTGACAGTTGATAAACCGCCTCTTGTCCTAAATGTTGATTACCTCCATAAATGTACTGTCGTAGTTTCTTTGCTTTATTTTTAAATGGTGCTTGTCTGAGTGCCACTAGTTCAAAATAGGTGTTCATGAAATCGTTCTTTCTAAGCGAAGTCAGCGCTTCAAAATCCTGAAAGGCGCTTTGCTGCAACCAATCTTTTTTAAACTCGGTAAGATCTTTCTCAGTGACTTGTGCAATTTCTGTCATAAAATCAGATGTGGTAACATTTCCAAACTGATGCTTCGTTAGGTAATTTTTTACGGCCAGATTAAAGGCATCTTCGCCTATCAATTCATTCAGGATATGCAAGGCCCAAGCTCCTTTTTCGTAATAGGTTAAACTGCTTGCTTTAGGGTTTACCAATTTTTGTCCTTTACCCGTATCACTTAACTCTTTAAGATTTTCTGCAGATTGGTAGAGTTTGAAGTAATAATACTCTTGCCCAAAAATTTCGCGTTCAGCTAACAAAGCATAATACGATGCAAAACCTTCGTGAAGCCAATGATGTTCACTATTGGTCTCTGTAACCAGATTGCCAAACCACTGATGTGCCAATTCATGAGCATTTACATTAATATAATTACGATCTACAAACCCTATCTCGTCTATTATGAAATTATCGGCAAATACGGTTGTACCCGTATTTTCCATACCCGCATATAAAAAATCTTTAACAGGAACTTGCTTGTAGTTTTGCCAGGGATAGTCAACTCCTATTTTCTGCTCAAAAAAGTCGAATATTTTTTGTGTATGGCGGTAAGTTGCTTCGGCTTTACTGCTATCCTTAGGAGTGGCGTAGATTTCCATAGGCACTCCACTAGCCGAATCAAATGTTGTTTTTTCAAAATCACCGATGACCATGGCTACTAAATAGCTTGACATAGGCTGCTGCATGTCATACTGCCATTTGAGTTTTTTTTCTGTTTCTCCTATATATTTTTTTTCTTTTAATTGTCCGTTTGCAATAACTGTTTGCCCTTCAGGAGCAATAACGCTTAGGTCAAACTCAATCTTATCATTCATATCATCAATACTGGGTAGCCAATGCGAGGTATACTTCCCTTGACCCTGTGTCCAAATTTGGGGCTTTCCATTATCATTTACGAAATACAATGTTTGCTTGGGGGTGGCTTTATAACTAAAGCTTATCGTATAGGATCGACCTGCTTTTAGATCACCTTCAATCATAATACGATTGTCAAACGGCACCAGATTAAGCTTATCATCCGCTCTAGCAATTTCCATTTTTTTAGCATCAAGAAAAATGCTGGGCGCATCAATAACCATGGTAAATGTCGCGGTTATATCTCCTGTGATGGTCTTGGTTTCAAAAGATGGGGTGACTGTAGCTTCAATCTTGGTAAAATCTACCAAAGTCGCTTGCGAGGGGTTGTCTTGGGCGACAAGTACCGATCCTATAAAATATATTGCAAGTGCTATATACTGCTTCATGAAGTAAAAATACGATTTGAAAACTTGTTAATATTTTTATTTGGTTTAATTTTCATTAATCCAATTTACTTTCTACTTTTAATCTATGTTTAACAATTTAAAACTATTGGTTCACCACTACCCCGTTATGAAAGATTAGAAATTTTAACATACCCAGAAAACAGATCTTTCAGATAATTGAATTGATTTTATGTGCCGGCGGAATGTTAACGGCAATTCAAGAATTTGATCATTTTAACTTCATTAGTTTCTTCTTTCGTCTTATTAAAAACGTAACAGAGTATCCGTAATTATACAATTTTGATGAAGACATCAATTTTCAAAATATTGTTCATTTGATAGATAGGCCAGTCTTGATCTATAAGATTCCCACCTTCTTGGGAATTAGTTACATTAGCCTTAATGAATCCCAGCATCCTTCAAACTCCTATTGACTACCTTAAAGGCGTAGGTCCAAATCGGGCAGAGTTGCTTCGGTCTGAGTTGGGCATTCATACGTTTCAGGATCTTATACACCTTTTCCCTAATCGCTATATTGATCGTACGCGTTTTCATAAGATCAATGAACTGCAACGAAATAATGCCGACATCCAATTAGTGGGTAAAATAACCCATCTCAAAATGGTGGAGGGAAAAGGCAAAAGACTTGTCGCCACTTTTGTAGATGAAACCGGCAAAATGGAACTTGTTTGGTTTCGAGGTCATAAATGGATTAAGGAAAGTATTAAGCGCAATACACCTTATGTGATTTTTGGCCGCGCCAATTATTACAATGGTAAATTTTCTATTCCACATCCTGAAATGGAACTAGTGGAAGACTATAAAAAAAACTTACGTTCCACCATGCAAGCCATCTATCCAAGTACTGAAAAATTAAGCACCAAAGGCATCACCAATCGGGTGATAATTGGATTGATGCAAACCCTCTTTTTGGAAGTAAAAAACGACCTTTATGAAAGCCTCTCAAAACCACTTTTAGAAGGCCTGAAATTAATGCCTAAAAACAAGGCTCTTTTTAACGTCCATTTTCCGCAATCTCAAGGTGATTTAACCAAGGCTCAATACCGCTTAAAATTTGAAGAATTTTTCTTTATTCAGTTACAGCTTGCGCGAAAAAACATGGCGCACAAATCCAAAATTAAAGGCTTCCCATTTGAAAAAGTTGGCCCGCGATTCACCACTTTTTACAAGGAGCATTTACCTTTTGAATTAACCAATGCTCAAAAACGCGTTGTCAAAGAAATTCGAAAAGATTTAGGCAGTAATGCCCAAATGAACCGACTATTACAAGGAGATGTAGGTTCAGGAAAGACCATTGTAGCCTTACTAGCAATGTTTATAGCCATTGACAACGGTTTTCAAGCCTGTTTGATGGCGCCGACTGAAATTTTGTCAGCTCAACATTATAATGGTTTAATTGAACTATGTAAAAATATGAATACCAATATTTCAATACTCACTGGTTCAACTAAAACTTTAAAAAGAAAAGAATTACACAAAAAGTTAGAAAATGGCGAATTAGACATTCTTATTGGCACCCATGCGCTACTAGAAGATAAGGTGAAATTTAAAAATTTAGGCCTTGCAATTATTGATGAGCAACATCGTTTTGGCGTAAAACAGCGAAGCAAATTATGGCATAAAAATAACTTCCCTCCTCACGTTTTGGTCATGACGGCTACACCAATTCCTCGAACATTGGCTATGACTGTATATGGTGATCTTGACACCTCCATAATTGACGAATTACCCCCAGGTAGAAAACAGGTGAAAACGGTACACCGATATGACAAAAATAGACTCAAAGTTTTTGCCTTTTTAAAGGACGAAATTAAGAAGGGAAGACAGGTGTATATTGTCTACCCATTGATACAAGAATCTGAGGCTTTAGATTACAAAGATTTGATGGATGGTTATGAAAGTATTTCACGGGAATTTCCAAAACCCAAGTATCAAATTTCTATCGTTCATGGTAAAATGAAACCCGCCGATAAGGACTATGAAATGCAACGCTTCATTAAGGGCGAAACACAAATTATGGTCGCCACTACAGTAATTGAAGTTGGCGTAAATATTCCTAATGCTTCGGTGATGGTTATTGAAAGTGCAGAGCGTTTTGGATTAAGTCAGCTGCATCAGTTAAGAGGGCGTGTGGGTCGTGGTGCCGAACAGAGCTATTGCATCTTAATGACTAGCTTTAAACTTTCCAGCGATAGTAAAACTCGTTTAGAGACGATGACTAGTACCAATGATGGTTTTCAAATTGCAGAAGTAGACCTTAAACTTCGCGGACCAGGCGATTTGTTGGGTACCCAACAAAGCGGCGTACTTAATCTTAAAATAGCTGACATCATTAAAGATAATGATATTCTGAAACTAGCGCGTTCTGAGGCTTGGGCATTGCTAAGAGATGACCCAGCTTTCGCAAAAGCAGAAAATCAAATTATTCGTTTCACTTATGCTCAATTGACTAAATACAAGAATATCTGGAGTTACATTAGCTAAATACTATTCAAGAATAAAAATATTCTGGGGCGCAAAGTCTAATGCTATTTCAGATAAAATAGTGCCATCATTATCTACTTTAAAAACCCCTCCTCCTGTAGTTGTCGCATCACTTGCGGTAAACTCATATCCTACCAACCACGCATTTTCAGACAAAGAAAATTGAATGTCAGTTGGCAACAAACTTATAAAATCACGTTCCTTCTGTATTTCTTGAAAAGAAAATGAAAGATCAATAACCTGATTGGCATTTGTATTAAGATCATAAATAGCAGGAAACTCTGGTATAATGGTTTGTTGAGAAACAAAGGTATAATACAAACGATTATTCATTAAGCGTTCTCTACCTGTAATTATTTGTCTAAAAGAAGAAGGTTGCACTTCAATTAAACCCAAACCATTTAAATCATATCTATAATATCGATCCTCAGTCGAAAATAAATAAACATCATTGTTTTCGCCAAAGACACTGCCAATGATAAAATCACCTTCCAAAGTAATAGGCCCTAAAGCTAGATCAGAACGCGTATCAATCAATCCAAAAAAGCCCAAAGCATTGCTATCGGCAGAACCTTCGTTACGATGAAAAATAAAATGATCATTCCCAAAAACTGGTGGTGTGCTTTGCCCTATATTGCCAAATGGGAACTGTCTCAACTCACCATTGTTCAAGTTCTGAACATTTATATTAAAATTTGTCAGATTACTATCCGTATGAAAACCTGTATATACTCTGTCGTTGTTATTGACCACCCAATTAGGCAAAATCTCATTGGTCTGCTCAAACATATTAGTCCCCATATTGATTACTCCTGTTTCTAGATCAAGTAACCAACCCGTATTAAAAGTATAAAAACCTATAACATTGCCTGCAATATAAGTATTTAAAATATTGGGGCTAATTCCTTCATCATTCGATAAATTAATAATAGCGCCTTCTTGTGTAGATGCATCAAAATTAAAGGATATCACACCATCCTGTTCGAGATTAATGATCGTAAAATTTGGAAAGAGTGTTTCATCCGCTACTTGATCATCTCCTATAGTTCCAGGATCATCATCTGTACAAGCAATAAAACAAAATAAAAGTATAAGGAGAGACAGCCTTGGAATTTGCATAACTTTTTCAGTAAAGATACCTATTTAAAGGTCTTAACAGGACAAAAAAGATCATAACGTTTTAAATTAAAAACAAAGTGTAGCACAAAGAGTCATCGCATAAACATTGAACCCTGTAAATTGTTGCTACCACAGTAAAAATTTAACAAAAAAATTGTAATTTTTTTACTAATTTTCCAACCTGATTCATAAACTATAACTTATAAAAATATTTTTGTATGAAAAAAGGAATACTCGCTTGCATTGCGGCATTAACAATTTTTACTACTACTGCCCAAAGCCCTGGAGATACTATTAGAGTCAAGGCTTTTGATTTTTTTAGTGAAGGTAGAGATACACTAGTTGCTTTCCCCTCTAACAATAGCCTGACCTACGAGAAGATTCTATTGAAATATACTATGAGATGTCAAGATGCTGAAGTAAATAATGGTGTTCCTCCCGTTGAAGGATGTAGAGACTTTGATTTATCATGTAACACTTATGTAGTAGACTCAACAAAAATTGAAGCAGAATTAAATACAGTTTTAAGTCATACAATTACAAATTTTGAAGGAACAAATTTTCCTTTTAGAAAAACTCCCGTGTATGATATTTTAAGAGGATCTCAAACTGATGTGGAAATCGTCAAGACTATTGAGGAAACGGCTGTTGCTATAGGATCAGGTTCTGGTGGCAGTAATTTAGTATTAGCTACTGAAAATATTGCAGGAAAATCACAATACTTATACACAGCAGCTGAATTACAAGCTGCTGGACTTGTTGCAGGAGAAATTGATGCGCTAAGCTTGACCATACTTTCGGAAGCAGGAACGGCTAATTTTTTAGAAATAAACTTACAACATACCTCAAGAACCGAACTTAATGGTGATGTAGATCTAGATGGCTTTACAAGAGTTTATGCTCAGAATACAACACTAGAAGCCAATACTGATAATAGATTCAATTTTAGCACTCCCTTTATGTGGGATGGCAGTTCCAATCTTTTGGTTGAATATAATTTTACCAATTTAGGAAGTGACAACAATATACCTACACTGGTAGAGGTTGACGAAAGCTCCCCAAATAGTGGACTAGAAGCGGTTAATGAAAATGAAATTTTACTAACCAGTAATGCTTTTGTGGAAACCAATGAATATACTGGAATACTGGGAAATCAAAACAGAACATTAGAAGCCTGGATACGCACTACTGAAGGAACGGAAGCCGAAATAATGAGCTGGGGTGTAAATACTACTGGTCGGCGTTTTACTTGGAGATTAGACAATGGTGCATTACGTCTTGAAGTTCAGGGGGGCGGTGTTAATTCAACCTCAACTGTAGATGATGGCGAATGGCACCATGTAGCTTGTGTTCTTAATGGAAATACTCCTGGAGATGTTAGTTTTTATATAGATGGAGTATTTGATCCAAATACAGGAACAAATGCCACCAATATAGACACCCAACCATCTACTGTAAGAATTAGTAGAGGTACTCTTGGCAGATTTCTAGATGCTACCGTAGATGAG
>CAZDFA010000036.1:0-20423 GCA_964504555.1 uncultured Flavobacteriaceae bacterium | reverse complement strand
CGGATATACAATTTTTATTAATATCTCTGATTACCATTACATCCTATGCTCAAGATATTAGTGGTACTTGGTCAGGATCTATAGAAGTAAATGGCATTAAGGCAGATTTTGTTTTTGATATTAGTAAAACAGATAGTGGTTATAAAACTTTGATGAGTGTCCCACAGCAGAATATAACCAAAGCCCCAATTGACCCTACCAGCCTGATAGGTAAAACAGTAACAGTATACTTTACAAAAACCAAATTTAAGTTTCAAGGAGAATTAGAAAACAACATAATTAAAGGAAGTATCAATCAAAGTGGTAATTCCTTACCGTTAACATTAAAAAAGGGAGCGTTTCTTTCACTCCAGCGACCTCAGGAACCTAAACCACCTTTTCCATATTACACCGAAGATATTTCCTTTTACAATACAACTGACAATATTACTTTAAAAGGTACCTTATCATTGCCTCAAAAAAAGGGAAAATATCCCGCAGCAATAATTATAAGTAGTAGTGGTCCTCAAGATAGGGATGGACTGGTATATGGCCATAAGCCGTATTTACTGCTTGCCGATTATTTGACTAGAAATGGAGTTGCTGTTTTAAGATTTGATGAGCGAGGTGTTGGCAAATCTGAAGGGACATTCAAAACCGCAAGCCTAACTGATTTTAGCACAGATGTAGAGGCTGCTCTTTCCTTTTTAAAAGAAAGAAAGGAAATAAACAACTCTAAAATTGGACTTATAGGTCATAGTATTGGTGGTATTATAGCTCCCAAAATGGCTGCTCAGGATAAAACTATAGCTTATGTAGTAATGATGGTTGGTCCTGGTATAAATGGTGATGAGTTACTTCTTTTACAAAAAGCTGCATTTGAAAGACTTTCTGGGTTGCCAGAGGCCACAATAAAACAGAGTCAAGATTTTGCAAAAGATGGTTACAATATTATAACAAAGTCCAGTTTACAAAATGATTTACTAAAAGATTCAATAAGTGATTTTTACCAAAAAAAGTATGGGGCTTTAGTTCCGGAAAAACAACTTGAAGTACTCGTTTCTAGCATTACATCCCCTGAGGTGGTTGGTTTACTTAGAGCAAAACCCAATGACTACTTATCAAAAGTAACCTCACCTATTCTCGCTATAAACGGAAGTAAAGATTTTCAAGTAACTCCAAAAGAAAATTTGGCAGCTATTAGAGCAATATTCGAAAAGAATGGCAATAAAAATAGTAAGGCTATTGAGTTAGAAAACTTAAATCACTTGTTTCAAGAGTGTAAAATAGGTTCGCTACAGGAGTACTCAGAGTTAGAACAAACCATGTCTCCAAAAGCCCTATAAGTCATTATTGATTGGGTATTGGAACAAACAGAATAATTTCAAAACAAAAAGGCACAAAAAAAGGCAAGCGACCTACATCACACCGCTACGACCGTATACCCTTGCTGCGTTCCCGCCCTGGGGGATTAAACAGGAGCTGGTTGTGTAGGACTTGCCGAGGCAAAGATAGCGCATTCCCCATTTCAAGCAAGTATTTAAGGTACTTTTTTAATTACCTTGCAGACCTAATTTATCATTTACATGACCTTACCTAAAAATCTAATTGTCTTATCATTATTACTAATGATAAGCTCCTGTGAAGACAAGCAGAAAGTTTTGGACACTAACTTTAGTCTAGTTACCTCAGTACAGAAGAACAATATAATTCAAGGAGGAGAACTTACCCTTTCGCTTAAAGCAAAAAAAGACATGACTATAGACTCTGTGGTTTATACTATAGAAAATGAGCATCTTGGCAAGTCTTTGAATACTGACGGTTTTAAGGCTAAGATAAACACAAAGACATTGGGCCATAAAATGATTAAAGCAAACATACACACCTCTTATGGAACAACTAGTGTAACTACAGAGATTAGTGTGCTCAACCCCAACCCACCAAAAGTGTATGGTTATAAAATTATAAACACCTATGCCCATCAAACTGATGCCTATACCCAAGGTCTCGAATTTGTGGGCGATACGCTTTATGAAAGTAATGGCAAATACCAAAAATCTAATGTGCGAAAACTAGATTATGAAACGGGGAAGGTTTTGGATGAGCATGTTCTAGACAATAGCTATTTTGGAGAGGGTTTAACGGTAATGGATGACCGAATTATACAGCTAACTTGGCGTGAAAATCTTGGCTTTGTCTATGACAGAAAAAGCTTAGAAAAAAAAGATTCTTTTAGTTACAATCAAAGTAAAGAAGGCTGGGGGTTGTGCAATGATGGTAAAGTAATATATAAATCAGACGGCACTAGTAAAATTTGGCGCTTAGATCCTATAAATTATAAGGAAATAAGCTTTATAGAACCTACTGATCATCAAGGCGTAAAAACTAAGTTTAATGAATTAGAATTTATTAATGGCAAAATATTTGCTAACACCTATCAAAAACCAAGTATCGCTATTATTAACCCACAAACAGGTGCTATTGAAGGAGTTATAAACCTTAAGTCACTTCCACAAAAAGTGCAAGATGGGCTAGATCCTGACAATGAAGTGCTCAATGGCATTGCCTATAAAGCCAATGAAGATCGCCTATTTGTAACGGGTAAACATTGGGACACGCTGTTTGAAATTGAATTAACAGAGAGATAAAAAGATCACTAATAACGATTAGACAATATTTCACTTATCAAAAAGTTATATTTTTACAAAAAAATGGTAATGCGCAATTTATATACGCTTTTAATTTTAGTTGGGGTTATATTTTGGAGTTCATGCCGTGAGGATTTTGGCACCACACTGAATACAGGTGATCTTCGATTCTCGCAAGACACCATTTTCTTAGATACTGTTTTTACCAATATAGGATCTAGCACACGCAACTTTACCGTTTTTAATGATAGTAACGAAGCTATTTCTATCCCTTCTGTGCGTTTAGGTCAAGGTGTAAATTCTGATTATAGACTCAATGTAAATGGCATTGCTGGTCAAGAGTTTAATGATGTTGAAATTCTAGCTAATGACAGTATTTTTGTTTTTGTTGAAACGACCATAGATATTAATAATCTTCCCGATGATAATGGTCAATTTCTCTCTACGGAAGTCATTGAATTTGATACTGGTGAAAATCAACAAACAATAGATTTGGTGACCCTTGTCCAAAACGCAATCTTTTTATTCCCTGGAAGAGATGATGCCACAGGTATAGTGGAAACCCTTACTATAAATGATGTAGAAACGTCAATCGAGGGACGTTTTTTGCTAGATGATGAACTAACATTTACAGCAGACCTCCCTTATGTGATATTTGGCTTTATGGCAGTGGGTGATCCGCTAAACAATAGTCCAACAACCTTGACTATTGAACCTGGTGCACGCATACATTTTCACGATAATAGCGGTATCATAGTAGCCAACAACGGCTCAATTCAGGTAAATGGGGAATTAAGTACCGATTCTGAAATACTGGAAAATGAGGTCATATTTGAAGGTGATAGACTAGAACCAGGTTTTGCCGATACACCCGGACAATGGGGTACTATTTTGTTGACAACGGGTAGTATTAACAACAGCTTTAATTATGCTACTATAAAAAATGGCACCATTGGTATTTTAAATGAATCCAACAGCAATACTGGACAACCCAATCTAAGTATAACCAATAGTCAAATATATAATCATGCTGTAGCAGGGATGATACACAGAGGAAGTACTGTGGTAGGGAGCAACACCGTTGTAAACAATTGCGGGCAATTTTCTATGCTTGTACAGTTAGGAGGAACTTATAACTTTAACCACTGTACGTTTGCCAATTTCTGGCAATTGAGTATTAGAAACACGCCGGCCGTGCAATTGGATAATAGTTTATTTGACCCCATAAATAATACATTGTTTGTTTCTGATCTTACTGAAGCAAACTTCAATAACTGCATCATTACTGGCAATCAAGGCGAGGAGTTTTTCTTGAATAATGAAGAAGGTGCTGCTTTTAACTTCCAAATGACTAATACCAATATCCGCTTTGATGATACCTTCAACAATTTTGATGAAGTGCCCTTATTTGATTTTGAAAACAATCCCTCTTATCAAAATGTTACCCTAGGTGGCAATCTAGACTTCCTAAATACACAGTTAAACCAGTTACAAATAGGAACCGCTTCCGAAGTTATAGGATTAGGTAATCTAAATGTAGCCCAACAATTCCCACTTGATATTACAGGAACAAATCGTACAGCTTCTCCAGATTTAGGTGCGTATCAAAATATTGAGTTTCCAGAGGATTAACCGGATTTTAGAACAGATCTAAAAACTTTAATCCAAAAATAAAAGCGCCAAGATTATCATTTAATCCATAGGATTGTACATAGTCCAAACGTAGCAATCTGTACTTACCCCACCCTAGATTATCTATACCAATAGACAATTCGGTGTATGGTTGATTGTCTACTGTGCTTAACAAATGTGCTCCAGCTACTAGATTAAAATTAAGCGCGTTAACACCTGGTATTTTACCCAAGACCCAACCTTTAAAATCGTGTTCTATGTGTCCTTCAAAATAGGTATTGTTGGTGCTTAGTTCATAATAAGGCAACAGATTAAACCGATTTATATAAGAAGACTCTGTACCTACTCGTGTTTGATTACCATTAAAGTGCTGAAAATCTACAAATGCAATATCATCGGCCGTGCCGAAAAAGGTTCCGGCTTTTAGATTATAATTAAAGCGTCCACCACTTCCTATATTAAAACCTTGGCGCAATTGAAGTCGCAGTTGATGAAAATTAAAATCACTATTTGATGCGCCAAAACCTGTTTCATAGGTAGCAAACAATGTAGGGTAGCGATCATCATTTATAGCAAACTTTGCATTGGGATAGTTATAATACTTTTGATCAAAATTAATACGGGCACTTAAAAAGCCCTTGGCAATAGTATGTGATTGAAAAGGTATAGAAAATTCATCGTCTGGCTCTAAGGGATTGTTACTTGTAAAAACTAAATCATCTTGCGGAAAAAAGGTTTGATCTGTTGTGTTAAATAAACCATCTCTATTTTCATAAGACAAATAGCCTGTGAGATTAACACCATTTACTACTTCCTGAGAGTATGTGGCTTGTATAAACTCTCGCTCGTAAAGTTTTAGAAAATTACGTTCAAAAAATAGGGTTGCAACACTATTTATTAAAGGCGGTATGGCTTGGGTATTAAAAGCAACTGCCTGAACACCTCCTGTAACAGAAAGTGTACTTCGCGTTTTACGATTAAAGCGCCTAGTGAATCCTCCTGTATATCTCAATCTATCATCGGAGAAACCATAGTTAATTTTAGCGAAAGCGAAAAGTGACTTACTAAAATCTTCATCGCTCCAGTTAGAAAAGGATAAGCCTGTCTCCCCATTCCAGCCTTGTACGGTATTAAATCGTATAGCAGAAGTAATGCCATCATACCCCAAACGCCAACGTTTATGGGTATTTGTATAGGAATATCCAGTTAAAGGATCTAGTAGACCTATCTTATTATTTACCCGATCTACTGAATCTAAATACTTTCGAGATTTGCGTATTTCTTGTAGGCTATCTTTTCTAATATAATCTGTAGTTTCTTCTAGAGTAAGGGGTACGGGACGTATTTCATTCCAGTATAGGCTATCTTTTTTGTTGGCTTCAGCAGCAAAAGAAAGCACCTCATTGGTAAAAGACTTTTTAGTAAAATCAGGACTAAAATCATAATTACTATATACTGCTGTAAAGCGACCATCTCCATTAAGGCCAAAGAGACCAAAACTAAAATCAATAACCTGTGACCGTTTAACCCATTGTTTGTTTATTATGTCTTGAGAGAAAGTTTGCTTAAAATGAAGTTGCTCTACAAAAGGCACTTGTATAGCATCTCCTGTTGTTTCTAGTTCTACTCCATAAATTTGCCAATCATCTTCTACTATATAAATTATGCCACTAAATACCCTGTCTTTTGGCCTTCGAGGAATAACAGCTATTTTATTAATGAGTTTTCCGCTTTCATAAAAAGAACTTTCTAGTTTATACTTATAATATGTATAGGCATTTGAAGCAATAGGTGATACAATAGGAGTATTTATTTCAACAGTATTTTCATAAAAAGAAAAATTGGCATCTATGGCTGTATTAAAACTAAAACCATTGTCGTTACCACTTACTTTACTTGCTACTATTTTTTCACTAAAATTATTTGGGCGTCGATATGCAATATTAGAAATGGTTTCACTTAAATAAATAATACCGGTACGGGTTGAGTCTAAACTCCCATCAAAATTCCCTACATCTTGTCCTAGAATTTTTTCTGGAGCATCTTTTACTTTCCATAACCCGCGGGAATAAAAGTCTGCTTTGTATTCACTCAATCGCTCTAAATTAGTTTTGCGTTGTGCAATCGCAGCACGCATCACCCGATCTGCAGGATTAACACCTGCTTCTACAATAACTTCATTTAACGAAGTAGTTTCTTCTTGAAGCGTTATATCTTGTGAAGTAGGTAGTGACTCAACAACTATAGTTTTACGCAAAGTGGTATATCCTAAGTATTGATAAACTACTGGATAAGTACCTGTTTTAAAAATAGCAAGCTCATAAACCCCTTCGCTATTTGATGTTGTGCCTGTATACGTTCCTTCTACATAAATATTGACAAAAGGTAGTGGATCTCCTTTCTCATTAGTGATGGTTCCAGTTAATTGAGCGAGGGCTACCTTAGATAGTAAACAAAATAGAAAACTAAAAAAACGTACTGATGTATTCATAAATAATTGATTAGTTGTTTCAAAAGAACAATCAAAATTTAGTTGGTAGTCTTAATAAAATGTTAGTTAGGATAACTTTATGGTTATTAGCTTTAGTAGAAACAAAATTATTTAAGACCTCTCATCTTTGATTAATAAAGGGCTAAAAACAATTGCTCGAGTTATGAAACGTTAAAGTAATTTTAAAGCAAAAAACACCCACTTGATTTTGGTTATTTTTGGCTAAAGCCAAACCAGAAACTATGTATAAAGCCTTTTTTGCAGTACTCCTTATTTTTGTTTCGTTTCAAACGAAAGTAATCGCACAAGGAATCACCTTGCAGCCGGACAAGCCTAATGCCGCGCAGATTTATGAAGATTTAAAGAAGCTTAATTTTTTAGGTTCAGTACTCTATGTAGCTGCACACCCTGACGATGAAAACACTACGGCAATCTCCTATTTTGCCAATACAGTAAAGGCAAGAACAGCCTACTTGTCACTTACTCGTGGGGATGGCGGTCAAAATCTTATAGGCGCAGAACTGCGGGAACTACTAGGTATTATAAGAACTCAAGAGCTCCTAGCCGCTCGCAAGACAGATGGTGGTGAACAACGCTTTACACGTGCCAATGATTTTGGTTTTTCTAAACATCCTGACGAAACACTAGCCATTTGGGATAAAGATGAAGTCCTAAGTGATGTAGTTTGGGCAATTAGAACCTTTAAGCCGGATATTATCATTAACCGCTTTGATCATCGTACGCCAGGAAGGACACACGGGCATCATACTTCTAGTGCTATGCTTAGTGTAGAAGCTTATGATCTTGCAGGTGACCCTTCAAAATACGCAGATCAATTAAAATATACTCAAGTATGGAAACCCAAACGTCAGTTTTTTAATACTTCTTGGTTCTTTTATGGGAGTCGATCCAACTTTGAAAAAGCAGATAAGAGTAATCTCGTAAAAATTGATGTAGGCACCTATTACCCTGGTAATGGACTTTCTAATACCGAAATATCGGCTTTAAGTCGTAGTCAGCATAAATCACAAGGTTTTGGTAATACTGGCTCTCGTGGTACTAGTGATACCTATTTTGAATTACTACGTGGTGACTATCCTGATAATGGCGATATTTTTGGTGGCATAGATACTTCTTGGAATCGAGTAAAAGGAGGAGCACCAATTGCAAAACTAGTTGCTAAAATTATGGATGCCTATGATTTTAAAAATCCAGCTGCGAGTGTTCCAGATTTGATGAAGGCTTATAGCTTAATCAATAATTTAGAAGACGGCCACTGGAAAAGTATAAAACTTGAAGAAATTAAAGACATCATCCAAGCGTGTAGCGGACTTTTTCTAGAAGCACGCACGCGAACTGCGCAAGCTACTTTTGGGGAAAAAATTCAAGTAGATCTTGAAGCCATTAACCGTTCTAATGCAGGCATAAGTTTACAAAACGTTTGTCTATTACCTTCAAATACAAAACAGACTGTAGGCATTGGTTTAGCCAACAATACCCGATGGACAGATAATGCATCTTTTAGCATTCCTAATTCTGCAAACTTTACCTCAGCTTATTGGTTGAAAGAGAAAGGTAGTTTAGGCATGTATGCAGTTTCTGATCGCCAACTTATTGGTCAACCGGAAAATCCTGTGAACTATTGGGCACAGTTTAATTTAACCATAGACGGAACGGCAATTAGCTTTAAAAAACCAATAAGACATAAATTTAATGATCGCGTCAAAGGTGAAATCTATCAGTACTTTGAAGTGGTTCCAGAAGCTTCAGTAAGTTTGCCTGAGAAAGTCTTGCTATTCGCCAAAGGGGAAACCAAAGAAATCACTGTTAAGGTTACTGCTCATAAAGATAATCTTCAAGGAAAAGTATCATTGGCCAATAATGGAAATTGGAATGTGAGCCCTACTAGTACCCCAGTAAACATTGGCAAAAAAGGACAGGAACAGTTGGTCACTTTTAGCGTAAGCGCAAAAAACAATGCTACAGAGAGCTATATAACGCCTCAAATACAAGTAGGATCTAAAACCTATAAGAAAGAAGAGGTTACTATTGACTATGATCATATACCGTATCAAACACTTTTCCTTTCTGCCGAAGCAAAAGTAGTGTTATTAGATATTAAAAAAGCAGGTGAGCGCATTGGTTATATTCAAGGTGCGGGTGATGCTGTACCTATAAGTTTGGAACAAATAGGCTATGATGTAATTACGCTGGATGCCGAAGAACTAACTCAGGATCAATTGCAGAGTCTTGATGCAGTGGTTATTGGTATACGTGCCTATAATACTATAGGTGGCATTCTTGAAAACAAAAAAGATATTTTACTCAATTATGTTCAAAATGGAGGTACTATGATCGTACAATATAATACCAGTGGTCGTGGTGGTGTAAATGTATTTCCGCCCTATGAGCTTACTTTATCTCGTGATCGGGTCACCGATGAAAACAGTCCAGTTTCCATTCTTGCTCCTGATCATACTGTTCTTAACTTCCCTAATAAAATCACCTTAACAGACTTTGATGGTTGGACTCAGGAACGAGGCTTATACTTCCCGAATAACTGGAATGCTGCCTACACTCCTATTCTTTCTATGCAAGACAAAGGAGAGACGTCAAAAGAAGGAAGCCTATTGGTAGCAAATTATGGAAAAGGGCATTATATTTATACTGGGTTGAGCTTTTTTAGAGAGCTTCCAGCTGGCGTGGCAGGTGCTTATAGACTTTTTGCTAATATGCTATCTATAGGCAAAGCAAAATAAACTCTTTGATTATAAGCTAGATTACTAAAAACCAACATTATGACATCAGAAAGCAAAAATAGAGACCTTTTACCAAAGGTAGGCCGCGAATGGAAAAACTCTTATACCTGGGTACTTCTTGCCAATGTGATCTATTTTGTGATTTTCTACTTCATTATGAAAACTTACGCGTAGATGCAACTATTAGATTGGATCATACTAGGTATTACATTAGTTTTTATAGTTGCCTACGGTATTTATAAAACTAGAAAAAACAATAGTGTTCAGGATTATATACGTGGCGGTAATGAGGCCAAATGGTGGACAATAGGCCTTTCGGTTATGGCCACTCAGGCAAGTGCCATCACCTTTCTGTCTACTCCAGGGCAAGCGTATCATAGTGGGATGGGCTTTGCACAATTTTACTTTGGTTTGCCCATTGCAATGGTCATCATTTGCTTGGTTTTTCTTCCCATTTACCATAAGTTAAAAGTTTATACCGCCTATGAATATCTGGAAGGTCGATTTGATCTAAAAACGCGCACACTGGCAGCCATTTTGTTTCTTATTCAACGCGGGTTGGCGGCAGGTATTACAATTTATGCACCAGCTATAATCCTCTCGGCAGTATTGGGCTGGGATCTGGTAACACTTATTGTCTTAATTGGAGCCTTCGTAATTATTTATACGGTTTCTGGAGGAACCAAAGCAGTGAGTATCACTCAAAAGCAACAAATGGCCGTCATTTTTATTGGGATGTTTATTACCTTTTTCCTTATCCTGGATTATCTCCCTGAAGGCATAGGTTTGGGTGAAGCTTTGTCTATTGCAGGAGCCAATAGTAAAATGGAAATTCTAGACTTCTCCTTTGATTTTAAAAATAGATATACGGTTTGGAGCGGACTCATTGGAGGAACCTTTTTAATGCTCTCCTATTTTGGTACAGATCAAAGCCAGGTACAACGCTATTTGTCTGGTAAAAGCCTACGTGAAATGCGATTAGGCCTTATATTTAATGGACTGCTAAAAGTCCCCATGCAGTTTTTTATTTTACTTGTAGGTGTTTTAGTATTTGTGTTTTATCAGTTTAACGATACTCCATTGCACTTTAACCCTAAAGCCGAAGAAGCGGTACTAAGCTCTGAATATGCCCAGCAATACAAGGATCTAGAAAAGGAACTAGACTATAATAAAAGATGGAAGCGAGGTGCACTTACCAATTTTATTGATAATCCTGATAAGGATAACTATGATAATGGGCAATCCTACATTGAGAAATATAGAGTTTTAGAAACCGAAATACGAGAGAACGCCAAAAAATTAATCACTAAAGCTGATCCTAAAATTGAAACAAATGACAAAGATTATGTCTTTATCCATTTTATTCTCCACAACCTCCCACGCGGACTAATTGGTCTATTACTTGCTGTTATTTTGAGCGCAGCGATGTCCTCTACAGCGTCAGAATTAAATGCGCTTGGAGCAACTACTACAATTGACTTGTACAAGCGGAATCAGAAAGAAGAAAAAGATGAAAAACATTATGTCAATGCTTCTAAACTATTTACGCTACTTTGGGGTGGGTTGGCTATTTTATTTGCCTGTAGTGCCAGTCTTTTTGAAAACCTAATTGAACTGGTAAATATTATAGGCTCCATATTTTATGGAAATATCTTAGGGATTTTCCTATTAGCCTTCTTTATTAAGTTTGTTAGAAGTAATGCCGTATTTCTCGCCGCTATATTTACACAAGCAATAGTACTCGTAGGCTATTTCCAAGATTGGATGCCCTATTTATGGTTAAATCTTTTTGGGTGCCTTTTAGTAATGATCATAGCCGTGATTTTGCAAGTCGCACTATTTGGCTATAAACCGCCTAAAAATCTAAACCCAAGCTCTTAAAATTAGCTAGTAGCTGTAGTAAACAGTACTTTCTTGCGACTTACATAAAAAAAAGCTATGAAACCTATTGCTTGGGGATTACTTGTCATTCTAGGATTATTATCGTTTGACACTACTCCGAAACCAGAATTGCTTGAATCAGAAACCGAAAAAAATAATATTGATAGAAAACACTATGATTATTATCTAGATTTCTTTTTAAGCAGTGATACTTTTGTTTTAGACCGGGCAATAAATTACATAGAAAGAAACTGGAGCGAAAAAGATGAAATAGTTGCCTTAGAAACACTCTACTTCTTACGGGATCCAACTTATACAAGAAAGCTATATAATATAATAAAGAAAAAAACAGGCAAAAATTTTGAATTTGACTTTAATGCCTGGTACGAATACGTTTGGTCTAAAGACCCAGCCTATACCGATGATTATTTTAATTTCAAAGCAACCTTGCATAGCCTTATTGACCCTAGATTTAAGCAATATTTCCAAGATAGAGAAAGTCAATCTGACATACGATTAGATGAAGTACGCTGGGGAGGAGTTGGCCAGGATGGAATTCCGCCTTTGCGCAATCCAGAAATGATCACGGCAGATGAGGCTCGTTATTTGCAAGATCACAACACCGTTTTTGGGATTGAAGTTAATGGCGATGTAAGAGCTTACCCTAAGCGCGTTTTAGCATGGCACGAAATGTTTACCGATACTGTTGGTGATGTTCCTTTGGCTGGGGTTTATTGCACCTTATGTGGGACAGTCATCCTTTACAAGACTGAACATAAGGGTACGCAATATACCATGGGTACAAGTGGATTTTTATACCGATCCAATAAATTGATGTATGATAAAAAAACACAGTCATTATGGAATACCCTATTAGGCAAACCTGTAATTGGCCCACTTAAAGACAAAGGCATTGAATTTGAATACTTGAGTGTAGTAACAACTACTTGGGGCGAATGGAGAAAGAGACATCCTGACACAAAAGTATTATCACTTAATACAGGGCATCAACGGGACTATGGAGAAGGCGTTGCCTATAATCAGTATTTCTCAACGGACGAATTGATGTTTAATACACCTTTTAATGACAACAGACTTCAAAACAAACAAGAAATATTAGCCATACGATTACCTAACGAAACGGATGAAGTAATAGCCATTTCCTCTAAATATTTAAAAAGAAAAGAGATATTTCAACATCAAATAGGTGATAAGAAATTCGTAGTTTTTACTGATAAGTCAGGAGCGCACAGGGCGTTTTTTGCGAAGGATCATAAGTTTAAAGAATATGATGAAAAATCTACCATCACAGACGATCAAGGTAGCACTTGGAAGCTTTATGAAAACTATGTAGAAAATGAAACTTCTGGGGAGCGTTTGGAACGTTTTCAGAGCTTCAATGCTTTTTGGTTTGGATTTAAGGCTGCTTTTCCAGAAACTAAGTTAATAAAGTAACTGAATTGCAGTATATTGACACCTACAAAAGGTGTTTCATAAAAGAAATTTATTATAGGGAAAACCAGTCCATGAAGATCTTCAATTGGGTGTTGGTTGGCATTAGTATTCTGATTTTATTAGCAAGTATTTTTCAATGGGGAAGTAAACCTATTCCTATCCTTGGGGCCGTTTTATTTATTGCCATTTTAGCGGTACCCCTTTTACTGTTTTATAAACTCAGTATTACTATTGATGCTGGAGAGGCCATCATTCAATTTGGCATCGGTTTATTACGAAGAAAAATAAATATCAACAATCTTGATTTGTCCACTGCGCAAGTAATTGATCTCCCCTGGCAGGCAGGTGTTGGGTATCGAATTAGTACTGAAGGTGCCTTTTTTAATACTAGACCGGGACCTGCGCTTTTTATTTAATCAAAAGATGATAATCTGCCTTTTTTTACAGGAAAAAAAACATAAGAAGATAGCCCAAGTACTTAAAAATCTGCAAGATACTACTACTTGTAAAAGTATAAAACTCCTGAGCTAACTAACTCAGGAGTTTTATACTTTTTTTATTTAGCAAGGGTTATTTTATAAAGCTCCCCACTCTTTTAAAGAATCTTTATTCAATTTGATGTAGTCTTTATTACCAGCTACAGAAGCGCCCTGTAACGAAGCTTTAGCCGCTTTTATCGCTCCTGCTGTATCACCAGCCTTAGCAAGGATTAAAGACTGTTGACGCAATTGCCAGAAACGAGGCTCTTCTATCATAGTCATTGCTTTGTCCATATACTCTTTTGCAACAGCGATATCCTTATTAGTATCTAAATAATATACTGCAGCTGTATAATAATCATTTGCAGAAGGACCACTAAGTGTCTCATCGATGCTAGCCACAACAGCAGCATCAGAAGGTACTTGAAAAGGCACAGCAACATAAACATTTGACCAGAGAATACTTAGGTTAGCTCCATCACTCTTTATATCATCAATAGTAATAGTAAAGGACTCTACAGCCATTTCTGCAGGCATTTTAACAACAGAAACGGTAGCCAGCGCTGCAATTTTTGCCTGATCCCAAGTTTGTGGAGTACCCCAATTATCACTATCACTATAAAAATATACTATCCAAGATTCCTTACCAGGCTTTGTGAAAATTGCATAATCACCAGCTTTTAATGTTTGTCCAGCAATAGTAACATCTGTAGAAAAACTAATGATTGTATTTTTATTAGCCCCTGTTCTCCACAGTTCATCATAAGGAACCAAATTTCCATAAATCTCACGACCCCGAGTTGCTGGGCGCGAATATTCAATAGCCACATCAGTAAGACCAACTACTTGTTCTAATCTAGAAAATGGACTAGGTGCAGGAGTCTCTATTTGCGCTTGACTAGTAAGTGCAAATGCTCCCAAAAACATAAAAAGTATGATTTTTTTCATCTTAAAAAGGTTTAAAAGTTATTCTATTATATCCCACAGGTAAGCGATTATCCTGTATTACAAAAATATTGAACCCTAAGAGATCAAATGTTAACAAAAACTTAATATAACAAGACTTATTTTTGCTAGAAATTAAGGCTTATGAAGCGATTAGTAGCAGAAACAGTAGGTACTTTTTCCTTGATATTTTGTGGCACAGGGGCTATGACCATTAATGAGGTAACTAGTGGTGATGTTACTCATATAGGTATTGCCATTAGTTGGGGGCTCATTGTAATGGCTATGATCTATGCTTTTGGTGATATTTCTGGCGCACATTTTAACCCTGCAGTGACACTTGCATTTGCTTACGCGAAAAAATTTAGTTGGTTAGAAGTCCCTAAATATATCATTGCGCAATGTATTGGCGCTATACTTGCAAGTGCTTTATTGCTTTTTCTGTTTCCAAACAGTGAATTTCTAGGTGCTACATTGCCAGCCTATGACTTCCCGCCTTATAAGGCTTTTATCTTAGAACTACTGCTCACCTTCTTTCTTATGGTTGTTATTATAAATGTATCTACAGGATCTAAGGAAATAGGTGTTATTGCTGGTATTGCAATTGGTGGAGTTGTATTGTTAGAAGCTATGTTTGCTGGCCCTATGACCAAGGCCTCTATGAATCCAGCCCGTTCTTTAGGTCCTGCTCTTATATCTGGTAACCTACAGCATCTATGGTTGTACCTTACCGCTCCTTTTATAGGCGCTATACTAGCGGTGATTAGTTGTAAGCTAGTCAAAGACGAGCAATGTTGTGATGATCTTAATTGCTAAAAAGTAGTGAGCCTTAGCATTTCTTCAAAGGAGCTATTGTATGCAAGGCACTATTAAATCCTCCGTCTAAATTGCTATTCATCACCTACCGTATCTGTGATGTATTAATAGGCAATAGATGAAATCATTAAATAGACGACAATTTAACAGTACATTTTCTAAGGGATTAGGAAGTGCTATGATCCTTGGTAATGTGCCTCTAGCCTGTGCGTTAGGAGCAGAACCTAAGAAAAATAAAAAACTAGGTATAGCGTTAGTAGGCTTAGGACTATACAGCACTTATGAATTAGCACCTTCCTTGCAAGAAACAGAATTTTGTGAGCTCAAAGCCATTGTCACCGGCACACCAGAAAAAGAACAGCTATGGGCTGAAAAATATGGCATCCCACAAAGCAACATCTATAATTACCAGAATTTTGATGCTATTGCTGAAAATGATGAAATTGATATTGTTTATGTTGTGCTTCCTAATGCCATGCATGCCGATTTTAGCATACGCGCAGCTAAAGCAGGAAAGCATGTGATCTGTGAAAAGCCTATGGCAGTAAGCGTAGCCGAATGCGAAGCCATAATTGAAGCCTGTGACAAAGCTGGTGTTAAACTAGGTGTGGGGTATCGTCTACACTCTGAACCGCATACGCAAGAAATACAACGTATTGTTCGTGAAAAAGAATATGGCAAGGTAAATTACATAAGTGCAGAAGCAGGATACCTCTCTAGAGGAAACTGGGATCAATGGCGTTTTAATAACGTATTATCAGGAGGAGGTGCCTTAATGAATATGGGAGTCTATGCGATACAAGGACTTATTTATGGCACAGGCGAGAATCCTGTTTCTGTGCGAGCGCAACAATTTAGTACTATGCCTCAATTTTTTAAAGATACAGATGAGACCATTACGGCTCAATTTGAATTTGCTAGCGGAGCAGTAGGAAATCTTTTTACCTCCCACAATGCTAAAGGAGATCGTCTCTATGCTTCTTGTGAAAAAGGCTGGTATGAGCTGGACGTGGCGTATACCTATGGGCCATTGCATGGTAGAACGTCTACCGGACAAGAAATAAGCTATCCTCACCGCAGGCAACAAGGGTTGCAAATGGATGATTTTGCGAGACATATTTTAGAAGATCTACCTAACAAAGTACCAGGAGAAATGGGTCTGAGAGACCTTAAAATAGTAGAAGCCATCTATACTTCTATAGCTCAAGGCGGAAAACGCATACCGCTAAAGCTAAGTTTTGTTTAATTTAATTAACTTTTTAGTTAAACATAATTACTGTAAATTAGCATGTACTTCTAGTATTTGCTATGAAAATATACCAATTGCACGCCAAGCAAAAGCTTCCTATATCTGTTGAAGCAGCTTGGGAATTTTTGTCCAATCCACAAAATTTAAAAACAATCACTCCAGATTATATGGGTTTTGATATCCTTTCGGGAGCAGATCGGCCTATGTTTCCTGGACAGATTATTCAATACATCGTCACGCCTGTAGCAGGTATTAAAACCAAATGGGTAACAGAGATTACTCACGTTGTAGACAAACAATATTTTGTAGATGAGCAGCGTTTTGGTCCTTATGCTTTATGGCATCATAAACATTTTATTAAAGCTATTCCTGGTGGTGTAGAAATGGAAGATGTTATTGATTATAAAGTACCTATGGGCATCTTGGGTCAACTGGTTCATCCTTTTCTGGTTGGTCCTAAACTGGAAGAAATTTTTGCCTTTAGAAAAGAAAAACTAGTTGCACTTTTTGGCCAGTATCATGAAGAAAAAACTACGCAACCAATACAAACTCCAATCCCTGCATAATTTATGACTCCAAAAAATATACTTCTTATAGGCGGCAGCCACGGCATAGGTTTTGAACTTGCACAACAATTGCACGAAAAACATAATGTTTATATCGCCTCTCGAACCAATGAAAATCTGGGTAATCTAGAAGTAAACCATATTGCGTATGATGCTTCTAAAGATGAACTTGAGCTTGCTGCCCTCCCCGATTGTTTAGACGGATTTGTGTATTGCCCAGGTACCATCAATCTTAAACCCTTTAAGATGCTTAAGACAGATACCTTTAGACAGGATATGGAGCTCAATTTTCTGAGTATGGTCAAAACGGTGCATACCATTATGGATCGACTTAATAAAAACCAACAATCTAGTATGGTCTTTTTTAGCACGGTAGCCGTAAAGGTGGGAATGCCTTATCATACGAGTGTTGCTGCCGCCAAAGGTGCCATTGAAGGTTTTGCCAAAGCGCTAGCTGCAGAATATGCTCCTCAAATACGGGTTAACGTTGTTGCTCCTTCCCTAACCGATACTACCCTAGCTAGTCGATTATTGAATAATGAAAAGAAAAAGGAATTAATGAAGGCCCGCAACCCTATGAAACGTGTAGGAAACCCTGCCGATATTGCCAATATTGCAGCTTTTTTGATAAGTGATGAAAGCAGTTGGATTACAGGACAGGTATTGGGCGTTGATGGTGGTATGAGTACGCTTAATGTGAATTAGCCTTAATTGTTAAAGAATAGCAAAAAAAAAGACCGCTAATTACATAAGCTAGCAATCTAGTAGAGCCTGCAAAGTATGAAGTAAAAAATAGTTGTGTGAAAGTGATGGAAAATGAGAAAAAAACAAAAACTATTGATGCATTAATACCTGTATACCAAAATACACATAATGCCTAATCAACCTATTTCCATATTTTGGTTTAGACGTGATCTTAGACTGGAGGACAATGTAGGACTAGTTGCGGCCTTACAATCAGGATTGCCTGTATTGCCGGTATTTATTTTTGATCCTCATATTCTAGATAAGCTTCCGGGAAATGATGCACGAGTCACCTTTATTCATAGTCGGTTATTAGTAGTTCAGGCTCAGCTAGAAGCTCTTGGCAGTTCATTGCAAGTCTTGCATAAAACACCAAAAGCAGCCTTTAAAGAGCTCATGGAAAATAAACCTATTAAAGCGGTATTTACCAATCGTGATTATGAACCGTATGCCATACAACGTGATAAGGCGATTGAGCACTTTTTGACCAAAAATCAAGTAACTTTTCATAGTTTTAAAGATCAGGTGATTTTTGAGCAGCAGGAGATTGTAAAAAATGATGGCTCCCCCTATGTAGTATATACCGCTTTTAAAAACAAATGGTTGGCAAGCTTATCCCCTGAGCTACATTTAAAAAGTAGTGATACTAATAGCTATGCTTCTAACTTTTTTAAAACTACAGCTCATCCCCTTCCTACCCTAGGGGCTTTAGGTTTTCTAGAAGCTACCATTAAGGTACCCGATGCTACGGTTACGCCTGAAGTGATTGCCAACTATGAAGCTACGCGAAATTTTCCTGGAATAAAACAAGGCACTTCACGATTAGGTGCACACCTACGTTTTGGGACGGTGAGTATTCGGGAACTTGTTATGAAAGCAAGAGAATCAAGTAACAAAACCTTTTTAAGTGAACTCATTTGGCGGGAGTTTTTTATGCAGATCTTATGGCATTTTCCGCATACAGTAAACACTGCTTTTAAATCTAAATATGATCGCATTACATGGCGTAACAATGAAGCAGAGTTTGTAAAATGGTGTGAAGGTCAAACGGGATATGCGTTGGTTGATGCGGGGATGCGCGAACTCAACGCTACGGGTTTTATGCATAATCGTGTACGGATGCTGGTTGCTAGTTTTTTATGCAAGCACTTGCTTATAGATTGGCGATGGGGAGAGGCCTATTTTGCCGAAAGGCTGCTGGATTATGATCAAGCTGCCAATGTGGGCAATTGGCAGTGGGCTGCTGGTAGTGGTGTAGATGCAGCACCTTACTTTCGCATTTTTAACCCGATGACGCAGGTTGAAAAGTTTGATAAACAAAAGAAATATATTAACCGCTGGGTGCCTGAATTGCAGGAGTTTACGTATACACCTATGATGGTAGATCATAAGCTGGCTAGGCAGCGCTGCTTACAGGTATATAAAGTGGGATTGGCGCAATAATTATTTGCCTTTTAAAAGTTTATCTAAAGGGCTTTCTATTTGTTGTAAGTCCTTATTGGTAACGTGTGTGTATATCATTGTTGTTTTTATATCATTATGGCCTAGTAGTTCTTTTATAAATCTAATGTCTGTACCAAATTCTAATAAGTGGGTTGCATAACTATGTCTCAATGAGTGAAAGGTTAGCGGTTTTTGTATGGCTGCTAGTGCAATGGCCTTTCTAAATACTTTTTGAGCACTTGTAGCTGTGTATGCTCCCTTGTATTGTCCTTCAAACAGATATTTTTTTGGTTTATAGGTTGATAAATAGTGCTCTAAATTGTTTTTAATTACTTGTGACAAGGTTACAAAACGATCTTTCTTGCCTTTAGATGCATTTATTTTGAGTTGATTTCTATACAAATCAATATCTTCTAATTTTATTTTTACTACTTCTCCCACTCGTAATCCCATACCATATGCTGTAGCAAGAATCATCTTATGTTTTATATTTTTTGTGGCTTCTAATAGTCTTGCAACCTCTTCTAATGAGAGGACATTGGGTAGGCTTTTGTTTTTTTTGGGTCTAGGTAATGATTGTATTTTATGTGGTGTTTTTGTGATATTGCGATAATAGAAATTAAGAGCATTCATGCGTGCATGCATACTGGAAGCTGGTATTTTGAGTGTTTGTTGACAATATTGAAGGTATGCTCTTAACTTTTCTTCAGATATTGAAGCAGCGTCATGCTTTTTTATATGTTTTAAAAACTGGATAAACTCTGATGTATATGCTCTTTGTGTATTCTTACTGTAACCTCTTAAAATAAGTTCCTGTTGAAATTTTTCTAAAGCATCTGAATTGGAGAAATTGAAGGTTGCTCTTCTAGATATTTTGGGTTTGCGAGGAGTTAACCCAAATTGCTCTCTGTAACTTGTATTGTCTGGCACATACCAGGTTTTTTTTGAGCCTGAATATCTTGACCCTGGCCATTTTCTTACTTTTTTAATAAGATTTGTATCGTATTTGAAATTTATCCAAATGACATTTTTGTTTTTATGCGTGCCTATTTTGTAATTAATCATAGGTGTGTATATACAGCTAAAATATATATTTTTAGGTAACAATCATATTGTAATTGATTGTTTTTAAATACTTATAAATTTCTAGATAGAATATGTATGTTTGTATATATATAAGTTGTGCGTAATTTATAAAAACTCGTTGCTCAACGAAAATCATAGTTCACTCATTATGACTTTTAATAGAAATAGAACTAAGTTATTTTCGAGAAATTAAATATCTATAAAATGAAACCCTCGATAACCATACTTTTTTTCATAATTAGTATTACTG
>CAZDFA010000035.1:0-20956 GCA_964504555.1 uncultured Flavobacteriaceae bacterium | reverse complement strand
AGGCATCACCTTCCAGGCGATTATGTGGATATCCCAAATACAATGGATCTTCAAGAATTTCTTTATTGTTGGTACCTACATCTAACATTACAGGAAGACATTGCTCGGGATGAATTCCGGCGCAAGCAGTATAAAGGGCGAGCTTACCAATAGGAATACCCATGCCGTTGGCGCCTAAATCTCCCAAACCTAAAATACGTTGCCCATCTGTAACAACAATAACGCGTATATCCTTTTCTGGCCAGTTATCCAATAGTTCTGCGATTTGACCTTTGTCTTCTCGAGTGATGTAAAACCCTTTAGAACGTCTGAATATTTGAGAGAATTCTTTACAAGCTTGTCCAACTGTTGGGGTGTAAATAAGTGGCATAATTTCCTCTATGTGATCGGTAACCACCTTATAAAACAGCTTTTCGTTTCGATCTTGAAGCGAAGAAAGCAGAATGTATCGCTCTATATCAAAGGTCTTGCGATGAATACCTTGGAGTATGCGTTGTACTTGAAGATCTTGATCGGTAATGGAGTAAGGCAATAGACCTCTCAATTTAAAAGCTTCGCGTTCTTGGGTAGTAAAAGCGTCAGACTTATTTGTTGAGGCATCATGTAGGACTTCAAAACCTGATTTATTGGATTCCATAGTAGTTTGTTTTCTGCTGTGTTTGGTCGTAATAAGTGGTTATACTTTTCTTTTTCAAGTCAAATGTGCGACTTATTTTTTAAAAGAAATGTTTTTATTAAATGGTAGTTTTAATTGATAATTCACATTACTTGCTTGTGACGAGTCTGTAATGTCTAGACTAAAAACTATTTCTTTTGGATCGCCATAGTAAAACATGCCAAAAACTTGATCCCAAATGGAAAGTATGTTTCCGTAATTGGTATCAGTTACTGGCATTTTATGATGGTGATGAAAGCGATGCAGACCAGGAGTAACAATAACACGACTTAGAAGGCGATCTACACCTTCTGGCAATCTTATATTGGCGTGAGTCCAATAAGTCAATAAAATGGTAATTATGCGATAAAACGCGATAGGCATTCCGGTTATAATTACTGCAAGCAAAGCCGCGAGCTCTCTAAATATAAAATCTATAGGATGATGTCTAGTACCAGAAGTAACATCAAGGTAGGTATCACTATGATGAACGGTATGTAACCGCCACAACCACTTGTTTTTATGCAACAGATAATGAATGCCAAATTGTGCGATAAAACCCAAAACTAAGAGCGTAATACCCATTTCTATCCAAACAGGAAGTTCAAACCAATACAGCAGGCCTAATTGAATTTGCTGCTCCCACTCAAACAAGCCCAAAGTAAATAATCCAAAAAGGGTATTAATGATAATGGTGAGGAAGAGAAATATAAAATTAGTACGCGCGTGGGCCCATTTTCTATAGGAAAAGTTTGAAAAAGCATATGCTCCTTCCAATATCCAGAAAAATCCTAAGGCACTAATTAGCCAAACCAATTTTTGCCAAACAGGCATTAACTCAAAAAAGTCCAGAAAGGCTTGCACTAGGGGTTGGCTTTAGTCTTCTTTTTAACGTAAGTGATAAGGATTTCTACACGCTTGTCGTATTTTATTTGACCTCCGAGGGGATGCTTACTGCCAAAACCTTCATAACGCATGCGCTTTTTCTCAATTCCCAGTTGGGCGAGATAGTCATAAATAAACTTGGCGCGCATCACCGAAAGATTGCGCTTACCTGTGCGCAAATCTATCGCATCACGGCCTCTATTAATACAGCATACATGACCTTGTATTTTAAAATACAAATTATCGTGGTCTTTTAAAAATTTAGCCAGCAACCTTAGATCTTTATAGGAGCTTCCTTTTACAGAACTGTAGTTTGTCCTGAATAGGATATTCTCTAAAAGAATACGATCTCCTTTCATAATATCGTTGTCATCAAAGGTTTTGTATTGGTTTACTGTTTCTTCTGTTGGCTGTGCATCCTCGACTACTATTGCTGGTGATTCTCCTTTCGCTGGATTGGCAAGGGCAACAATTAGTTCTACTTTTCTGTTGAGTTTGCGCTGTACCTCATCGGTGGTGTTGTCTAGTTTAGTAAGTAACAGCTCCCCTTTACCATCTGTATCTTTAATGATTACGTCTTTAATGCCGTAATCCATAATAATTTCTCTAATGGTATTCGCCCTATTTTGAGACAATTGAAGATTATAGGCTTCACTACCACGGTCGTCACAATAGCCATAAATAGTCACATCCAGCACCTTGTCTTTAGGGAGCGCACTTAAAAATGTATCTAGCTGGGTGCGCTGTTCTTGGCTAAGCGTGTATTTATTAGTGTCAAAAAAAGTTTCGTGCACCTTATCTTCTTGAGCTAGAATCGAGCTAAAGAAGAAAGTAAATATTAGATACGCTATGCTTTTTCTGATTATCAAACTAGTTTAAAATAGACTTATATTTTTTGGTGTCCTGCAACACTTTAATAGCTTCGGCTATTTCTTCATTATTTGTCAATTGATATTCATACAGACCTTCTCGGTAGAAATAGCGTTTTACAATTTCGTCCTTTAAAGCATTTTGAATTTCCAATTTTTTCTTGTCAATTTCTTTGCTTTTGGCGTTTTCAATGCTTTGCTTTAAAGCTTTGTATGAGCTTGCTATGGCTTTTTCCATCCCGTCTTCTTGGGCTTGTTTTAGCGCTTTCGCGAAAGCTGCCTCAGTCTCAATTTCATAGTCAAAATTTGTCTTTTTAAGGAAAGATTTAAATCCTTCAAATTGCGCATCACCAAATTGAAACTCATTCAGGTCACTAAATTGATTTTTGTAATAGAATTCTGTGGCATACTTAAAAATAGCATTGTCTGCTAGCAGTGCATTGGTAATATCACTTTTTGCCGCAGAAGACACTTCTATATCTGGAAAAACGCCTCCGCCGTCAAATACTTTTCGACCATTTTTAGTTTTAAATTCATTAAAATCTTTTTCATCAGTACGTACAGCATTACCTTCTTCATCTCTATTCCAATAGTCCAATGCCTGAATGCACCTACCACTTGGGGTGTAGTATCTGGAAATGGTTACTTTAAGCTGTGTACCATAAGTAAGGGGTTTAGGTCGTTGTACCAATCCTTTACCAAAACTACGCACACCAACAACAACAGCTCTGTCATAATCTTGAAGACCACCTGCTACAATCTCACTGGCCGAAGCGCTTCTTCCATTGACCAAAACTGCCAAAGGGATTTCTGTATCAACAGGCTCACGTGGGGTCCTATAGGTTTTGTTGTATTTTTTTATTACTGATTTAGTGGTTGTAATGACTTCTCCCTTAGGTAAGAAAAGATTGCATATGTTTATGGCCTCTAGTAGCAAACCTCCTCCATTATTTCGTAAATCAAGAATAATCTTGGTTGCGCCATCAGTTTTTAGGCTTTCCAGCGCTTCCTTAACTTGAGCAGATGCCTTGGCGTTGAATTTGGTAAGTACGATATAGCCAATATCATCATTGATCAATTTGTAAAAGGGTACCGCGTCCACTTCAACAGCACTTCTTGTAATTTCGGTAGTTTTTTCTTTGCCTTGTCTTTTATAGGTGAGGTTTAAAGAACTTCCAGGTGCACCTTTTAATAAATCTCCTGCATCTCCTTCAAAATCGGAAACAGTGATGTCGCCTATTTTTAAAATTTCATCACCAGCTTTTAATCCAGCCTTATCTGCAGGATAGTCTTTTCTAGGTTCAATTATAGTCATTTTACCATCTTTGGTGCGTACGGTTGCTCCAATGCCAGAATACTCACCACTGCGATTTATTTTGGCATCTTCAACTTCTTGCTCGGTCCAATACTTCGTGTAGGGGTCTAAATCATCAAGCATACCCTCAATAGCCGCATCCATTAACTCAGCAGGATTGGTTTCATCTACATAATTCATATTCAGTTCCTTGAACAAGGTGGTGAATATTTCTATTTGCTTGGCAATTTCAAAAAAGTCGCTTTTAAAGCTAACGGTTGTTAGTAAAACAATGATAGCTAGTGCGGGAATGACAATTTTCTTTTTCATGCGTGTATGTACCTACTAGGGTGTTTATAAAACAATTTAAATTTTTACTTTAAAAATTAATATGGTGGGTGAGAACAGCATCTAATATAATAAATGCCTTTTAAATAGCTACATTACAATGTGTCATTGAACTTTTGCAAGATACTTTGCATGGCTTTAGAGAGTTGTTCTTGGCCCAGAACTTTTTGATGTTGACATATAAAAAGCAGTGCAAAAGTTGTGCCTTTTGTATCCAGCATTTGTTTGTTTGTACGGTAAGCTTGGCGCATAAGTCGTTTTATGCGATTTCTGGTAACGGCTAATTTATGTATTCGTTTAGGTACAGAAAACCCTACTTGCACCGAAACATCTGGATGCGGCAAAGGCGTTTCTATAAAAACCAAGCGTAAGGGAAAGGCCTTTAGAGAGTTGCCTTGCTGAAATAGCAAGTCAATAAGTTTCTTGGACTTTAATTTTTCACTTTTGCCTAAGCTTTGATCCATAATGGGCTAAAGTACAAAATAGGCTAGCGCAACTAAAAAACACCAAAAAAGATAAAGAAAGACAATGGTTAGGGTAGACCATTGCCTTTTTTTCTTTTAGTTTTATTATTAAAAATTGATATTAAAGATGCAATTAGAATGGCTATTGAAATTATTACAACCCAAAACTCAAATGACTTTATGTCCGCATCTGAAAAATCATAAATAAAAAGGTGCAACAGAATAGAAACGATAATCGATAGTGATGCAAATTTTTTTTAAACATGTTGCTTTCTTAATTTCCCTTCCAACTGTTATTTTCTTGATTGACATCTGCCATCAGTTTAGAAGGGTCTATCTCTAGTTTTTCAATTCTTGAGACTGGCATATCTATGAGCAATTCATAGGTTGGATGCGTCCAAGCCCAATCTGCCGCTTGAGTACGATTCATTTGTGGAGAAGGATTGCTCTTTTCACCCCGCATCATACGTAGCGGTATATAGTAAGAAGATGCTTTACCAGATTTTGGTGTAACGTACAAATCTATAGGCATAGGCATTGCCCCGTTGCGTTTTAAAGTGACTTTGGTCTGTCCATTACCCGCATCTTCCACCTTTTCAATTTCATAATCAATTGTGTTGGTGGTCTGTGTCCAGTCTGTTAAATACCAATCCAATTGGATACCAGACACTTTTTCGGCGACACGTTTTATATCATTTGGTGTTGGGTGTTTAAAAGCAAAATCATCAAAATATTTCTTCAAGGTTTTTGCCACATTTTCTTTCCCAATCACATACTCTAATTGCGAGAGAAAAACAGCTCCTTTGCTATAAGCAGCAACGCTATAAGCAAAATTGCGGTGATAGCGATCTGCATGCGTTGTTTGTGGTTGCTCAAGACCACTTTCTACTAATCTATAGTAACTAAAATAAGAACGAGCTGTTGGATTGTCTTTGTTCTCATTCATTACCTCATTCATAGCATGGGCAGAGATATAAGTGGTAAAGCCCTCGTCCATCCATTCGTGTTTAGCTTCATTGGTTGCCAACAAAAACTGAAACCAGCTATGAGCAAATTCATGAACGGTAACACCTACTAGGCTACCAAAATTGCGCTCTCCAGTTATCAAAGTACACATGGCGTATTCCATACCACCATCACCACCTTGAATTACCGAATATTGTTTATATGGATATTGACCTACATGTTTATTTAAATAGGACAATACAGCTGCCGTTTTAGGCTGTAGTTTCTTCCAATTATCAATAATCTCCGGGTTATTCTTATATAGAAAATGAAGCTTTACACCGTTTTCTCCGATAATAGTATCATGAATATAATTGGGGTCTGCTGCCCAAGTAAAATCATGCACATTTGGCGCTTTAAAATGCCAGGTATATTTACCTCTTTTTGATTTTGGTTTGTCTGTAAGACCTGCATCTTGATAGCCATGACCGACTTTATTTGGGTTTTGCAAGTATCCTGATCCTCCAAGGGTATAATCTGCATTGATGGTAATTTTTACATCAAAATCACCCCAAACCCCGTGAAATTCTCTTCCGATATACGGGTGTGCGTGCCACCCCTCAAAATCATATTCGGCGAGTTTAGGATACCACTGCGTCATAGAAAGTGCTATACCCTCTTTATTGTTTCTACCACTGCGGCGAATTTGAACAGGCACTTGTGCTGTAAAATCCATGGTGAAGGTAGTTTTACCTCCTGGAGGAATAGGTTTTGCCAATTGTACTTCTAAAATGGTACCCGCAACTTCATATTGTAAGGGTGTACCATCTTGATCTAGACTAGCTACTTTTATAAAGCCAATTTCATCTGGTGTTAATTTGCTTATACGATCACCAACACGACCGTCTGGGTCTGCAATGGTGCGCGACCGCACATCCATTTCACTACCTGGTTGAAATGCGTTGAAATACAAGTGATAAAACACCTTGTCCAAAACATCTGGAGAATTGTTGGTATACGTCAGTATCTGCTTACCGTCATATTGATAGTTATTGACGTTCATGTCAATTTCCATTTGGTAATCTACATGTTGTTGCCAGTATGAGGTGTTATTTTGTGCAGTTACGTTAGCTTTCGCAAAACTGACCAAACAAAAAAACAACAGTATTTTGAAGTTGTACATAGGGTTATTTATTAATTTCTGCAAGTCTAAATGCATTGTACATATTTACCATTTTTCCTGATTTACTCATTTGGTCAAATGGTTTGTTGGCGTCACTGTCTGGAACTACAACATTATTGTGGGTCAATTGACCACTAGTCATAATAATCTCCTTTACTCGACTGGCTTTAAGTTTTGGATAATAGCTACGTAGCATGGCTGCCACACCAGCAGTTGCAGGTGAAGCCATCGAGGTTCCCTGCAAAAACTGATAAGTGTTTTCTGGAGTTGTAGAGTAAATGCGGACACCAGGTGCAAAAACATCTACGTTGGATTTACCGTAATTTGAAAAACTGGCAACCATTTCTCCTCCATATTTCGGAGCTAATGCTCCTACAGTTAGGAAAGTATTGGAAATTTCGGAGGAATTATCAGACTGATCATTCGGATAGGTGATGTTTTTTGGCAAATCCAAATCTTTGCCATCATTACCTGCTGCATTTACGATAAGCACGTCTTTTTTTGCCGCATATTTAATGGCATCATATACCCATTCTGGATTTTGAGAATAGCCCTTACCAAAGCTGGTATTGATCACTTTTGCGCCATTATCAACCGCATATCGGATAGCCAAAGCAATGTCTTTATCATACTCATCACCATCGGGAACAGCACGTAGTACCATAATTTTTACATTTTGTGCAACTCCATCTGCACCAATTCCATTATTGCGTTCTGCAGCAATAATACCAGCAACGTGAGTTCCATGAAGGGCACCTTCGGGTTTTGGCCCTACCACGTTATTATTACCATAAGCAGTGTTGGTAATATCATAAGGATCATCATTTAGGACACTTCTAAAATCACCATTGAGTTTAAGGTTGGCGTTTAATTGTGTTGTAAAAAACTCTACCCCATCATTTATCTGCTCTAAAACTTCAGGAACACTGGGAGCATTACCAAAAACTTGGCTTATTAAACCGATGTGTTGTTGCATTTCTGCATTGGGTTCTTTAATGGTTGCTACATCTTTTAGTGTGTAGTCTTCCTTGCCCAGGGTTTTAACCATAGCCTCGTGAGATTGTTGGACAGCCTGATGTATTTGATCTAATCTATTTTTTTGTGCGATGGCATTATTATATTCTTTTTCGTGTTCAGCTTTTGCCTTTGTATACATCTCAAACATTGCACGTTGATTGGCTGGGATATCTAGAACAGATTTCCCATTAAATTGAGCATCAAAATGGTCAATAATTCTTACATATTCAAGCTGCTCTTCTTCAATATCCCCCAGAAAATTCCAACCGTGAATATCATCTACATAGCCATTTTTATCGTCATCAATCCCATTATTAGGGATCTCTTTTGGGTTGGTCCATATCACATCATCAAGGTCTTCATGATTAACATCAACCCCACTATCAATTACCGCAACGATCACTTGCTGTCCTTGTTTTCCTTTGAGTAATTGATCATAAGTTTTATCTACACTCATACCAGGAATGGTATCCGTCACCAAATCTTTAGATTTCCAATCTTTCTCTAAATCATCGGTTAGGGCGCCTACTTTAACAGGGTTTTTATCTACATCAGTTTCCTGTACAGCTACCAATGGTGCAGGAGCATCACAAGATGTGCTTAGTATTGCAGCTCCAAAAAACAAGCCTGCAATTAGTTTGTCTACTTTCATCATCAAATATTTAGGTTATTATTTCTTCTATTTTAAATGTTTCTTTTAAACGAACACCTTTCTCAGTATGTTTTACCGTAATGATTGGGTTGTGGGCATCATGCTCTAACCAAAGATAATAATCTTGGTCTGCTGCACGGTTTAAAAAGGCTTCTTTTTCGTCTAAGGTAAGCAAGGGTCTTGTATCATAACCCATCACAAATGGCAAAGGCAAATGACCTGCAGTAGGTAAAAGATCTGCCATAAAAACAATGGTTTTATCTTTATAAGTAATGTGAGGAATCATTTGTTTTTCGGTATGACCATCTGCAAAGAAGATGCCGAAATCTAATTCACTCGTTTCTTGAAATTGTGCTCCCGAATGGGTAATAAACCGCAGCTGTCCGCTTTCCTCTATAGGGAGGATATTCTCTTTGAGAAAGGAAGCACGTTCTCGCCTGTTGGGTTTTGTAGCCCATTTCCAATGCTTTTGGGTACTCCAATAGGTGGCATTTTTAAAAGCGGGCTGGTAGCCCGATTTATCAATATTCCATTGCACGCTGCCACCACAGTGATCAAAATGCAGGTGGGTCATAAAAACATCGGTAATATCATCCGGGTGAAAACCAAAACTAGCTAAAGAGGATTCTAAAGTAAAATCACCCCATCGGAAATAATAGCCAAAAAACTTTTCGCTTTGTTTGTTGCCCATCCCCGTATCAATGAGAATAAGTTTATCGCCTTCTTCAACAAGCATGCAGCGAGCGGCAATGTCAATCATATTATTGGCATCTGCTGGATTTGTGCGTTGCCAAATGGACTGTGGCACAACACCAAACATGGCGCCACCATCTAGTTTAAAATTGCCAGCTTCAATGGGATAAATTGTCATATGTTTTTGCGAAAGTGTATATCCAAACTAGACTTGTTGCTATTGGGTTATAAAACAGTGCAAAATAGCGAAAAACTAGCGTTTGACTCATTTGATGAATTTGTTTTTAACAAAGTATTGTATCTTCACTTGTTCAAAAGAGATATTGACATCAAAGAATACCGATAATGCTTGAATTAGCTGGACTTATTATTTTAGGAATTGTTGCGCAATGGGTTGCTTGGCGCTTAAAACTTCCTGCTATTTTACCGCTTATTTTAATCGGTTTGGCAGTAGGTCCAATAGCAACCTTATTTACAGATGATGGCACTAAACTCTTAGAGCCTATGTGGAATGGACAAGAGGGCTTATTCCCAGGAGAAAACTTATTTTATTTTGTGTCTCTTGCTATAAGTATTATTCTCTTTGAAGGAGGGCTTACCCTAAAACGCACAGAAATACGAAATGTTGGTCCAGTTATTACAAAGCTTATTACCCTTGGAAGTATAGTTACTTTTTTTGGGGCAGGCGCAGCGGCTTATTTCATTTTTAATATACCGCTTAAAATCGCTTTTCTTTTTGCTGCACTTATTATTGTGACAGGACCGACGGTGATCTCACCCATTTTAAGGAATATACCCTTAAAAAAAGATGTCTCAGCTGTGTTGAAATGGGAAGGAATATTAATTGATCCTATAGGAGCATTAGTCGCGGTATTGATTTTTGAATTTATAAGTGTAGGAGAGGGCCAGGAATATACCAAAACTGCCCTAGCCGAATTCGGTAAGATTTTACTCTTCGGCGGCACCTTCGGTTTTACCTTTGCTCACGCGCTTACTTTTGCTATTAAAAAACACCTTATACCGCATTACTTGCTTAATGTAGCAGCCCTGTCGGTAGTGCTGTTGGTATTTGTAATTTCAGATGCTTTTGCTCACGAATCAGGTCTTTTGGCGGTAGTAGTTATGGGGATGGTTTTGGGCAATATTAATTTGCCCAACCTCAAAGAGCTCCTTTACTTTAAAGAGTCACTTAGCGTATTATTGATTTCAATTCTATTCATATTGTTGGCAGCCAATATTAATATGGAAGAATTAAAATTGATCTACAGATGGGAGACCGTTTGGCTTTTCCTGGCTGTTGTTTTTGTGATCAGGCCTTTGGCCGTTTTCTTAAGTACGCAAGGCTCTAACCTAAAAATGAATGAACGTCTTTTTATCAGCTGGGTAGGGCCTCGAGGTATTGTGGCAGCCGGCATTGCCTCACTGTTTGGGTCTAAATTACTTTTAAAGGGAGAGCCTGGAGCAGAATATATTACACCATTGGTGTTTATGATCGTGTTAGGCACCGTATTGTTTAACGCCACTACAGCTCGTCTTTTTGCAAAGGCAATCGGTGTGTTTTTGGTTAAGTCTGAAGGGATTTTAATTGTTGGAGCAAGTAATGCTTCCCGTTTAATAGCGAAATACCTACAAAATAATAATAGGAGTGTTGTCCTTTTAGATAACAACAGCAATCTTGTAAATGCATCTTTAGAAATGGGGTTGCAAGCGATGGAAGCTAATATTTATGCAGACGATTTAACCAATGATATTGAGCTAAACAATGTGGGCTACCTTATGGCGTTGACTGGCAGTGATGACATTAATAAATATGCGCTCAATCGCTTTAAGGAGCAATTTGGAGAGCAGGGCTCTTTTAGGTTAATTACCAAACCAGAATTGGATAATCAAAGCACTTCAGCGTCAGATAATCTATTGTCATTTAACGATGATTTTTTTAGCATTAATGAAGTGGCGAGAAAATATCCTACTATACAAGAAGTGCCTTTTGAAAACAAGCAAGGGTTTGAAAATTTGCTAAATGCCCTTCTCGAAGAGCCAGACATGATCCCTTTGTTTGTAAAATCAAATTCAGGAATGATAGAGATTATCAAAATATTTTCGGAGCAATTTGATGATGATGCCGCCTACAAGGGTTATTACATTTCGTATTTAGGGAAGCCACTTTCAGCCTAGCGGTCTACATTTTGGCAAGGCGATAAAATTTTGTGTAGTATTTGATGAGAAGAGCGCTTGCCCGAAATAGCATCCAGGCACAAAACGCAATCCAAATACCAGTTATTCCCCATTCTAAGTGCCTGCCTAAATAAATTACGGGTAAAAATCCTAAGAAAGTTGCGCCCAATAAGGTATTGCGCAGATAGGCTGTTTCTCCCAAACCTTTAAAAATAGCATCTAAAGTAAAAGCTAGGCTGTTAAGTGGCTGCATTAAAATAACGATGAAAAATATACTTGCATAAATAGCTAGAACCTGAGGATCTTTACTAAACAATTCGCCGAGTTGATTATATGTCAACCACCCAAGTAGCATCAGCAAGACGGCGACTACAAGATTGTAACTCACCACACGCCGGGTCAGCACCCAAATACCGCTATAATCTTTCGCGCCAAGCAACCTACCTCCTAGCACATTGCCGGCAGCACCATAACCATCAATAAAAAAGGCAGAGAATAACCAGATATTAATAGCAATTGTATGGGCAGCAATAAATTCATCACCCAGGGCTGTAGCTTCTCTTACTGCAAGAATTAGGGCAACATTAAGGGCAAAGGAGCGTAAAAACAGATTGAAGCTCATTATTGCCAAACGCTTAATTTCAGGATGTAGTGGCAGTTTGAGCTTTAGGGAAATATCGGTTTTAGAGAGAATTAAAATGATGGATAATACGACCATTATCGCCTGCGCAATTAGGCTCGCCCAAGCGGCTCCCTTTACGCCCATAGCAGGTATAGCTCCCCAACCATAAACCAATAGAAAATCCAATCCAATATTGGTCAATGCTCCGATTATTGAAATAACCATGGGCCAAAAGGTGTTTTGCAAGCCTCTAAAAATGCCAAAAATCGCAAAGGCAATTAAGGTGAGCGGAAATCCCCAAACACGTATGTTGTAGTAATCGATACTTAACTTTAGGATCATGCCAGAAGCGTTTAATAGCTCGAAAATATCAGTTACAAAAAAGTAGGTTCCTCCTAAAAAAATAAAGCTAAGAAACATATTAAAATAAACTGCTTGAGCGGGTAGCACAGCAATATCATCTAAGTTCTGAGCACCTAAATGTTGAGATATAATAGCGGAAATGGCGCTTCGTGTTTGCGCTAAAATCCATATGAGCATGGATAAAAAAGACCCCACGATACCTACTGCCGCCAGCGATTCTGTGCTCAGTTCTGGGAGGTTCCCTACAACGGCTGCATCTGTGCTGGATAAGACTGGCTCTGCAATTCCTGCTATAATAGCGGGAAGGGCAAGTTGTTGTATTCGCTTAAAGGAAATATCAATCCTTCTCATATGGTAGTCATAAAACTAATTCGTAGCAATAAAAAGGGTGTTTGCTTTGTTTCGGAAAATATATAGATCCTAAGCGCTTATACGCGCGCTGTTCATAAAAGTGTTGATTTCTTGGGTTTTGACTAAAAGTGTCTAAACGTACTGATTTGAAATCGTTTTTTTTCGCGTAAGCTTCTGCATAATCCATAAGTTGCTGTGCATAGCCTTTCCTTTGAAATTTTGGATGGATGGCTAGCCGATGAATGTAAAGATTGGTTGCGTTGGGTGTGATCCATTTTACATCGTGGTATTCGGCATCCATAAAAGTAGATAACACAATAGTGCCAATAATTTTTTTGTTTTGTTTGAGCAGGTATAATTCGCCGCGTTCTATATCGCTTTTAAATGCTGCTTCTGCAGGGTATAATTCATTCCATTGAAAAATGTCCCTGTCAATCATATGTTGCGCACAGGCTTTGGTAAGCAATAGTATTTCAGCGATTTCGTCATTTTTAGCAAGAACAATCACAGATAAGGTCTATTTTTGCTATGTGAAGACGAAGATACGCATAGCCGTATGGTTATTGTAGGAGAAAATTGCGTTACATTTATAGTTTAAATTTGATAATAGCATGAAAAATATATTAGTCCCTATAGGCTCTTCAGAAGGTTCAAAACATATTTTACAATACGCAATTGATCTTGCTCAGGAAGTAGATGCCAATGTGTATGTGATTTCTGTATTTCAGGAGTTCTCTAAGGTAGGGGGGATGACTAAGGTAAATACCCTTATGCGAGAAGATGCAAAGAACAATTTAAAGAAAACCTTAGAAGCGGTTAATCATAAAAATGTATCGGTTATTGCCCATCCTATAAAAGGAGCTGTTTTAGAAGGGGTTACACGTTTTAATGATCATATCCCTGTTGATTTAATGATTTTGGCACCACAAAGTAATAGTGTGAGTGAAGAAGAGTTTTTGGGAAGCACATCAGGAAGTTTGATTAAAAGCACAAATATTCCAGCATTAATTGTACCTGATGATTCTAATTTTTCTAAACCCAAGACGATTTTAATGGCGTTTAAAAATGGTGTTTTCCCTAAGAAACAGAATCTAGAACCGCTTTTAAGTATTTCAGAAGTTTTTAAGGCTAAGGTCAATTTATTACATGTCTTTACACCAGAAAGTACAGATAAGATGAAGAGAGCTAGCGGTAAATTGAAAAAGCTAGGTGCATCCTATAAAACTTCAGAAAATGCCACAACATATCAAGGCGTTTTGGAGCACTTGCATGGTAGTAATCCAGACCTAATTACAGTGGTGCGCAGAAAGCGTGGATTTTTCAAGAAACTATGGGAAAAAAACGTAGTTTTGAAAAAGGAATTCTACATCAAAACACCGTTATTGGTGTTAGGTGTACAAAAATAAAGGGGATGTAGCTCAGTTGGCTAGAGCGCTTGACTGGCAGTCAAGAGGTCGGCGGTTCGAATCCGCTCTTCTCCACATCAACCCTTTAAATCTATTTGTGAGAGCAAATAGATTTTTTGTTTTGAAAAAAAGTCAATACTGCTTAGTCTTTTTTACATTATAAAACCTACTCCTTAACCCCAAAAAGTAAAAAATCCTGAGAACCCCGATTACTTAGAAATAAGTCCTTGATCCCATCACCATTAAAATCTTCAAAATCGATATCAAAACCTCGTCCTGTAATATTTTCTGGAAGTATTGCCGTAGCTGACTCTGAAAATTTCCCGCTACCATCATTGAGGTAGATACTAAAAGGAGTATTCCCATCAAATCGTGGCCCGTTGGTATTTCCAGTTATAATATCAGGGTCGCCATCCCGATCAATATCCAAAAAAGCCACACCAAAACAGCGGTTATCATCTTTGGGTAGATGCGTATTGGTTATATCAGAGAAAAATCCCTTACCATTGTTTCGTAACAACCTGTTTTGTCGCAATGCACCAGGAACAAAAGCTTGTACATTGCCGTATAATATATCCAGATCATGATCACCGTCAATATCGGCTATTACAACTTCCCGGGATTCTTCAAGCTCGGTACGATATGGAAGCCTCGCTTTAGATTGATCCTCAAAAAAACCTTTTCCATCATTGATCAAGATGCGGTTGGCATCTTCATTCCCAACGAGCACATCCTGATCCCCATCATTGTCAATATCGGCAAGGGTAATATCTTGGGTGACATCTATAAATACACCAAAACGGCTATTGGTCTCATCTGTAAAATGCCCTGTTCCATCATTAATAAGAATGTTGTTTTGACCATTGTTCCCTATGAGAATATCTGTAGCGCCATCGGCGTTTATGTCAACTACTACTACTGAATTTGAAGTACCCGTCACAGGAATTCTGCTCCCTCCATCAGAAAAAATACCATCACCATTATTGAGATAAAGCTCATTGGTCTGGTCATCCTCACTCACCACAATAATATCTAAATCCCCATCCAGATCAAAATCGGCAATACCTATGTCTTCACTGTCATGAGCCACTTGAGGAATGCGCTTGGTACTTTCATTGGTGAACTTTCCTGTACCATCATTAATCAACAAAATATTAGGTCGATGTTCATTAGCGATTAGAATATCCAGATCTCCATCCATATCTAGATCAGCAACGCCGGCATCCATAGAGAGCAATTGCAAATCGGCATAGGATAAATGGGTTGTTGTGACATCCCGATACAAGGCTGAGGCGATTTGCTCGGGCAGACTATTTTTTTGGCTGTAGCCAAAATGGACACCTCCTATCAACAAACAAAGGAGACTTATTTTTTTCTTCATAGAATTTTTATCATAACATTAATGTAAAGAATTTGCAAACAACTAAAGGCACACAATGCGTATCTTTATAGTATAAAACAACATCAAAATGAAACAACTAAATATCTACCTCCTGGTATGTACTCTTATACTGGCAGCTTCTTGTAAGCAAAACACAACTACTGAAACCAAAACTACTGAATCCATATCAGAAGCACTTCCTGTAAAAGTAAAAGGCGTTGAGGTCACCTATGCTACAGATTCTACAAATCTAAAAGGATATATCGCCTTTGATGAAAACAATAAGGAAAAACGACCAGGCATCTTGATAGTTCATGAGTGGTGGGGGCATAACAACTACGTTCGAGAACGTGCCGATATGCTAGCCAATCTGGGATATACCGCCATTGCTGTGGATATGTATGGGGATGGTAAACAAGCAGATCATCCTTCTGATGCTGGAAAATTTTCAGGAATGGTGATGGCCAATTTACCCGAGGCTACTGCGCGTTTCAATGCTGCCATTGACGTATTAAAAAAGCATGAGTCTGTAGATGGTGAGAAGTTAGCTGCAATAGGTTACTGCTTTGGCGGCAGTGTAGCTTTGACCATGGCCAATAGTGGTGCAGACTTGGATGCTGTAGCTGCCTTTCACAGTGGTGTCACCCTTCCCGTAATGCCTAATGAAAAACTTAAAGCCCGTGTTCTGGTTTGCAATGGCGCCGCGGATCCTTTTATCCAGCCAGAATCGGTTACGGCATTCAAAACAGCTATGGATTCTATAGGCGCTAAGTATGAATATGTCGCCTATCCGGGTGTCAAGCACAGCTATACCTCAAAAGAAGCTAATGCCAATGGGGAAAAATTTAGTTTGCCTTTAGCTTATGATGCTGATGCTGATGCGAAATCATGGGCAAGCCTACAGCAATTGCTACAAGACGTTTTTTAGTTTGAAGTATTCTCTTTTTCCACCACAAGCGGTGCTGGTTTAAATGATTCTTTTATTAAGAGATTGGAGGAGGAGACTCCTCCTTTCTTTTCTATTATTTTATAAATGCAACTCAGTTGCATTTACTGTTATTTTCAATTACTTTTATAGCCTGTTATGCATGTTGTCAATTTTTACCCTCCCTGAAGGGTGAATTGCCAAAATTCTCATTTCATCCTTTAGGACGGAGGAAAAAATGAGAATTTTCGAATAATCAAAAATGTGCTTTTATTCAAAATGCATAACAAGGTTTTAAAATGTTAATCTATATATTCCATTTAATCAAATGTCGACAGCCAATAAATTACCTGTAACCGTACTAAGTGGCTTTCTAGGAGCCGGGAAGACCACCTTACTAAACCACGTTTTACATAATAAGGAAGGCTTAAAGGTAGCCGTTATCGTAAACGATATGAGCGAAGTCAATGTCGATGCGCAATTGGTGAAGAGTGAAAACACCCTTTCTCGCACCGAAGAAACATTGGTAGAAATGAGCAATGGTTGTATTTGTTGTACGCTTCGGGAAGATTTGATGATCGAGGTAGAACGCCTAGCCAAACAAAACCGTTTTGACTACCTCCTTATTGAAAGTACGGGTATTAGCGAACCCATACCCGTAGCACAGACCTTTTCTTTTATAGATGAAGAAAATAACATCGATCTCTCCAGATTCAGTTATGTAGATACCATGGTGACCGTGGTAGATGCCTTTAACTTTTTTAAAGATTTTGGAAGCCCAGAACGACTGGTAGATCGTGATCTTACCGACATTGAAGATGATTTTCGAACCATCGTAAACTTACTGACCGATCAGGTAGAGTTTGCCAATGTCATTATCCTAAATAAGACCGATCTCGTCAATGAAGAACATTTAGGGGTGTTAAAAGCCACGATACACAAGCTAAACCCTGGCGCTAAGCTTATCGAATCCAGTTTTAGTAAAGTCGATCCGCGTGCCATTCTGCACACGGGACTTTTTGACTTTGAAGAAGCCGAACAAAGTGCAGGCTGGATAGAAGAACTCAATAAAGAAGAACACACCCCGGAAACCGAAGAATACGGGATAAATTCCTTTGTATATCGCACCAAAAGGCCCTTTGATCTGGAGCGTTTTTGGCGGTACGTTCAACACAGTTTTCCTAACAATATTATACGAAGTAAAGGATTGTTTTGGTTAGCCTATCGTCCTGATCAAGCCCTCATTTGGGGTCAGGCGGGAGGCTCTTTACGAACCGATAGCGCCGGAGTCTGGTGGGCGAGTATGCCTTTTCAGCGACGCTCAGAATATTTAGGATTTTTAGAAAATCAAACGGAAATTGAAGCAGATTGGGATACCACCTATGGCGACCGCAAGAATGAGATTGTCTTTATTGGTCAGGATTTGGATGAGAAAGCCATTAGGTCTGACCTTGATCAATGTCTATCTACGGCCGTTGAATTAAGCTCAGAAAAGTGGCACAAAGGTTATGATGATACTTGGCCCGTGGAGCGCGCGTATGCACTGGACTAAACAGGTTAGGTGCTAGCAGTTCCAGTGTTAAAATTTATTTAAACTAGGGCAGTTGAGCCCTAGTGTTGCTCACTAAAGTTATTTTTATGTCGACCACGCGTTAAACCACCTTAATAGCAACCATACACTAGAAATCAACCTCATGAAAAAATCACTCCTTATCATCCTAGGCCTTTTTCTAAGCTTTGGGCCCATTTGTCATGCCCAGAGAAAATCAAAAAAGAAAACAACCGAAGAGAAATCCCCTTTAGATAAGATTTCAATCTCCGGTTTAAAATGGCGTAATGTAGGGCCGGCTTTAACCTCCGGGCGTATTTCAGATTTTGCCTTCAACCCTAACAATCCGTATGAATATTATGTAGCGACCTCAGCCGGTGGAGTTTGGAAAACTATTAATTCTGGAGTGACCTATGAACCCATTTTTGATAGCCAAGGTTCGTATTCTATCGGTTGTGTGACCATAGACCCCAACAATCCCAATGTGGTTTGGGTTGGTACTGGAGAGAATAACAACCAACGTTCCGTTGCTTATGGTGATGGGGTCTACAAATCAGCTGACGGAGGTAAATCTTGGGAACATTTGGGATTGAAGAATTCAGAACATATCGGAAAGATTATTGTTCATCCCGCAAATTCAGATGTGGTCTATGTCGCGGCTATTGGTCCACTATGGAGCAAAGGCGGCGATCGTGGACTCTATAAAACCGAAGATGGTGGAAAAACATGGGACGCCATACTTACTGTAGATGAACATACCGGTGTGAATGATATAGTGATGGATCCACGCGATCCAGATATAATCTATGCATCAACCTTACAGCGACGCCGACATGTATATACCTATGTGGGCGGTGGCCCTGGATCAGGAATGCATAAAAGTGTAGATGGTGGTACTACCTGGACAAAAATCAACAAAGGACTTCCCAAAGAAGAATTAGGCCGTATAGGTTTGGCGATTTCACCTGCCAATCCTGAAATTATTTATGCTATTGTAGAAGCTGCCAATGGAAAAGGTGGCTTTTTTGCATCCACCAACAGAGGGGCTAGCTGGGAAAAACGCGGCTCGCATGTGACCAGCGGAAATTACTACCAGGAAATTATTGCTGATCCCATCGATGAAAATACCGTTTACTCTATGGATACCTGGATGTCGGTTACGCATAATGGCGGGAAAAGTTTTGAACTCGTGGGGGAAGACACCAAGCACGTAGATAATCATGCCATGTGGATCAACCCTAACAATAACAAGCATTGGCTGGTAGGTTGTGATGGTGGGATTTATGAAACCTTCGATGCTGCAAAAACTTGGGACTTTAAAAAGAACCTTCCAGTCACCCAATTTTATAAGGTGGCTGTAGACAACGACTATCCTTTTTACAACATTTATGGTGGGACGCAGGATAACTTCAGCCTGGGAGGTCCTTCCCGGGTGTTAACAGAACATGGCATTCGTAATTCGGAGTGGTTTATCACCAATGGCGGTGACGGTTTTGAATCCCAAATAGACCCTAACAACCCCAATATTGTCTACGCCCAGTCACAGTATGGTGGTCTGATCCGTTATGACAAAAAGAGCGGTGAACGCGTTGGGATTAAACCCAAAGCGCGCAAGGGCGAAAATGCCTATCGTTACAATTGGGATGCGCCCCTGGCCGTGAGTAGACATGCTGCAGGGCGATTGTATTTCGCAGCGAATAAAGTCTTTAAGTCTGATGATTATGGCAATAGCTGGCAGGTGATTAGCGAAGATTTATCCCAACAAATTGATCGCAATACCCTAAAAGTATATGACCGTGTCGTGAGTATTGATGCTGTCGCAAAAAATGGCTCAACATCACCTTATGGGGCGGTGGTGGCCTTTTCAGAATCCCCACGAAACGCCAATCTTTTAGCCGCTGGAACCGATGACGGTCTGGTGCATATCTCCGAAAATGGTGGACAAAGCTGGCGGAAAATCACGAACATCCCCGGTGCACCCAACCAGTCCTATGTAAATAGTGTATTCCTATCCAAACATGATGAAAATGTGATCTATGTCGCCTTTAACCATCATAAATACGGAGACTTTAAGCCCTACCTTTTTAAATCAACCAACAAAGGCGCAAGCTGGACGGCGATACAATCCAACCTTCCGGAGCGTGGCAGTATCTATGCTATTGAAGAAGATCATATCGACCGTAATCTGCTTTTTGTTGGCACCGAATTCGGTGCATTCTTTTCGCCTGATCAAGGACAGCATTGGAAACAATTAAAGGGCGGACTACCCACTATTGCCGTGCGTGACATTACCATTCAGGAGCGGGAGAATGATTTGGTACTCGGCACCTTTGGCCGTGGTTTTTATGTCATGGATGACTATAGCGTCTTGCGTAGTGTAGAAAATGCCGAACCCGCCGATGAAGCCAAAATCTATCCCATCAGAACAGCCTTGATGTGGGAGCAGAGCAGTCCGCTGGGATTACCTGGCAAATCCTTTCAGGGGGATAATTTTTATACAGCCGATAATCTAGGGCCAGAAGCCCTGATCACCTACTATTATAATGCCGATTTTAAATCCCTGAAAGACCAACGGCAGAAAAAAGAAAAGGAGCGTATCAAATCTGGTTCAGACACGCCTTATCCCAACTACGATGCCTTAAAGGCTGAAGGCGATGAAAATAAAGAAGAATTGGTCTTCACCATTAAAGATGCGAGTGGCACGGTAGTGAAGAAAGAATATAAACCTGCCAAGAAAGGACTCCAACGATTCCATTGGAATTTGCGTTATACGCCACAAGATCCTATTGACTTAAGCACCCCTGCGTTTTACAATCCCTTTGCGGGGAATGATGAAGGCACGCTAGTCGTTCCGGGACGTTATACGGTGGAGATGGGTCTATTAAAAGATGGGGTCTTAACCACATTGACCGATCCGGTGAGCTTTGAGGTACAAGCCTTGGATAATGTAGAATTACCCGCCAAAGACCGAGCAGAAAAAGTGGCTTTCCAAAAAGCGGTTGCCCAACTACAAGCTGATATGGGTATTGCCCAGGATCTGCTTTCTGAATCCAGAAACAAAATGCGTCACATCAAAGCCGCCATTAAGCGGGCTGAACAACCCTTAGGGAATTTAAGTACGCAAGCGTTTGCGATTGAAGAGCAATTAGATGCCGTGCAACTGTCTCTGTTTGGGGATC